>CAZCJJ010000130.1:0-9342 GCA_964499045.1 uncultured Opitutales bacterium | reverse complement strand
GTATTGGGAGGACTTGGGACGTGAGTACTATCGGCCGGTAGCCAGGATATGGGCGGAAGGGGGCCTGCCTGCGGTTCGGGATTACTGGAAGGACTTCTTTCAGGCCGAACCGGGTGCGGAGATTGCGACAGAGCTAAAGCGGGATGAGCTGGTTCTTACGGTGAAAACATGCCCGGCTATCGCCCACCTGCGTAAAGGGGACCGCCGGATCAACAAGGCGTACTGCCGTCATTGCTACCATGTCAGCCAAGAGATTGGTGAACCTGCTGATATCAAGGTCAGGGTTGTCGGTGGGGCGGGGAGTTGCAGACAACACTTCTACGCGCCGGGTGTTAAACCGGCAGTGGACAATCAGATCAAGGAGGTGACATGATCGGTTGCTATGATTTCTGCGGTCACTACGACTGGACATTCGCCTGGCTCCACCAGAAAGGAGGAGATGCGTTGCTATGGGAATATTGGGAGCAGGCCATCGCCCGGGACAGCCAAAGTCATGCCGCCCGGCTCATTAAAGAAAAAGGCTTTGCCGGTATGGAGGAGTACTGGGGGCATACGCTGGAGGATGAAGCCCCGGAGGGCGGTTACAAAGCCTGGCGGGAGGGCGAGAGTTTTAATATCGAAATGGTTCGCTGCCCGTCCAGGGGGTTCCTGTTGGACAATAAACTGGAGTTCTCCGGAGACTACTGTGACCACTGCATCGGTTGGATCGGTCCTGTCATGGCTGCCAGCGGATTCACAATAAAACACGCCCACAATCATCAGGGACAATGCTATTGGCATTTTCAAAGACCACAGAGCGGAGGGCAGGAGACTCCGGAACCCAGCCGGGAACTTGAAAGGAAGTGGAAAGATTCCGGTCTGAAGGTGGATAAGTTTAACACGGAATCGGACTGAATTGAAAGGAGGGAAATATAATTTACCAGCAGTCGGCTATTTCCGAAGTCAGCCTTCTGCCATTTAGTATATAAATGAGTCTATTATTTAGAAGCGAAGCAGGATTGGGTAAAACAGGCAAACTGCTGAAAGTCATAATCATTCTACAACATGTTATTATGTTAACATCAGCTATTCATGCATCTGGAGGGAGTTCAAGCAGTGACAAGCTTGTCAATGGCTTATGGGTTCAATTTAACGGGGTGAATCTGGTTTCCGGGGAGCAATCCCTGGAATTCTACCCCGGCCGGCAGAATGTCCTCACATTTGAGAACACCGTAGCCCAAGGCATTGTGGAGGTGGAGGTGGAGATGGGAACTCCTTCAGGTCGGCAACAGGTGTTTTCGGCTGAGGTCATTCGCGGGAATGCGGCTCACTTTGAATTGGGGCCTATGCTGGATGTCCCACAGTATCGGTTCAAGGCTGGGATCGTGTTGCGCAAGGGTTATCAATTGAATATTGCAGTGACGGACAAGCGTACTGGCGCATCGCTTTATAATGGAACCTACCATCAGGGGCTTGCGGAGAAATCCACGGATTGGCGTAATGGCAGGCCTATGCTTTCAGGGCCGGGGGTTTTGCAACCGGGTGATGAAGCATGGGTCCCGTATAATCCACGCTTTGGAGTGGAGCCGGCGGTGGGTTTGCGTCTCGCGCGTGCGGTACTCGATAACCAGGACAATGTTGTCATACAGGCTCGTCTTAACCCCGGTGCACCAGTCGATACTTTGGAGGGCTACCTGGTGGCGGAGGAGGAGGGCGGTGTTGTATTGTGGGAGGAGTCAGTGGTTCTGGAACAGAGTGAGTCGTGGCAATCGGTAAGCGTTGGCGGGGCATCGGAATGGCCTCCCGGAAGCTATCGTATTGCGTTTCTTCCATCCCTCGGGGGCAAAGTATGGGAGGAAGGCCCGGCATTATCGTACCATCGTTTGGCCGCCGATGAGATGGACATTTCAATTGCCACCCCGTCTCCCTGGACCTTGCGCAGGGATCCTTCCCGGCCGGTCATGGAGGTATCTGATTTCACTGAAGTAATGCGGAGCAGGGTGGGACCTTCCGGAGCCGGGAAGTGGCTACTTAAGCAGACGGATACAGGTGCCAAGCTAGCTTATCCGGTGGTGGAACCGGGGCAGGGAGAGGCATTGGAACTAAACTTGGGGGTGGTGGGCATGTACGCGATTTTTGCGGAATCCTATCGTGATGGATGTCTGATAAAACTCGAAGGTGAGGAGTGGGCCCGGCCTGTTACCGGAGAAAGGGGCTTGGTCTTTGTCACAGCGGGGGATCTTACGGATGCGGCCTTACATCTGTTCCCCTTCGAATTGCATTCGGCGTCCAATGACCTTAAAGCCAATACCGGGCTTGCCCGTTTGAAGCTGATTCCGGTTCAGGCGGACTCGGTGGAGTTATTTCGAAAGGAAACCATGAACCCTCCGGTACCGCTTTATGGCGTGACCGATTGGCCGGATATTCTGCATGTGCCAATCCGGGTACATGATGATCAGTTTGCTATGCTGGCAGGAGGCCAGAGGGAACTCGGACTGAGCGTGCTCGACTGGTCGATTGGTCGTTCCTGGCTGGAATACCACACCAGCCTGCCCGATAGGAATCTTTTCCCGGTGGTTCCTCTGGAGGAGGCGCTGAAATCCAACCCCCGGGCGATGTTCTATCTGGGGCGCACCCTTTTTATCAACAATTTGGCCTGTCCATTGCGCACTGTACTGGACAGCAGGGAGGGCATGGATGTTCAGATCTGGTCGTGGCTTGCCATGAATCGCCACTATGGTCCCGGTGCCCATGGAGGTCTTTTTACATCAGAGTGGTTTCTGGCCCATCCGGAATGGCGTCGATGGAGGAAGAATGCTGATGCAGCGGACAGGGGAGAGGTTTCCTATTTTTTTGAAGAAGTCCGGCGGGAACGTGTGGAGATTCTACTGGAAACCGCGGAACTCGGGCTTGACGGTATTGTTGTCGGGGCTACAAGGCAGGTTCCCATGCTTCTTTACAATCCGGAGATGGTCGCGGCTTACAAGGAGGAAACCGGAATCGACCCCCTGAAGATTGATGCTGGTGATGGAGCTCTTTATGAAGACTGGATCCGGTGGAGGGCGGATCATTTTACAGAAGTATTGCGGATGTTGAGGGAAGGTTTGGCCGGGATTGAGGAGGAACAGGGGCGGAGAATACCCGTTGCGGTGCGTATTCCCTCTGCCGGCTTGTTCTATAATCTTGCCCAGGGGCTGGATGTGGAACAGTGGTTGGCGGAAGGGTTGGTGGACAAGCTCCAGTTGAACCCGCTGGAGGACCGCGGAGGTCGCGGGAGCCACGATGTATCTCCATATATTGCTTTAGGTAAGGAATATGGGATCCCCGTTATCGGTGGGGTTGGTGCCAGCGGGCGCTATCATCCGGCGGCACTCAGGCGTGCTATTGGACTGGTGGAGGCAGGAGTGGACGGAATTGAGCTCTATGCCACGGAGTATGCGGTTTTCATGAGCAATCAGCGTTGGCTGATTCCACTAATGGGGAATCCTGATCGTGCCCGCGAGTTTCTGGACAACAGCAATTTCGAGGCCTGTATTCCGCTTACAGACAGCTCGGTGATGGCAGGCTATGACAACCACTCCAGTTGGTCGGAACATGGCTATAATGTTGAGGGTTTGGGTCGTAATTCCCTCTGAGTAGCCCATCTCACAAGATTCAGAAGTAACTCTGGGAGGACATGGACTTAATGCTGCAACCATGTTACCCCGCAGGAGAAGCGTTCCTGTACTGAGAGAAAATGGCAATCCCCTTATGGTGAGGGGAGAGACACGCTCACGCTATTCAGTATCGGGAAACGGTCGCCGTTCGCTGATTCAAAAAGAATTTTGTACTGAAGCACCCGATCGTCGGCAGCCAGATCAAATACACCCCCATCAACCGTAGACCATGGAGTTGAGTCAATAGTAGTAGTGCTCCGGGACGAACGGACCTGAAGAGTCAGGCGGGATCCGGGAGGGACGTCAGCGTCAACTGCAATCTTCCCGTTGCGGAACGAATCCTGCCATGTCATCACAGGTGACTCATAAGTTTCCACGTAGCTGCGATCAGCGATATTGCCTACGTCTTGTAAATTCATCCAGTGAGTACCCACTGTCGGCAGATATTGTATCTCTGGATTTGCAAACCGGTTTCCGTCATTAAAGAATATCGGGGAATCGATCAGATGGGTGTCATTGCGTGAATGTGCGGAAAATGCCAGGTCCTTCAGCCCGTTGCCATTGAAGTCGCCAACCAATACATCGTGCGCGGAGTCAACAATCAGACTCGTTCGGTTGCGGACGGAAAAACCATCCGGGCTACCCCAATATATATATGAAGGAATATCTTCGCGGGTCTGCTCGGCATGATAGTTCGGCACGATGATATCCAGATAACCATCGTCATCCAAATCCGCGACAGCTATACCAATAGCCGCAGTTGATGGTAGCCACTGGGCATTGCTGTTTTGATAACCATCCGGGCCACCCCAGAATATAGTCATACCCGAGTCGAAATGGTCTGCGACGGTATCCTTGTAGCTCGAGACAATGAGATCCAGCCAGCCATTACCGTTGAGATCAGCGGCTTCGATATCAATGGGTGCCGGAGTATGGATGTCCTGCCGATTTTCCTCGGAGAAGCCCTCTGGTCCGCCGAAGAAAAGGGTAGCTTTGTTGGACAGATAAGCGACGACAGCGATATCGAGCCAGCCGTCGTTATCGAAATCGGCTACCAATGTGCCAATGGTGCGATTTTCGTTTTTGAGCGCCACCCGGTTGTCAGCAGTGAAACCGTCTGCCGATCCATAATAGATGACCAGTTCCGCATCGGGTTGGTCGCGACTGCCAAATGATCCGAGTACAAGGTCTAGGTAGCCATTCTTATTGAGGTCGGCTACGTTGGTGGTTCCAAGGCCGTATTCCGTCAGGATCGCCCGGCGTTCAAGGTCGAATTTGTTGGGTCCGGGCGTTTCACCCTTTGGGCCTCCCCAGTATATATGAGCGCCGAGCTCAGGGTCGACTTCTCCCGGTTGAAGGCCGTGCCCTGAGTTAATCACGACCAGATCCACATGTCCGTTTGCATGGAGATCTGCGGCGAGGGATTTATAACCGGACCGGAAGGGCATTTCCCATAGGTTCTCGCTTGAGAAGCCGTCCTCAGTGCCCCAGTAGATGTAAAGTGGCACCCTCTCGCCAAGAGTTCCGCCAAGGCTGTTGCAAAAAACAACACGCTCAGGGTGCCCTTGCGTTGGCGGTACGGTTCCCGGATGCATGGCACCCTCGGTTTGGACAGTGGCGGGCTGCTCTGCGAACCGTCGGTTGCCGCTCCCGAAATAGACCAGCGATTCGGCGGCGGTGGTGATTTCGCTTTGATGCACCGCTATGGCCAGGTCAGCGATCCCATCGCCGTCGTAATCCCCAACTGCCGTGGCGATCGCGTGTGCGACCGGAATGGCTTTGGATCTCCCGCTGGAATAGCCGTCCTCAGCCCCCCACAGGATTTGTATCGCGCTGACGCCATCTCCCACTGCACCCACGTCTTCACCGCCCATTGCCCGTCCGAGGCTTAAATCGGTCAGGATCAGGTCGGAAAATCCGTCGCCGTCGAGATCGGCAATGGTTATCTGAGATGCCGGAAAGGCACTGATAATCCGGCTACCGGGCAGGCGATTGTTTCCTGCGGTATAACGACCATGTCGGTGGGATGCCGGGCCCACGCGTGTGGCGCGTTCAGAATCAGAACCAAAGCTGACCATCAAGAGACTATCGCCGTCCGTGCCGAGAATCAGTTCACTGGAACCGTCTCCATTGAGGTCGCCAATGGCCAGGGCTTGGACAATCAGGTCCGGTTCCAATAGGTCGCCGCTGGCGGGGTGTGTGTGCCTGTCGGCCACTGCGGCGCGGAGGGCATAACGTTTGAGTTCCACCGTCTCCCTATTTTCAAACTCTTCGGAGGAGTGAATGATGTAAAGGACACCCTCCGGGCTCACGGCTGCGATGCTATCATGGCCGTCGCCATTGAGGTCGCCGGTGACGAGGTCGCGTGCTTCATCGGCGCTGAAGTCCATGAAATGTTGTAACTGGAAACCGTTCGGCCCTCCCCAGTAAATTCTTACGATATTGCCTTCAGGCTGAGTGGGCATCCAGGCTTTGCCATTGAGGGTCACAATATCCGGCCAGCCATTCCGGTTCATGTCAGCAATGGCGACTGCACGCGGACGATAGACAGGCAGCATGCGTGTGATGCGGTGTGCCGGCCAGCCATCCTCTCCTCCCCAGGCAATGCTCAGTGAATTGCGTGGGTGTTGAAGATTTAGACGGTTTGGTTTGAACAGCAAATCGATGTGACCGTTGTTGTTCAGGTCTCTTGCAATCACTCCGCTGCTTCCGGGCACCGCAACTGGCGTGCTGTGTGCCTTGCGTTCGTTATCCGCAAAGGAGACGAGTGTGGCCGGGATTTCGTGGTACCAGTCATGGGTACTGTTAAAAATAAGATCCAAATGTCCGTTCTGGTTGATATCGAAACGCCGGATGGTCTGCACTCTTCCGTCCTGGCTGACATAAAGATTATGTCCCGCATTACCCAAGGTTCCTTGCTGGAAATCCTCAAAGGTGTCGTGAGTCCATGTGAGCGCATCTCCTGAATCGCTTGCTGTTAAACTCAATAAGTACCAGCTCAATCCGGGTGCTCTGTCGTGACCACTGCGTCCAAGTCTGCGTAATTGTATGAGCAGTTCGCCGCTTTGTGGATTCTCCATCACCGCAAAATTGGAGAGCTGCAGCCATTCCGGATCAAGCTCAGGATTGCGGGTATCGATTTGGACCACAGATTCACGGATGAGGCCGAAATTATTCTCATCGATTTCGCCGATGACGAGGGGGTGCCTCGGGTGGCTGCCGTCAGGGTTACTATTGAGCAGATTGCCAATCCAGTAAAGGCGACCATTGTAGCGTGATCGAATCAGAGTCGAATGAGCTGCCGGGACATAAAAGGTTCCTCCGTCGGAGTAGGTTAAAGGGCGTGGGTCACTCCAGGTTCTACAATAGTCTTCAGAGAAGGCGACCCAGGCATATCCCGGCAATTCAGGGCGACCGTTATTGGCTCCTCGCGCCACCAACGCAAAATGTCCTGGGGTACCCAGCTCTGCGATGGTGGGTTCGGAGAGGCCACGGGTGGACAGATTGTGATCAATGCGCAGCCATTCGCCAAAAGACCATTCGATATCGCTTCCATCTTCAAACCATTTG
The DNA here is from genome assembly GCA_964499045.1 of uncultured Opitutales bacterium. GTDB lineage: Bacteria > Verrucomicrobiota > Verrucomicrobiia > Opitutales > CAZCJJ01 > CAZCJJ01. The sequence goes on along the minus strand of CAZCJJ010000130.1, from coordinate 2,137 downwards.
CCAATCAGTACCCCGACGTCCTGATAAGTGTAAGTGCCGACCGGATTGAAAGGCTTGTCATTTTCCTCATCCCAGGGATGCAGGCATACGGGGACCATGATTTCGTCATTAGTGGCTCCAATGATGGGGCGGGTGGCATCAATGTTGAAACCGTTGCGCCCCACTTCCACCCCCTCAATGGGATGGTGGATGGAATAATCCTCACCTTCCACAACCACTTGCCTCAACTCGGAGTAGGTTTTGCCATCGTCATTGGAAACCCGGTACCAGACTTTGTAGTGGGGCGAGCCATCGCGCGTGTCGCCTTTCCCGGGCGTGGAGATACCCAGTTGGACAATCCAGGGTTTTCCGGGTTCGCGGTAGACATTGCCTGTCAGGTGGCCACGATTTGATATGTAGAGGTTCTCTTTTCCCCATGGAAAGGGAACTTCAATACTGCGCTCCAATGACGGAATCCCCGAAACTTCCAGAAAACGCTCATTATAAGGCACCGGGCGCGGTGGGTTATCCTCGACTGGATGGTTGTGGTGGACGAGCTCCCGGTCAATAACTCTGATTTCAGTTGAGTACATGTTGGTGGATACGAATAGCCCGAGCAGGGCACATAAAGTAAGTCGATTCATGTTTGATTGCATGAGTAGAGGAGGCTTCTGATCAATGAATCTCTCAATATGAATAAACAGGTAAAATGAAATGATCAGTGATTTTCGGTTTATAGTAAAATAGGCAGGGGTATCTTTTGCTCAACTCTATTGGGAAAGGGGAGTTCGATTGCGGCTCTGAGATTATCCGATGCCTTATGACTAAATTACTATTCAACCGTATTCATCAACACGGGATTACTGCGATGATGCTAGCGATGGTTGTGTCTCCTTGCGCACTGGAGGCACAGGTTCTGCCAAGGCGTGATTCGGTTGATTTTATGAACCGTGCCGGGGTGGATGGGGGAAATGGTAGTTACGAGGGGGCTCTTATGCCTCAGGCCCAAGGCACCAATCCCAGATGGAACCGCTTTATTGGGTCGGGGGCCAGCGATCACCTTGACGACGGAGTTCTGACCATGGTGACCAGCGGCACGTCACCCGGTAATGCTTCCGCCTTGTACTACGAAAGCAGAGAGGGCGAAGACGGTGCCTGGTGGGGTGATCCGGCCAATCCAGGCGTCGGCTATACGGCGGAAATCCGTATCCGCATCGCTGAGGTCAAAGCCGGTTTTGAATGGGCCTCAGGACTGTTCCTGTTTGTTCCCGGTGCGGGAGGAGGGCGGGTGGACTTGTTGTTCGGAGAAAACCATATTCGCTGGAATCAGGGGTCAGTGAAAACATTTTCTGCGGACATGCGGTCGGACTTTCAGACTATTCGTGTCGCCCGGCATCCGGATACAGGGGCCTATTCCCTCTGGCTCAACGGACAGTTGCTTTCCAGCTCACTTACCGGTGGAGTTGCCCCTGGCAATTTGATCCGTTTCGGTGATCCCTCATCCAGCCTCGCCGGAACAACTCAAATCGACTATGTCCGCTGGGATACCACCGGTGCGTACTCACCCGATTACAGGAAACGGGACTCACTTTCCTTTGTTAATCAATCGTCAGCGGGGGGCCTTACCGGATCCTACGAAGGCGTGGCCTTGCCCGATGAAGAGGGAAGCCCAAACCCTACCTGGGAAAAATGGTGGGTAAGCAGCCTGGCCGAAGTGAGTGTCACGGATGGCATTCTGACTCTCGACACCAGCGCACAGTCGAGTGGATCCACCGCGGGAGCTTCCTACAGGAGCACGAGTTCCGGAGCCGGGCAATGGTGGAGCAACGAGGTGGATCCCGAAAAGGGCTTCACTGTCGAATGGAGTGTCCGGGTGTTGGAGGTGAACGAGGGAATGGGTGGTGCTTCAGGTTTGTACATCCAAGTGCCGGGGGCGGGCTATGCTGAATTATGGTTGCGCGAGCATGTTATTGAATGGCGTCGTGGTTCCCCCCGTGTTTTCCCGGCCGCATTGCAGGATTTCCGGAAAATCCGTATTGGCTGGGATCCGAAGGGAGGCGCGGACCGCCAAGGGCGTTTTTCACTCTGGATCGACGGCCTGCTGCTGTCTGACAATCTGCGTGGTGGCACTACGTCGGAAACACGTCTTGGATTTGGC
>CAZCJJ010000129.1:0-9491 GCA_964499045.1 uncultured Opitutales bacterium | reverse complement strand
ACTACGAGCTGCTCAACAACGTGCGCATGACCGGCGACTGGGAAGCCTGGCTCGATTTCTTCGCCGAGGCGGTCATCGTCACCGCCACCCAGGCGGTGGAAACGGCGCAGCAGCTCCTCGACCTGTCGAACCAGGACCGCGACAAGATCAGCGGCCTCGGACGGGCGGCGGCATCCACCCTGCAGGTCCACCGGGCGCTGATGGAACATCCTATCGCCACCTCGGGCTCGTTGGTGGAAAAGACCGGCATCACCCCGGCCACGGTCAACAAGGCGCTCGGCCACCTGGAGCAGCTCGGCATCGTTAAGGAGCTGACCGCCCAGAAACGCAACCGCCTGTTCAGCTATGCGGGCTATATCGAGATCATGAGTCGCGGCACGGAACTGCCGAGTAGGTAGGCCAGTTCGATTCCTGTTTTCGGAATCGAATCAGATTCGTTGGGAGATTGTTCTTGGTATTCGCTCGTGTTGCAAACCCAGCATCCTCGTCCGGAGCTTGGAAATTGGGGGAGAAAAGTTGCTTCCCGGCTGGGAACTTGGGGCGTGACTCGACTTCCTATGTGAAGCCCTTTATTTTCAATGCCTTACGGGGTAGATTGTGGCTGGAGACTGAGTTGCGGTCGGGAGCTGTTTGCTCCTCGCCTGATTGGCTCGATAACCCCTATTCCACCTTACGAAGGCGGCTACGTAGCTGCGCTCTTAAGAGCGTGGATCCCATTCACGCTTAACCTGCCATTCCGGATAATCCGCTGACGAGATGGCGGGCTTTGGCGCGCAGCGCCTCCAGTGCCTTTTCCGGTTCCTTCGTATTGGCCGCCAAACAATTGACGAGGGCACTTCCCACAACGACCCCATCGGCAGCCTGGCCAACAATTTTGACCTGCTCCGGATTCGAAATACCAAAACCAACCACCACGGGCAGGTTTGTGTTTTCCTTAATCATTGCCACCTTGTCCGCAAGGTCGGCCGCCAGGTCTGAACGTTCCCCGGTGACCCCGGTACGGGAGACATAATATAAGAAGCCGGTCGCCTCCCTGCTGATAAGGGAAACCCTTTCAGGTGGTGTGGTCGGAGCAACAATGAAAATCGTTTTCATTTCCAGCTTCCGACAAACGGCGGACATGGATGCGGCCTCCTCGGGAGGCAGGTCCAAGGTCAATATCCCGTCAATACCGACCTCTTTGGCTGCCTTGACATAGGCTTCCTCGCCTTGGGCATTGACCAGATTGTAGTAGGTGTAAAAAACAAGCGGGATGTCGCTGAAACCACGGATGGCCTTGGCCAGGGCAAGAACCCTTTCTGCGGTGATCCCGGATTCGAGTGCCCGCTGCGCGGCGAGCTGATTGGTCAAGCCGTCAGCCATGGGGTCGGAAAAGGGCACCCCCAGTTCGATCATGTCGATTCCCTCTTCAATCAGCACCCGGCTGGCCTGAAGTGAGGTTTCCCAGTCCGGGTCTCCGGCACAGAGATAGGCAATAAACAAAGGACGGCCGCTTTGACGGGCCTGATCAAATTTTGCTGCGATGCGGTCGCTCATTCTGGCAATCTGGAAGTCCTGGTTGTTTTTGCCAATGCCAAAAGTGCCTCTTTCAGGCGCGGGCCGGGGATATTGAAGATATTTCGCTCCAACACATACAAGTTTCCTTCCTGTACTGCCCTGAGTTGGTTCCAGTAGGGGTCATTTCGATAACCTTGTATCAGCTCCGGTGAGGCGGGTGCCACAACCTCACTGGACTCCATGACAATCAACAGCACATCCGGATTCGCCTCCAAAACAAACTCGCGGGAAATAGCGGCCCAGGGCGTGTTCATGGCGTCGCCCAGATTCCGCATCCCGGCGGCCTGAAGCAGATCACTGATAAAGGTATCCGGGCCAGCCGTGTAAAATTCAAGAGGCCCGAAAGAAAGCATGGCCAAGGGCCCTTCCTCCGAGGTGTTCACTTCAGTCCGCAGGCTCTCGCGTGTTTCCCTGAATTCACGCAACCAGGCTTCCGCACGGTCCTCCACCCCCAGTATCTCCCCCACCAACAACATATCCCCTTCAAGGCCATCCAATCCTGCACTGCTCAAAACAACCACGGAAAGTCCGAGTTGACGCATCTGTCTGACCATGCTCACTTGAGTGATGTCCGCCGCCAATACCAGATCGGCGTCCAACACCAGCAGCCGTTCCAGGTCCGGGGTATTAAAGCCTTTAATTTTCAGTGTGTGACGGGCAGCCTCCGGATAGAGACAAAAGGGGGTGGTCGCAATCAGGCGCTCCCCTTCTCCCAGCGCATAGACCAACTCGGTCACACTGGGGGCAAGGCTGACAATTCGCTGGGGGTTTGAGGGAATCAGCACCCGGTCCCCCCGACCATCGATGATCTCGCGGGTATGGCTATCCGCAACCGGCTCATCCCCGTTTCCAGCGCAACCGGCAAGGATCCAAAGAATGCCGAGCCAAAAGCTTAACTGAAATGGACCGTAACGTATGATCATCATCTGCCCTTACACACGTGAAGCCCAGCGCAAGCCAAACATCATAACAGCCAGGTTGGCCAGGACCCCGATAATCAGGCCATCGACACCTCCAGGCGAATGCAAGGCCCAGGACCATACAAGATTACTGGCAACACCCGCAAATGCTGCCGCAAAAAGAAGTTTCCAGGAAGCCCGCCAACCAAAGAAAGCGACCACCAACGGAACCAGAATCACCGGCGCCCAGAAATTGTAGGCATAAATCAGGATATCCAGCAGCCCTTGGATACGCACGGCAAACACGATCGCGGAGAGCCCCACGACCACAGTCGTGACCCGGGCCAGAGTAAGGGCCGCCCGATCGCTCAGTGGTTTCTTCCGCAATGGCTGGACAATATCATGACAGAAGGCGACCGCCGCACTGTTCAGAAAAGAATCTGCGGAAGACATCACCACGGAAATAATACCGGCTACGACCAGTCCTTTCAATCCGACCGGAAGGTAATGCGCCACCACATAAGGGATCACCTGATTTGTATTTTCCAGATCCGGAACCAGAACCAGCGCAACAAGGCCTACGCACCCCGTAATCGCAAGAAACGGAAATGAAAGCAGCCCGCTGTACAGGGTTCCACGGGCCACCTTGGCCGGATCCCCAATCATGAGACGCTGGACATAGGGAGGAACCAGTGCCTCCCCCAACATAAAAGTCAGAAAGAGGGAGGCAAAAGCCAGCCAGCCGACATCTCCGAAGGGATTCAAATGGGTTGACGGAACAGCATCCAGCACCGCACCGACACCACCGGCGGCAATCACTCCGAAAACCAGGACCAGAGGCATGCCCAGTACCAGAACCACGAACTGTACAATATCAGTGAAGACAACAGCCCGCATCCCCCCAAAAGTGGAGTAAAGGATCAATACTCCGCAACCGATGGCAATTCCGAGTAACGGGCTCATTCCAAGAAATACCGAAAAGACCACCCCCATGGCTCCGACCTGAGCCCCGACAATAGCGACACACAAAAACATTCCGAAAACACCGGTCAGTATTTTGGCCGCTTTGCCAAATGAGGCCTCCATGATATCCCCGGCGGAGAGCGCATTGGGGAAACGGTGCATCCGGGGGGCCAGCACTGTGGCCACCAAGACCTCCTTGAGACCAAACCCCCACAGCGCAAGGATGTTCATGATCCCGACACTGTAAACCTTGGCCGCATTTCCCAGAGTAAAGCCTCCCCCGATAAACGAAGCCGACAGCGTTGCAAATACGACGAAGGAGCCGAAAGACCGTCCGGCGACCGAAAAATGGGTTATTGTCCGGACCCCCCTTCCCGCATTCAACCCAAGCCCGACTATGATCAGCAGATAGACAGAAACGATGGCAATATCCCAGCTACTCATAACAATCAACGGGGACGTTCCAGAAAACCGGCCTTGCGGTACACTTTGGAGAGGGTCCTGTAGGCACGCTTTTGGGCCTGCCCGGCCCCGGCCTGCAGAACTTGGTCCATATAGGCTTTGTCTTCAACCAGAGCCTCGAATTTTTCCCGCACCGGATTCAGCATCGCAATGACCGCATCCGCCACAGCGGATTTGAACGTCGCGTAATTGGCGGAGGCATATGCCTGCTCCAGTTGTGCCACTTCCTTGCCGGTGGCCACGCTCAGGATGTTAAGCAAATTCGTGATTCCCGGCTTCTCCGGCCCCGCCACAACCTCCGATCCGGAATCCGTTACCGCACTCATGATTTTCTTCCGGAGCACCTCCGGACTGTCCGTGATGTAAAGTGTGCCCTGCTGGTTCTCATCCGACTTCGACATTTTCCGCGTCGGATCAGCCAGCGACATGATGCGGGCCCCTGTTTTGGGAATGCGCGGCTCCGGAATAATAAAGGTGTCCGAATAAGTATTATTGAACCGTTCAGCCAGATCCCGGGTCAGCTCCAGATGCTGTTTCTGGTCTTCACCGACCGGAACAATGTCCGCATTATAGAGCAGGATATCCGCCGCCATAAGCACCGGATAAAAAAGCAGCCCCGCCCCGATAAAATCACCGGTGTTCCGGGCTGACTTGTCCTTGAACTGAGTCATCCGCTCCAACTGCCCCAAGGGTGTGATACAGCCCAACACCCAACTCAACTCGGTATGCCCGTGGATATGGCTCTGCAGAAACAGGTGACAACGATCAGGATCCAGCCCGCACGCAATGTACTGGGCCAGGCAAGTATAAACATTCCGCCGCAACTCCGCCGGAGCATAGGGCATCGTGATCGCGTGCATGTCCACAATCCCGAAGTAACACTCACTGTTATCGAGATAACTGACCCAATGCTTGACCGCCCCGAGGTAATTCCCCAAATGCAGACGACCCGTCGGCTGGGCGCAGGTTAAAACAACCGGTTTTTCCTTTTCCTGACTACTCATGACACAAGCCAAGCGTTAAGTCACAGACCCCCCTCCGGCGCGAGAAAAATTTTGACGGGAGGGAATTCTCCGCCGATAAGGAATCATGCGTCTGCCCGGAGTCCGCCAAACCAAACAAAAAGCCGCCATTGCCCGGGCATTGGAGGAGGCGGGACGCCCCCTCAGTCTGGAGGAGGTCATGGAAGGCGCCCGGGCCTATTACCCTACCCTCAGCGAGCGCACCGTGTTCCGGGCCCTGAAGGAGATGATGGAGTCCATGCTGGTCGCCCGGGTACAGTTTCCGGGACAACCGGTCCGGTATTCACTGCCCACCGGCTCCCACAGCCCGCACTTTGTTTGCCGGGGTTGCCAAAAACTCTTCGTCCTCCCCTACGAAACTCCCGCACTGGACAGCTTCTACCAAGGCCCGGAAGGATTTCTGAAAACCGGTGAGGAAATCGTTTTTTATGGCTATTGCCCCGAATGCGCCAACCGTTTGGAAAAATCCAGCCGGACCGTGTGACTGACGAGGGATTAGGCAAACAGTCATGGATAATAAAGGTTGCAGTACCGCCATGGCACCCATACCCGTACCTGCCATGTCTTTGGAAAAGGAAACCCGTATCGCGATTGAAGCCGTTGTCAAAGCCTGCCGTCTGTGCCAAAATGTGAGGGCCACGCTCTCCGCAGAGGGAAGCCTGACCAAGGAAGACAGCTCGCCCGTGACGGTGGCGGACTTCGGTGCCCAGGCCTTGACTTTGAATCACCTAGGACGGACATTCCCCACCGACCCCGTCATTGCGGAAGAGGATCTGCGGACACTGCTCCAGCCGGAGGCCGCTGCCTTGAAGAGTCAGGTCATCCGTCAGGTCCAAAATGTGGACTCCGGGCTCGACGAAAGCACCATTTTGCACTCCATCGACCATGGACGGGAAACCAGGGGCGCATCGCGCTACTGGACTCTGGATCCGATCGATGGCACCAAGGGGTTCCTCCGCAATGACCAGTACGCGGTCGCCCTGGCATTGATTGAGGAAGGCGAAATTGTGTTGGGCGTTCTGGGCTGTCCGAGCCTCCCCATGGACCCCGCACGACCGGAGGACGGACGGGGTTGCCTGTTTGTCGCGGCCTCGGGAACGGGGAGCCGGATGTACTCGCTTGAGGGCAAAGCGCTGGACGCCATCCGGGTATCAAAAGTACGGGAGCCAAAGGACGCTTCGCTGTGCGAATCCGTGGAAAGCGGCCACTCGAAACACGACTGGGCTGCGGCCGTGGCCAATACCTTGGGAATTCAGGCCCCTCCTGTACGGATGGACAGCCAGTGCAAGTATGCCGCGATAGCCAGAGGGGAGGCTTCCATCTACCTGCGCCTGCCCACCCGGCCCGGTTACCAGGAAAAAATCTGGGACCATGCAGCCGGAGTCATTGTCGTGCGGGAAGCCGGGGGCAAAGTGACCGATATCGAAGGCAGGGAACTCGATTTCAGCCGGGGATCGACTCTGGACCAAAACCGGGGCGTGATTGCATCCAACGGTACTTTTCACGACCAAATCGTCGAAGCCGCATTGAAAAACGCACCTGCTTCGTGATCAGGCGGAAATACCGGAACCTTGTTCCGGGAAGCCTGCCTCACCCACCCGTTTCCAAACCAGGCGGAAACTCGGGGCAAAGGCCCGGCGGTCGGCGGCGATCCATTCCGATATGCTGTCCGGCGCCAACCAGCGCCCTTCGCTGATCTCCTGCTCGTCAAGCACCATGGGACCGTCCCACTGGAGGGCATAGATCCGGATGAACTCCATCCCGGTTTCCCGACAGGCATGATGCTGAGTCAGACGGGTCAGACAATCGATGGACTCAAGGCGAATCCCCAACTCCTCCTCCAACTCGCGCAAAGCCGCAGTGTCATAATCCTCTCCAGAGTCCACGTGACCACTGCAGGAGGTGGTCCAGCAGCCCGGCAGCTGGTCTTTTAACAGGGAGCGTTTCTGGAGAAAAACATCTCCCTTGCCATTGTGGACGAGAATATGGACTGCACGGTGAGGCAACCTGTTGGCATGGACATAGGCGCGGGTTTCCCGCCCCACAACCCGGTCATGGGCATCCACAACATCGAAAAGCTCATTCACATTCTGTGCGCCCATGACAAAGCATTTCCAGGGGTACTGATATCAGCAGACGAGATCGTCAAATGCGTTGAAATCGGCTGCAAATCCATCCCGGAGGCCTTTATTGATGACCGCCACGGCGTCGTGGGAATGCAGGGATTCCAAGTGGGAGCAGGCGATCTGGAAATCCTTGATCCGCGAGTCCTGATCAAAAACCTCATACAGCAAGCGCGCGGCATCCTCGACAAACTTGACATATACCCCGTTCAGTTCGGCAAATGCCTGCTCATCCTCCCGTTTGACCATCACCTGTGTTTCGGTCTTCAAGGCATCCGCGCAGAGCTGCTTGACCTCCTCCAAGGTAATATGCTCGCCATGGCGGATCTCCAGGGTGACCCGGGTTTTGCTCCGCTGGGAATGCGGGATGGCATACATGTTCCGGGTTTCCCGGGCATGTTCCGAGAGTTCAGAGGAACAGGGACAGGATGAAGAATAAACAAAATCAAAATGAACGACCTTCCGGAAACGGTCCAGATCATCAAGAAAGCCCTCGAATGCCACCTTATAGTACTGCCAACCCTCAAGACCACTGCGCAGGCTTTTTTGGATAATCGGGTAATTAAAGCTCAACTTTATGCGAGCCCGGCTGCTACCGATTTCACTTTTGTAGCGTAGTAGAATCTCCTCCAGCAGATCCGGGGAAAACACGCGGTCCTTGTACTCATAAAAAACCCGCATGATACGGGACATATTAATCCCCTTGCTTTCCGCCGCCAAAGAAACGGTGCCGGAAACCGAAGTTTCCAGCGTAATATTGCGACTGTCCCCGGTCAGATAATGCAAGGGCAGCCTGAAATTCGAAATACCCACCTGCAGAATAGGCACGTGGGCTCCCTGAATTTCAGAACTCTCACTGTTCTGCATGTCGGGCAAGCCGGCCCGGTACTCAGGTGTGACTTCGAAGGCCCGGTCGTAATGACGGCGAGGCTTCAGCGATTCTCCCGTCGGGGAGCCCGTAGATGACGATGTTTTCATGATCTTGAAAATAAAACGAAGAACAGTAGCTCAATTCTCATTCAAGGCAACCCAGGAGTGCCAATTCTGCCGCCACTGAAGATACAACCGCGTTTTCCCCGGAGAAAAAACTTGATTTCAGACCAAGAATGCATCAACCCTTTCTCCGTAGTCCGACTGTTTCAGGAACAGCGTTCCCCTCTGTGGATCCGGTTTTGAAGCCTTTCCCGGCTTTTGAATGCTCCGGATGTCATTGCAAGCTACGGTCCCCCCAAAGGCGTTATCCTGCCTGGTTCACCGAGTTGAACACGCGCCGGAAGTTACCACCTGTTTCCAACAAGACGGTCAATCAATCCATTATCATTCATTAACACAAAGCCTCTTTGCCGAATCCGGCGAACAAGACAGGCCCTAAGATCCTTTTCCATTTTCATGAGCGAAAACACCGCAGTGCCCGGCCAGATAACAGTCGAAGGCATCTTTGAACCCGTACAAAACAAATGCGGACAATTGCTTGATCCGACAAAGAACGGGAGAACGAGGCAAACCGACCCATTCATCCCCAAGGAACTCGTCCGCAGATTCAAGCTGCGGAGAGGAAACTGGATCTCGGCCAGTGCCATTCATGACGAACGTTTCCCGAATCCGAAAGTCCGCTTCATCGAATCGATTGACGGATTGCCACTGGAAGACCGCAGAAAGCATTATGATTTCTCCCAACTGACCACCGTTGCTCCCGACAAACAACTGCGGCTTGAGAGTAAGGATGGCCGCCTCACAACCCGGGTCGCCGACCTCTTCTGCCCCATAGGCAGAGGCCAGCGGGGACTGATTGTCGCTCCGCCGAGAACCGGGAAAACCACCCTGCTCAAGGATATTGCCGAAGGGGTTCATGAAAACCACCCCGAAATGCTAGTCATGGTCCTGCTGGTCGATGAACGCCCCGAGGAGGTAACGGACTTCAAACGGGAACTCCCCTACGCCGAGATTTTCGCCTCCTCCAATGATGAAGCCGTGGAAAATCACCTGAGGGTCGCCGAAATCGCCATTGAGCGGGCCAAACGGCAAATTGAGGTCGGCCAGGACGTCATTCTGCTTCTGGACAGCATCACACGGCTTTCCCGCGCGTATAATTCCAGCAAGAGTAGCGGCCGGACCATGAGCGGCGGTCTCGACATTCGAGCCCTGGAGAAACCCCGGCAAATCTTTTCTTCCGCCCGCAATACCGAGGAAGGCGGCAGCTTGACCATCATCGCCTCCGCTCTGGTGGAAACCGGCTCCCGAATGGACGACCTTATCTTCCAGGAGTTCAAAGGCACCGGTAACATGGAAATGGTTTTGGATCGCAAATGCGCCGAGCTCCGCCTCTGGCCGGCAATCAACATCAACAGCTCCGGCACCCGCAAAGAGGAGTTGCTGCTGGATCCCGAGGTCCTCGACAAGGTGCGTTTCTTCCGGAGGGCACTCGCCCCCATGAAAATTGAGGACGCCTGCGAAACCCTGATCGA
>CAZCJJ010000128.1:8170-9538 GCA_964499045.1 uncultured Opitutales bacterium | reverse complement strand
CCCCTTCGGTCGGATCCCCTTCCACCACCCATTGTCCGTCCACTTCACGCAGACGGGAGTCGTTACACAGCATGGCTATCCGCGCGATTCGATACAACACAGGCTGATCAGTCGGTGAAACGTCCTCGATATTTTGACTGAACCTGCCCTCCGGCTGGTAACCCACTCCCGTGATTTCATAGAGCTGACCGCCTGTCACCACGCTGACCGCTGTCATTTCATTGCGGGTCAGGGTACCGGTTTTGTCTGAGCAAATAACACTGACCGAGCCCAAAGTTTCCACTGCCGGGAGACGTCTGATAATAGCTTTCCGGCGGGCCATGGCCTGCACTCCGATGGCCAGAGTGATGGTCAGGATGGCGGGGAGCCCTTCAGGAATAGCCGCCACGGCCAAACCAACCACCGCCAGAAAGATATCCCCCCAAGGATACCCCCTCAGGAAATGTCCGATGAGGAAGGTCATCAGCCCGACCCCGAGAATGACAAAAGTGAGGACCTTGCCAAAAGCCGCGATCTGCCTGAGCAGGGGGGTGGTCAGTTCCTCCGCAGTCGCCAGCATTTCATTAATGCGACCCAACTCGGTCTTGGCTCCTGTGGCGACCACCACACCACGGGCTTGGCCATAGGCAATCAAAGTCCCCGAATAGGCCATACACTTGCGGTCACCAAGAGAAGCCCCCGGCTCGACCGCTTCCGTCGACTTGTCCACCGGGACCGATTCGCCAGTCAGTGCCGCCTCCTCCACCCGCAGTGAACGGTTTTTAATGAGCCGAATATCGGCCGGAGTTTTATCGCCCGATTGCAAAAGGACAATATCCCCGGGCACGAGGCTTTCGGCCGTCACCGTTTTTTCTTCACCATCACGCACTACAGTGGCCTGCAGGGAAAGCATGCTCTTGATCGAATCCAAGGCCTTCTCCGCCTTTCCCTCTTGAATAAAACCGATCAGGGCATTGATCACCACCACCGCCAGAATCACTGCAGTGTCCATCCAATGCCCCAGCAATGCCGTGATCATCGCCGCCGCCAGCAGGACATAAATCAGCACATTGTGGAACTGCAGAAGAAAGCGCATCAACGTCCCCCGTCGTTTGCCTTCGGGCAACTTGTTGGCTCCGAAACGCCCCAGCCGCGCCGCCGCTTCCTTCCCGGAAAGCCCCTCCAAAGAGCCCTCCACCGCGTTCAAGCAATCCTCCACCGAAAGTGCATGCCATACCTGCGGGACTGCATTTTCCACCAATATTCCCTTCTCTGCCATACCGCTACCCGTAGCAAGCACGACTAAAGCTGTCAGCCTTTTTCGGTTTAATCGCCAGCCGATTTTGCGATTACGACAACCGCCGCTCAATCAGGGGTACACATGATTTT
>CAZCJJ010000128.1:0-8070 GCA_964499045.1 uncultured Opitutales bacterium | reverse complement strand
GAGTCAGGCAAAAATACTTGCCAACGCCTCCAATACCCCCTTGCATGCACGACTCCAGGAGAGGTGACAGAGTGGCCGATTGTGCCTGACTCGTACCGAGCGAAGCGACACTAGGCGAAGCCGCTCAATCAGGGGTACACATGATTTTGAGTCAGGCAAAAATACTTGCCAACGCCTCCAATACCCCCTTGCATGCACGACTCTAGGAGAGGTGACAGAGTGGCCGATTGTGCCTGACTCGAAATCAGGTGTACCGCAAGGTACCGGGGGTTCGAATCCCCCCCTCTCCGCCATTTATAATCAACCACTTGCAGATCCAAGACAGAAAAAATCTCGTTTTATAAAATCCATTGGTGCCCAAATAGTGCCCAAAAGAATCTGTCGAAGAGAGCGATCCATACCACCGTTGCACATTCAGGACATGAGACCAAGCGGGCCGTTCCCGGTCATCCGGTTCACTATCGCGTCCCGCCCCTTCCAGGTGAACGGAATGCCCTTCACAGCTAACGTGCTCCATATCATTTCAATTGAAGACAGATAACCGCTTATGCTGTCTACGAACCCAACCCAGAATCAATATCCCTTAAACACATGGAACCTGAACTATTCGAAGTCATAACAAAAGTTGATCCCCGTACTATTTGGGCACATGAGGCCCATGATTTCACACCTTGGCTCGCCCATAACCTTAGTAAACTTGGGGATGCAGTAGGCCTGGAGCTTGAGCTTGTCGAAAGAGAAGCTGACGTAGGTGGGTTTTCTCTGGACCTACTCGCAAAGGACCTCGGGCGTAATGCCAATGTAATCATTGAAAACCAACTGGCGACAACGGATCACGACCACTTGGGAAAAATCATTACCTATGCCAGCGGCTTTGATGCCGACGTAATTCTTTGGCTATCCACAGAAATACGTGAGGAACATCGGCAAGCCTTGGACTGGTTAAATCAGCGAACTGACTCAAATACTGATTTTTTTGGCATAGTCGTCGAAATCATCCGAATAGGAAATTCAAGACCTGCCTTGCAGTTCAGAGTAGCGGTATCCCCAAACGAGTGGCAGAAATCGAAAAAGAAACAATCGACGGCTGCCTCTTCTGAGAAATCAGAACTTTACCGGACATACTTCCAGGACCTACTCGATGAGCTTCGGACCAAACATCACTTCACGGCTGCCCGAAAGGCCCAGCCGCAAAACTGGTATTCTTTCTCGTCAGGAGACAATCGTTTCAAGTACAGCCATAGCTTTACAAATGGGAACCGAGTTCGATGTGAGATCTATATTGATTGTGGGGATGCTGGCAATAACAAGGAGTACTTTAAACGCTTGCTGGACAACAGGGAATCAATCGAATCGGACTTCGGTGGGCCGCTTGCTTGGGAACCGCTTGAAGACAGGCGTGCATCTCGAATCGCCATTTATAGAAGTGGCTCTATTGAGGATTCAACAGAAGCGCTTCAGGAGATCCATGATTGGGCAGTCAAGAACCTGCTTCGATTAAAGAAAATATTTAGCGGCCGTCCTGAGTGGTCTCAAAGCAACTAAGGTCGTTCAGGGCTGGGTGCTTAGATTTCAATGGAAACAGCTTAGAGAGCATGAACGAAAGCAACCACCAACTCTGCGACGAAGACTGGCTCCTCGACGTACCAGAGGACGAGCTATATATGTGCCGACTCTGGGAGTATGCCAGAGAATCTAAAAAACTTTGTACCCTCTTTGACAGCAGAGACGGCACAATAAAAAATAGATGCAACCTCGAATACCAAAGATGCCGCAATGCTTTTTATGATGAGGGGAAGGGAGCAGAGTATCGCTTCAATGCGATCATACACATAAGTAGATTGACGAAAGGCAATTCACCTTGGCTGTCTATTGAAAAAAATGTCAGGAAAAAAATAGTGAAAATGGAATTCGGTGAAATTGCAAAGGTCTACACTAATATAGACAGACTGGCCTTATACCTAAAAAGGATTCAACAAAAAAAACTTAAAAACGATAGCTCATCCCATATCTTCTTGGAGTTAGCCCCAGACATAATTTCCCAGTATTCATGGGAAAAGGCAGGTGATTACCTAGTACGTTTGCTCAAAGAAAGCATGGACAAGCCACCGTCATGCGACAGTCGAACCCATTCCGAACGAGGGTATACCAATAATTCGACACTTTCACACTTGGAATGGCTTGCCCTTGCCCGTTTAAAAAAGGCTTACCTGAGACGCCAAAACATCGAAAAAGCATTAGCATACAAGCTAACACACAAAGCCGACTCGCCCAGCATGTTCCTTAGCGGCTATTTCAACCTAAAAACCGGGAAAGTGGATGTGGAAAAGATGAATCGTGCAATCCGTAGTGTTAAAGGCATATTTGAATCGCTCATTCCTACAAACGAAACTCCCTTATCTCAACATACAACCGGTGTGCGTCGCCGTACGCGAAGAAAGGTACAGGCTGATACCTTCGAGTAAGCTTACTGTCGCAACAATTAGGACTATCTCAACGATGCGATATAGCCTATGTGCACTCCAAGAGCGTCCAGGGGACAAGTCCTATCTTGGTTCGTAAGCGCTTGTTGGAAATCAGCCTTCCTTGTGGCCGTGCTCAGTGCCACCCGTTCCAACCAAAGTGAAGGGAGCATAAGCAGTTGGCCCTTATGGTCACAAAATCTTCATAATCAGAACTATATAAATTATTAGCTACATCTGATAAGCGCTTGATGCGGGGTGGCTAGGCAGGGTGCCTGGATTTTTTGTATAAATACGTTATGAAACGTATAAAACCGACGCAACATGCAGCCCGATGCGGCAAAACCACAAGCAAACTGTCGCCTGCGGAAATTGATCAGATCCGCCGCGACCCGCCGCGAATTCTGAATGTTCCCGAAGCGGCGGCGTATCTTGGACAGAGCATCCGCAAAACAAATGCGGATATTGAAGCCAGACGGATCCCATCCATTAAACTTGGCGGCCGGGTTCTTTTATGTCGAGACGACATCGACAGCGCACTCAGAGCCCTGACGCGCGGAATAGCTTCAGTTCAAAAGCCGGATTCGGCCAACCCTCTGAGATCATGAAGCACAACACAAACCAAGCGGACCAAGTTCATAGGGACGGGGTTACGAGTCTGCCCTGCCTCCCCACTGTAACGCGGCCGTATATCAACCCCGATCCATTTAACTCGATTCGATCCGCCGCTGCGTTCTACCGCGATCAATGCGACTGGATTGTTCATCCCCTGCACGGCCCCAACGAGGGCATCGAGAAGGAGCGCGGGAAGAAGCCCAAACTGCGCGGGTGGAAGGAGCTCGGTCTCTTCGACTGCGACGTCGCCTTTCTCGAAAAGCATTTCGGAGGCAAAACACCGGCCAACCTCGGCGTCGTCATACAGGCCCCGCACATTGTCATCGACCTTGACTCGAAAAAAGACAACGGCGAGTCCGTACGCCAGTGGCTCGCCGACCAGCCCGGACTTGAGACTTGGCCACGGGAAGGCACCGCCGGGGGCGTTCACCTGCACATCCTCTGCGAAGATGTTCCGGCGGAAACCATTGAGGCGGCGGGCCGCAATCAGAAATTAACCGCTACTCTTGGCGAGGGGGTCACGGCTGAAATCTTCTTTGGTGGCAATGTCGTAGTCGCCCCCTCCGTCCATAAATCCGGCCACCGCTACCAGTGGGAGGTAACCGGAGAAATCCCCTGCATACCATGGACGAAACTGGAGAAGCTGTTTTTCAGCCAAACTCCGGTCAAGCAGCCGCAGGCACGGGGTCGTCCAAAAAAGGAAAAGCCTTTCTGGACGCACTATCGCGGCGATCTGCATTCGCTGGACATTGTAGGCCTTGCGAAGCATCTGGGCATCTACGGCCAGCCGCTGGGTGGAGAGGACGGCAAGCATACCGTCAAATGCCCTTGGCGCTATCAACACAGCGATGCGAACACCCCTTGGAATCCGGGCGACTCATCGACCGTCATCTGGCAGGCCAAAGCCGGACACTTTCCCAATTTCTTCTGCTCCCATATCTCTCACGGGAAAAAGACCCTCGCCGATTTACTTGCATGGGCGCAGTCCCGTGAAAACGGCGTGGTGGATCGGTTCTGCTCGCAGATAAGACTTTGGGAGCCAGGTCAGCGCGGCCTAAGAAAGCGCATCCGCGTGCTTCTGCCCGCTCTAAACCATTCCGACTCCGACTTCGCCGCAGTCGTCGGGGACGCTCTGGCAGATAAGGCCCACTGGTTTAACAAAGCCGGTCTGCCGGTCGAAGTGCGCAAAGTTCAGGACGACGTTTCTTTACTTGTCCCAATCAAACCCGCTGCCGGTGTTACCTCATTGGAGGTCTATGTCGAGCCGGGAATCCTGATGAAAGCCGAAGGTCCCGGTGACGGGGAGCAATTCGAGTTTTTCTCCAAAAGCATGTCACAGTCGCAATCGTCCATTCTTTTAGAATCCTCTCAGTTGCGCGAAAAGCTCCCTCCAATTGAACGGGTGTTGCATGTGCCCATCCCCATCCTCAAACCGGACGGCTCTATCGTGCTTCCAAAGCGCGGGTATGACCCGGAGTTTAAATCATGGCTCGATCCGCAGGCACCGGAAATCAAACTAATGTACCTCGATAAAGCCAAGCAGTGGATTCGCGAACTATTAAAAGAATTCTGTTTCAGTGACGAGCAAGCGGTCGTCCACGCAGTCGCCGCCGTGATCACACCCTTTTGCCGGGGGCTGTACCCCCGATGGACTTGCCGCACCCCGGTTTTCGTTTACGAAGCCAACCGTCCGCGCAGCGGAAAAGATTATCTGGCCGGGAACATCGCCCTTATTCACGAGGGCCGCGACATCGAGGACGCCCCTATCCCCAAGGATTCTCAGGAGCTTCGCAAAAAAATCACCTCCGCCCTAATCAGCGGCCGCAGGCGTATGCATTTCGCCAATTGCCGTGACTTTATCTGCTCGGACGTGCTGGAGAACATCACCACCTCAGAGCAGTGGGCCGACAGGCTCCTTGGCTACAATCAGGAAGTCACCCTCGGCAACGAACTCGAATTTTCGCTCTCGGGAAACATTGGACTGACTTACACCCCCGACTTCGCAAACCGCACCCGCAAGGTGTCTCTGGCCTTTTACGAAGAGGATGCCAACGGACGAAAGTTCAACCGCACCGATTTGAAACAGTGGACCCGTCACCACCGGGGCGAATTGCTCTCAGCCATGATGGCCTTCGTCACCGAGTGGCACAGTCAGAGGTGCCCCAAAGGTCCGACACCATTTACCAGTTTCCCTGCCTGGGCAGAGGTGGTCGGTGGAATCATGCACGCATGCGGGCTCGGGGATCCCTGCCTCAAAAATTGTGACGAGGATGATGCCCTGACTGGCGACGTCGAAACCCGGGACATGCGGGCCCTATTTTGCGCCGCTTACGAACTGCATCGCGAACTGTGGGTTTGCAAGGCTGACATCTATGCCCTTGTTCAGGATGCCGACTGGTTCAACTGGATCGATCTGGAGACCAAGGCCGGGCAAACAAAGTTTGGAATGTTACTTGGAAAGTTCGTAGATAGAGAGCTTGGAGGTATCCGGATGCTTCAGGATCAGACCGAAAAGCGGGCGGCGCGACGAAAGTTAAAATTTACCAAAAACGAGGACGGGAGGAAATACCGCCAACAGGATTTAAGCAAATTCTTCGACTTAGGCCCAACAGAGGTTACCAACGTTACCAAAGACTCTGAAACCGTCTCTGAATCCCCCCACCCTTTGGCAACCTTGGTAACCTTGGCCACCCCTGTAACCGGACGGGATATTGAGAAAAAAAATGAAAGCAGATTTTTAGAGGAAGGAGATGACGAAAAAAACATAGAAGAAAATAAATGTGCGGATGTAAATAGGGTAGCAGAGGTTACCAAGGTTACCAAGGTTACCAAGCCCACCGAATGGGAGCTGATTACCGATTCCGGGGTCTTTGACTCCATTGCAGAGGAGATCGCCATCGCCGATCACCCGGTTGCTTTGGACATCGAGACCTATGGGGCGGACCTACGTAACCCGCGCCGGGGCGATATTCGCTTCCTGAGTCTTGGCCTGCCTTGCCGTGTACCTTGGCTGATTGATCTGCAGGCCACCGGCTATAACCTGGGCCCTCTCGGGGTGATTCTCGCGAGCACCGAACTGGTCATCCACAACGCCCGTTTCGATCTCGGGTTTCTGCGGCATCACTGCAGCCTCTATGCCCGGAGCGTATTTTGCACCCTGACGGCCTCGCAGTTGCTCTCGGCAGGAACATGGCAATCCAACTCGCTGGGCGATGTCCTGCGGCGTTACGAAATCGCCGACCTGCCCAAGGAGCACGGATCGTCTGATTGGGGCGGGGTTATTTTCGACGACCAACTGGCCTATGCGGCGGCAGACGTTGCTTACCTGCACGAACTCCGGGCCCGGCTTGAGGACGAGCTCTACTCTGCTGGACTTAAAGAAGTCTGGCGATTGGAAACTCAGCTGATCCCGGTCGTCGTCGGAATGGAGGCGGCGGGTTTTGCCATGGATCGCCAACGCCTGGAAAATATTCGCGTTGAACACCGCCTTCAGGCCGCTGAATTATCAGGCCAGGTGCAGGCAGCCCTGGGCGGATCCTTCAGCCCCAACTCACCCGAGCAGTTGCAAAAGGCATTTGAAGCGGCGGGAATCAGGATCAAGGGCACCGCCGAGGCGACCCTTGCCCGGCTCGACCACCCTGCAGCGGGGCTCACTCTCCAGATGCGCGGGGCCGACAAGGTGGCCCAGCAGGCCCAGAGTCTGATTGACGCCATCGAGGCCGATGGACGCATTCACGGTCAGTTTGACCCCACCGGGACCGAGGCCGGACGTTTCGCAGCCCGTAACCCCAATCTCCAGAACGTGGGACGGGGCGAACTGCGGGAGTGTTTTGTCGCCCCTGCGGGCGCTGTCCTGGTCTGCGCTGACTACTCGCAAATTGAGCTTCGCGTGGCAGCCGCTTTGGCCGGGGAGCGGCGAATGATTGATGCTTACAAAAATGGTGCGGACCTGCACCGGCAAACCGCTGCCCTTGTGCTGGGCAAAGACGAAGCCGACGTCACAAAGGACGACCGGCAACTGGCTAAAGCGGTAAACTTCGGACTCCTCTACGGACAATCAGCCAGAGGCCTTGTGCAATATGCCAAAACCTCCTACGGCGTGGAAATGACTGAGGGCGAAGCCGAGCGCATCCGGGAACGGTTCTTCAGGGCCTACCAAGGGCTGGCCGACTGGCACACAGACACCCGGCATCGGGCTGCAAAGAATCTACCCGAAACCCGCACGCGCTTGGGCCGCCGCAGGCTAATGCCTCAGGGCGAGGAATACTTCTGGCAGAGGTTTTCGGGCGGACTCAACACTCCCGTTCAAGGCGGCGCTGCCGATGGGCTCAAGCGGGCGCTCGTCATACTTTCACAGAGGCTCCCTCAAGGGGCCACCATACTCTCCACCGTTCACGACGAAATCATCATCGAGTGCCCCGGGGATCAGGCCGAAGCCGTAAGCCAGCTCATGGAGCAGTCCATGTCAGAGGCCATGGCGGCAATTTATCCGGAGGTGCCCATCGAAGCACTCGCCCATTTCGGGTATACCTGGGCCGGTGCCAAATAACTTTGCCATGAAAAGCCAACTCTTACCCAACTTTCCTGTCCGCAGGACAATCCACAAGCTGGCCGGGCTACGTCCAGTGGTGGTTATCGACACGCGCGAACAGGCACCCCTTCACTTTACCCGGCTGGAGTCCGAGACAGGCACCCTGACCACGGGCGACTACTCCTTTCACGGCGGAGAGGAGCACCTGTGCGTAGAGCGCAAGAGTGTGCCCGATCTGGTCGGCTGCTGCATGGGTGACAACCGTGACCGCTTCTTTCGTGAGCTCCACCGAATGCGCGGCTTCCAATTCCGCCGTCTGCTGATCGTCGGCTCCCGGCAACAGATCGAAACCGGACAGTACCGCAGCGCCATCACGCCCCGCAGCGTCCTGGCTACACTCTCCGCCATCGAGGCACGCTTCGATGTGCCGGTGGTCTTTTGCGACACACCCGCTCAAGCAGC
>CAZCJJ010000127.1:0-9560 GCA_964499045.1 uncultured Opitutales bacterium | reverse complement strand
AGCGCCAGCACCATGGAATCACTTGGGCGGGCATCAATTTCCACCCATTTCGAACCCAACTCATTTTTCATGGACAGAATGATGCGGGCGAAGAAGGTTCCCTGGTCCACATCATTGATGACCACCCGTTCGAGTTCGACCCCCAGGCCTTTGAAAATACTGCCGATAAGGTCATGGGTGAGCGGGCGTTCTTTTTTTACCCCGTGCAGGGACATCGACAGCGCACCCCCTATCCCCTGATCCACGTAGATAACAAAAGTCTTTTCGTCGCAGCCCAAAAAAACCGCACATCCGCTGGATGTGGGCATGACCCCCTTGACGCCGACTTCAACTACCTCATTTTGCATTGCCGTTAATCTAGCCTGAACAGGCGCACCCGGCAAGCCGTTATCCCGGTTATCTCACAAGATTCAGGAGTAAACAACGAGCGGTGAAATATGCGGACTATGGGGTCTGTTTGAGCAGCCCTTTGGCCTCACCAAGTGTATCAGCAAGAGCAAGTTCCCCCACCAGGATATTTTCCCGCAGGGAACGGGTGCTTGCCTCAACCACCAGCAACTCACGACCCTCTCCACGGCTCGATTCGGGAACGAGTATCCAATGAGCATTGCTGGCTCGCCCGGGCAAGCCTGGCGGATTTTCCGCACTCGGCAGAAAGACGCTGGACGCAAAACGGGAGTCTGAGACCTGTAAACCATGCTCCTTGAGCATTTGCACACTGAGCAGGACTGCCTGATGGGTGGGAAAATGCTGTTCGGCCCCATTGGTCCCCACAACAAAAACATAGTCAGTTGCTTCCGAAGCCTTGATACGTCCGATAAAGTTACGGCTATCATGCATGAAAAGTGCCAGCCCCTCGAGACTGGAAGGTATTTGCTCTTCGATGGTTTCGTCCGATTCTTCCTGGGGCACAACGAGCATACCCGAAAGAAGCGCCTTAAGCTCAGTATCCATTTCCAGCGCATAGAGTCGGCTGGCAAGAATAAGTAGATTATCGGGATCAATCGCCCTGACGGCCAGTAAGGCCCGCCTCTCCCTTGAATCAAAAGCCAGCTCTCCAACAATCAAAGCGGCCTTGCCCGACGGTAAAACCCTATCCCGGTCCGGGAAATCAACGATAAGCTGGCCGTTCCTCGCCCCCAAAGTAAAGCGCAGGTCCTCGGCGATGACTCCGTGCTCTGTTTCCATCCCCTCAAGGACCTCCAGTATCTTCCGGTCCATCTGTCCAAATCGCAGATAGCCCTCTGCCTCCCAGAAAAAAGTTCCCGCCAAATAGCGTTCCGAACGGCCCTGCTCTTCCAAGGCCTCAATGAGCCTCTCCAAGGCGTCATTCAAAGCCGCCTGAAGCTCCATTTGTTCAATCTCCAGAGTGATATCGGTCGGCTGGGAAACGGCTTCAATGGAAGCCTTGCTTTCCCTCGCCCGCTCCCGCAAGTCAGCCAGAATCTTCTCCCCGGCTTTCACCTGCCGCTCTCCTTCCGCCACCCGTTCGGCACCCGCCCGGCGAGCCGACTGCACCTCCTCTTGATTCCCGCGCCCGAAAACCGAAGGCTGCCGGTTCATCAACCAGCGACCGTTTTCGATCGTGGACTTCCCCTCCTGGATCATATCCTGCGCCCGTTCCCATTCCAGAAATTCGGCCCGGGAAAAATAGCGCATCAGTTCCGCATCCGCTTCTTCCGGGGATGCAGTCTGCTCCTTGGGCGCACCCGACAAGGAACCCCCCTGTCCGGAAAAAACCAAGGCAAGTAAACAGATAGTAAGACGGCAGCAGTGAGCATGGAAACGAAACATAACAACAGGATCTATGATAAGCTGAAGGAACCTAACGTGGAAATTGTCAGGTGCGAATTGGTGAAGTACAATAGCAAAGGTCTTTTTTATAGTCATGTAAATGCCCTTTAGCCAAGTCCTTAATACAGCCCCAACAACAGTTACCTGAATTATTCGCATAACATGGGGTAATTACCCCCTTACACTCGGGCTTTCAATCCCGCTCTGGATTGACAATCCGCCTGTCTGCGAGCTCAATCTATAGGATGTACAACGAAACCTTATATCTGGACCGAGACTGTCATGGCACCCTCATCCCCGCTGGAGACGCCTGCATTCTGGAAAAGGGAACTCCCGTTCTCATCAATCAGGCACTGGGGGGCAGCGTCACGGTATCCACCCCCAAGGGTCTCTTTCGTCTGGAACGGGCCGACTTCCCCGCCCTTGGTGAACAGGCCGAGGCCTGGCTTGAAACCCAACTGGCTGAATCCGCAGGAGATGAGCAGCTCATGGAAGGGCCTTTTAATGAGGCCAAGGTGTGGCAGGCCCTGAAGTCCTGCTTTGATCCGGAAATCCCCGTCAACATCGTCGACCTTGGTCTTATCTACGACTTAAAAACAACGGAAACCGACGCAGGACGTTACCGGGTCGAAGTCAAAATGACCCTCACCGCCCAGGGATGCGGGATGGGGCCGGCTATCGCTGCAGATGCAAAAGACAAAATCGAGGCCATCCCCGACGTTGAGTTTGCCGAAGTACAGATTGTCTGGGATCCCGTTTGGAGCCCCCATATGATCTCCGAGGCTGGCCGTAAAAAACTGGGACTGAACTGAATCCTTGGGCGACTTGCTTTATTCCTTTACCCCAAGCCTATAAAAGCCCATTTCAATATCCATGCGTATACTCGTAACGGGAGGAGCCGGCTTTCTTGGAAGCCATTTGTGTGAACGCCTGCTCAAAGAAGGGCATGAGGTAATTTGCCTCGACAACCTCTTCACCGGACGCAACCGCAATATAGACCACCTGCGCGATCACCGTCACTTTGAATTTATCCGTCACGATGTAGTCGATCCTTTTAAGGTGGAAGTTGACCGCATCTACAACCTCGCCTGTCCTGCGTCCCCTGTCCATTATCAGTACAACGCGATCAAGACGATCAAAACTTCCGTCATGGGGGCCATCAATGTCCTCGGTTTGGCCAAACGACTGCGGGCGCGGATCCTGCAAGCCTCGACCTCTGAAGTTTATGGCGATCCCGCTGTGCACCCCCAGCCGGAAAGCTACTGGGGCAATGTCAATCCGATCGGCATCCGCTCCTGCTACGATGAGGGCAAACGTTGCGCCGAAACCCTTTTCTTCGACTACCATCGACAGCACAACATGGAAATCCGTATCATGCGCATCTTCAATACTTACGGCCCGCGTATGGCACCGGATGATGGACGCGTTGTTTCCAACTTCATTTGCCAGGCCCTGGAAAACAAACCCATCACCATCTACGGTAATGGAGAACAGACCCGCTCCTTCTGCTATGTTGACGATCTCGTCGACGGGATGATCCGCCTGATGAATGCGGATGACCTTACCGGCCCGGTCAACATCGGAAACCCGGGAGAGTTTACTATCCGTGAACTGGCCGAACAGGTGATTGCCCTCACCGGCAGCCAATCCAAACTGGACTTTCTATCCCTGCCTTCCGACGACCCTAAACAAAGGAGGCCTGATATCAGCCTTGCCCGGGAGAAGCTCGGGTGGGAGCCCAAAGTATCACTCGGCGAAGGGCTCAAACCCACAATCGCTTTTTTCCGCGATGTGCTGGGTAAATAGGCGGATGTAATTTACAGTAGGTTGGAATAACAACCGAATTACATTACAGCAATTTACAAGCACAGTCGTGGGCTTGGATTACGCCTTCTTTAAAAAAGGTTGCACTCGCAGGCATAACACGTTTGCCTGTGCCATTTTAACAACAAGTCATTATGCATAAAATAACACTGGAAGTACCGAAGAATATCGATTCCAATAAAATTGAGAGTCACTTGATCAACCAACTGAAGAAGGAAACAGCTAAACTGATTAAGGATAACAAGCAGGTCAGTTATCTGTCCAAATTGCACGAGAAGGTATCCAAGGACACCGGACTCAAGTTGAAATCAACTGCGGATCTGATTGAACAACTGCAGTCATTGGCAAAGGGCGAAGCCAAGCCGGCAGCCAAACGCGGAGGCAGACGCGCGGCAAAAAAAGCGGCGCGTAAAACAACAGCTCGTAAAGCAGCCGCCCGTAAATCTGAAAAAAAGGGGGGGCGCAAATCCAGAACCGCCATCACCCCCGAGTTCATCGCGACAGTAAAACAACTGGCCGCCGAGGGCTTAAACAAAAGTCAGATCACAAAAAAACTGAGCTGTTCTTACCCGACCGTCAACAAGGCGCTGGCCGCCAAATAAGCCTGCTGACAGATAGTTTAATAAAAAAGACCGGAGATTCACTCCGGTCTTTTTTTGAGTCCCGGCCAGTCCCCTACCCCAATAAAGCACTCCAAGCGCCCGATTAAGAATGCTGGAGCAAGTTCCGCATTTATGCGGTCCGGGATAAAACCGCGTAAACGCGGAACTTGCTTCAACTATGTCGTCCAAATGAAAAGACCGTACCCTGCTATTCGATGGAATCTATTGAAGCTTGTGGTTAGGAAATCCTACCAGGAAAATGAACTCTTTTCAGGGAACCTGATTCTCGTGTGCCATGATTCAACATTATACCTATCCGGGAAAACCGCGCCTGCTCATCGTCGATGACGACACCATCAACCGCCGCCTTACCACCGTCATCTTCGAACAGGATGGTTATGAAGTAAAGGAATGCGACAATGGGGCCGCCGCGCTTACCCTTGCCCAGAGCTTTCAACCGGACCTCATTCTGCTGGATGTCGTCATGCCGGAAATGGGCGGATTGGAAACATGCAGGAAGCTTAAAGCGTGCCCCGATACCACTGACATCCCCATCGTTTTCCTGACTTCCTATTCGAGCCAGGAACAAATGATTGAAGGTCTTCAGGCTGGAGGAAGCGACTACCTGAGTAAGCCCTTTAATAAGACAGAAATGCTCCTGCGTGCAAAACACCATGTGCAGCTCCGCCACTACCAGAAACACCTGAAGGAATTGAATCAGAATCAACAGGCCTTCTTTGTAATCCTCGCACACGACCTGAAGGGTGTTTTCACCGGAGCCATTGGGCGACAAATGGAACTCGAAAGAAAAATTGCCGATGTTGATTTACCCTCAGACATCCCCCCCACCTTGAAGCGGATGCACAGCGAACTCCATAATGGCCTGCGCTTTCTCTCCGAGTTGCTTGACTGGGGAAAAATCCAAATGGTGACCCTCGCGTTCAACCCTGAGGAAATCTTCCTGCACGATCTCGTTCTGGAGGCTTCTGCCACTGCCGAAGGTACGTTGACTTCAAAAAGGATTGAGCTGCATCATGACTACCCGGAAGACTATAAGGTATTCGGCGATGCCGACATGATTAAAACCATCCTCCGCAACCTGATCACCAATGCCTGCAAATACAGCCCGGAGGGAAGCCGCATCACAGTCCAACTGAAAGCGGGCAAAGAAGGTGACGCCATTTCGGTCGAAGACCAGGGACCCGGTATAGAGCCGGAGGTCGCACGCCATCTATTTAAAATCAACAGTCGTCTTATTCGAAGGGAAAACCGGAATAAAAACAGTACAGGCATGGGGCTGATCCTTTGTGATGCGATGATAAAAAGGCACCGGGGCTGGATCCGGGCGGATGCCGGCACCCATGGGGGAGCCCGCATCACCTTCTTCCTTCCACGAATGACACAAAATTAAGCAGGCTACCGGACAGGCCCGATCTGTTTCCTTTTTTAACAAAAAGTCTATTTTTGTCTTGATACCCTACTATTTTAATATAGATTCGCCATTATACAATGAAAATTGGGAAACGAGCGGAGTATGGGCTGCGGGCCTTGATTAACCTGGGAATCGCCAGTGAACTGGGGCGTGAACGGGTGAAGGCCAGTGATCTGGCGGCATGCGACAATCTGCCGTTAAAGTTCATTGAGCAAATCATGGGGGATTTGCGAAGCGCCGGCTACGTGGATACCAGACGGGGACGCTTCGGTGGTTACTTTATCGCCCGGCCGATGGATAAGATTGGTATCGGTGAGTTAGTCCGCTTTCTCGACGGACCACTGGCCCCTATTTCCTGCGCCAGCCAGACCGCCTACCAGCCCTGTTCCTGTCCCGATGAGGTCCACTGTGGACTACGGATGATCATGATCGATGTGCGCAATGCCATTTCCAACATCCTCGACCGCTATACTCTCGCCAACGTGGTTGACGTGACTCTGCGCAAAATACGTCGCGATAAAAGCAGCCACTTTTTTCTGAACAGTAATCTTAAGGAGGGGCCCAACACCTCTCCGGACAATAATCCGGCAGACCCTGCCCACGGATTTTTGGCCGGCCTACTGGATAAATCCTCATAAACTTATTTCCGATGAAAACATCCGTTGACACAGCACAATCCAATGAAGACTGGCTGACGATAGTCCGGCAGAAAGTGGAATCCATCCGCTTTGGTGTCGTTCAGATCATCGTTCACGAAGGCAAGGTCACACAAATTGAGAGTACGGAAAAAACCCGGCTTGAAGCGCGCCCCCATCATTCCTGATCGCCAACCGTAAAAAACGGAGGCCTATTACCTACATAGAATATATCGAAAAGCTCTGCTTAATTAGAATGATTAACGGCTGACCGGACCACCGGAGGTTTCGTTTTCTGGAAAGGAAAAGCGAACCATGCCAAACAAAATAAACTATCAGCGGGCCGCTCAGGGCAACCCGCGCACACTACCCGGATGTCCGTTTATTCGGCATCTTGCTCAAGTACTGGGCTTTAGCCTGATGGCTGGAGCGCTCACGTTCTCCGGTTGCAGCCGCAGTAATGACCACACGGAAACCGTGGAGTTACTCAACGTCTCTTACGATCCCACCCGGGAATTCTATCGGGAGTTCAATCAGGAGTTCGCAAAATACTGGGAAGAAAGAACTGGCCAACGCGTCAACATTAACCAATCCCACGGCGGCTCCGGAGGTCAGGCCCGGACGGTAATCGATGGGGTGCAGGCCGACGTTGTCACTCTGGCTCTGGCGGCGGACGTACAGGCCATTGCCGACCGTGGCTTCATTGCGGCGGACTGGCAAAGCCGCTTAGGTGCCAACAGTGCTCCCTATCAATCGACGCTGGCCTTTCTTGTCCGCAAGGGGAATCCCAAGAATATCCAGGACTGGCAGGACCTGGCGCGCCCGGATGTCGCCGTGATAACGCCTAATCCGAAGACCTCCGGCGTGGCCCGTTGGAATTACCTGGCTGCCTGGGGATGGGCCTTGCGTGAGTTCAATGGCGATGAAGCCAGAGTCCTTGATTATATGAGGCGGCTGTTTGCCAATGTACCCGTCCTTGATGCAGGTGCGCGGGGTGCCTCGACCACCTTCACCGACCGGCGGATTGGCGACGTATTGATCAATTGGGAGAACGAGTTGTTGTTGGCTGTTCGCCACCGCAGTGACGATTTTGAAATCGTTGTACCCTCCGTGAGCATTCTCGCCGAACCCGCCGTGGCCCTTGTGGACCGGAATGTTGACCGGAAGGGTACGCGGGAAATAGCCGGGGCTTATCTGGAGTTCCTTTACAGCGACAAAGGGCAGGACCTCGCCGGCAAACACTTCTATCGGCCGTCTAACCCCCGGTTCCTGGAGAAATATCAGAAGCAGTATCCAGACCTTGAATTGTTCACCATCAACGAAGTCTTTGGCGGCTGGGCTCCAGCCACCCAAAAACACTTCGTTGATGGAGGAACCTTCGACCAGATTTACCTGCGTTAATCCAATGAGTATCTAGCCCACATGGCACTTAGTAGTGAAGGTGGAGCATCGAAATCGATACTCCACCTTCACCCAAAATCCCTAAACCCCAAAACCCCTACAGCCTAAATACCTACAGCCTAAATACCTACAGCCCAAATACCTACAGCCTAAACAATTTCTCATGAGTGAAACTGACGACATAAATGCCGGCTACGGCCTAAAGCGAAAGGTTCCCCGTCCCAACCGGCGTGTCCTACCAGGCTTTGGACTGTCTCTGGGCTTTGCTGTAAGTTACCTTGGGCTCATTGTTTTGATCCCCTTGGCGGGTGTGTTTCTGCGCGCCTCCGAAATGTCATGGGAGGACTTCCGGGCCATCATTACCTCACGCCAGGTGGTGGCCACCTATAAGATCACCTTTGGCGTTTCCTTAGCCGCAGCAGCAACGAATGCGTTCTTCGGCCTGATTGCCGCCTGGGTTTTGATCCGCTATGACTTCCCCGGCAAAAAGATTTTTGATGGGATGGTGGATCTGCCCTTTGCCCTGCCCACTGCTGTCGCCGGAATTGCTCTGACCACCATCTATGCGGAAACCGGTATACTGGGAAAACTTTTCTATCCGCTGGGCATTCAAACCGCCTATTCCAAAGTGGGGATTTATATCGCACTCACATTTATCGGCCTGCCCTTTGTGATACGCAGCCTGCAACCGGTCCTGGAGGATCTCGACACGGAGGTGGAGGAAGCGTCCGCAACACTCGGTGCCAGCCGCTGGCGCACCTTCTTACACATCATTTTTCCCGCTATTCTTCCAGCCTGGTTGACGGGCTTCTCCCTCGCCTATGCCCGGGCCATAGGAGAATACGGATCCATCATCTTCATCTCCGGCAACATGCCTTTGAGAACAGAAATCACTCCACTGGTTATTGTGAAGTATCTTGAAAACTATCAATACGCCCAAGCCACCGCAGTCGCCGCAGTCATGCTAGTCGCCTCTTTCGTAGTTCTTCTCCTCATCAACATTCTGCAACGCTGGAGCGAATCCATTGGAAAGGCGAGAGGCTAGGTAATTAGGCTAAAAAATGAATCCAACAAGACAACACCGCGTTCGCAGTTCCGCGCTCCCTCGCACTCAAAGTGCAACGACGGAAAAACCTTGGGTACGTTGGGGACTGTCGGGCATCGCCGTCAGCTTCCTGACACTGTTTCTAGTGTTGCCACTCTGCACGGTTTTCTATGAGGCATTTGGGCGGGGCGTGGCCGCTTATTTCAATTCCTTTGACGATCGCTTCATACAGCATTCCATCAAGCTGACGCTCATGACGGCGGCCGTTTGCGTCCCGTTGAACCTTACTTTCGGTGTGGCCGCAGCCTGGGCGGTAACCAAATTTGATTTCAAGGGAAAGAGTTTACTCGTCACCATCATCGACCTCCCCTTTGCGGTAACTCCAGTGATCGGTGGGATGATCTTTATTCTCATCTTCGGAGCACATGGTTACCTGGGCCCTTGGGTTGAGCGTTTTGATTTTCAAGTGGTGTTCGCCTTTCCCGGTATCGTACTGGCCACCACCTTTGGGACCGTCCCTTTCATTGCCCGCGAATTGATTCCTGTCATGCAGGCACAGGGACGCGACGAGGAATATGCCGCCATGACTCTCGGTGCCTCCGGCTGGCGGACTTTCTTCAAAGTTACCCTACCCAATGTGAAATGGGGACTCTTTTACGGCATCATTCTCTGTAACGCCCGCGCCATAGGCGAATTTGGGGGAGTAGAAGTCGTTTCCGGTAAAATCAGTGGCAAGACCAATACGATGACTCTGCAAATCCAACAACTCTACTTCGACTACGCCACCGTCCCGGCCTTTGCATTGGCCTCACTCCTCGCCTTCCTTG
>CAZCJJ010000126.1:0-9614 GCA_964499045.1 uncultured Opitutales bacterium | reverse complement strand
AGGCCGAACGGATGGCGGCGAGCGAAACCGCATCATTGCCATCCAGTTCATTCTGGGTGGCGGAGGGGAAGGCACAATCACAGGGGATAGCCCAGGGGCTCTTGTTCTCACGGTATTCGCAACCGAATTCATCCGCATACTCCCGGATTCGACCCCGGCGGACATTTTTCAACCGTTTGACGAATTCCAGCTTTTCCAGTGTTACCCCTTCCGGATCGTAAACGGTACCGCTTGAGTCGGAGAAACTGAGGGGGATGGCTCCCAGCTCAATCAGTTTCTCGGCAGTAAACTGGGCAACATTGCCGGAGCCTGAAATCACACAGCGTTTGCCCTCAAGGGAGTCATCGCGGGTGAGCAGCATTTCCCTGGCGAAATAAACCGCGCCGTAACCGGTTGCCTCGGGCCGGATCAACGAACCGCCCCAGAGCAGGCTTTTGCCAGTCAGGACTCCCGTGAACTCCTTGCAAATCCGCTTGTACTGGCCAAATAGATAACCGATCTCACGGGCACCGACCCCGATGTCCCCGGCAGGCACATCGGAATTCGGGCCTATGTGCCGGTACAGTTCGGTCATGAAACTTTGGCAGAAACGCATGACCTCCGCATCGGATTTGCCTTTGGGATCGAAGTCCGAACCACCCTTGCCACCACCCATGGGAAGCGAGGTCAGCGCATTTTTAAAAATCTGCTCAAAGCCGAGGAATTTGAGAATCCCTACGTTCACACTTGGATGGAAACGGAGTCCCCCCTTATACGGGCCGATGGCACTGTTGAACTGAATGCGGATGCCACGGTTTACCCTGACCCGTCCGTTATCATCCATCCAGGGTACACGGAAAATGATCTGACGTTCCGGCTCCACGATACTTTCGAGAATCCCCCTGTCGGCATACTCAGGACACTGGTCCAGAACGGGACCCAGTGATTCGAGAACTTCCAGCACGGCTTGCAGGAATTCCGGTTCTCCGGCGTTTCGGCTTCTGACAACGTCAATGACTTTCGCGAGGACGGGTGATAATGAATCCATAATAAGATCGGTGAATGGCGTGCTTAGTGCACTAAAGTGCGATTAATATCTCTGGCTGAAGATTGAAGTCAAAATCGAATTTTCCGGAAGGTAAAAAAGTCGGATGACTGATGGCTTGTCATCCGATAGGGTTGACCTATCGTCTGCCCGTATGAGTGAGACTTTACGGATCGGGATTGTCGGTGCTGGCGGCAATACGGTGGGAAAGCACATCCCTGGTTTTCAGAAGCTTGACCGTGTGCGTGTGGTGACGGTGGCGAATCGGTCACTTGAATCCGGAAGCCGGGTGGCGGAAAAATGCGGTATAGCCCGGGTGGCGGGGGATTGGCGTGAGGTGGTTGAGGATCCGGAAGTCGATGCGGTTTGCATTGGAACCTGGCCGAATATGCATGCTGAGGTAACGATGGCTGCCCTACAGGCGGGCAAACATGTACTGGTTGAGGCGAGAATGGCGATGGACCTGAAGGAGGCTCAAAGTATGCTGACTGCTTCGGGAGCTTCACCACAACTGGTGGCGCAGATTGTACCTGCACCTTTCACTTTGCCCTATGATGAGCTCATTCAGCAGTACCTTCGGAATGGTCGGATTGGCCAATTGCGGGAGGTTCGTGTCCTGCATACGACAGGAAATGCGGCTTCACCAAAGGCCCCGGCGACTTGGCGCCAGGATGTTCGCTTGAGCGGAATGAACATCATGGCCATGGGTATTCACTATGAAACCGTGCAGCGCTGGCTGGGACCGCTTGACCCTCAATGGTTACTGGCTGAGGCTGCAATCCACACCCAACGCCGCAGTTATCCGGATGGTGAGGAAATCGAAATAGAGATACCGGAAACCATAAGCATACTGGGGGCGTATCACAACGGAACCCGGTTGAACCTCCATCTATCGTCGGTGGAATCCGGAAAGCCTGCAATGGAGATCCGTTTGAATGGAAACGAAGGGGCACTGCGCTTTGACGGCTTGGAACGAAAGCTCTATTATTCCAAGGCCGGTTCCACCGGGGAGACGATACTGCCAGCCGAAGGCAAGGATTGGCAGGTGGAAGCTGATTTTGTGGATTCCATCCGCCGCGGAACCCCGGTGCGGCTGACCTCATTTGCCGATGGTGTCCGCTACATGCGTTTCACCCAATGTGTTGACGAGTCCTGGCGTACCGGGAACCGCGTCTTTATGCGCCCCGTCCATTGACGGGAATGACCCTTGGTTAAGGCACCTCATCGGGGTGCTTCAACCTATCGCTTAACCCGGCGTCTTGTCGCGGCGTAACTCAGTGAAGACGGGAGCCGGAACCAAAAGGAGCGTGGGCATCCTGCCCACGAACTTGGAATAACACGGGCGGGATGCCTGTGCTCCTTTCTACTCTGGAGAAGAATTGAATGCTCATTGGCGTCGCAAGCGGAGATGGCGAAGCAAAACGATCGATTTGGAGACCCGATTTCGATTTGGACGGCCTACCGGGCGATGTCCTGATGGCGGAGGACGGTGAGTCCGACCCGGCTGAGGACATCATTGGCTATATCATTATCTTCCAGCCGGATGACGAGCCCGAGTTTTCCCTTTGGCCGCATGAGCATGGGATAGACGTAGTGTATATTAATTTCCGCCTGAACCAGGGCGCAGGTCACCTGCTTAAGGTCCTGCTCAGTGTTCATTTGGACTGCAACAACATCGTTCAGGGAAAAACTGAAACCATGTTCGAGGAAAAGGTCGCGCGCGCGCTGCCAGTAATCAACAACGAGGCGAATGATACTGCTATCGGTTGTATCAACGGTACAGATTGCCATGATATGGATATCATGGGAGGCGAGGAGAAGCACCAGATCGTTCAGACGACCAACCTTGTTATCGGCAAAGACCGAGAACTGTTTTACCGCTTCGTCTTCCCGTTTACGCAATGTTTCCGTTTCCATGATCGTTAAGCTGATTTTAAGTTGGCTGCCTTGGCCAGAGTCTGATGGATGGTTTCAAGGCGGATGGGCTTGCTGAGAAACAGGTCGAAAGCTCCGTTCCTCGCTTCCTCCTGCACATGTTCCGAGGTGAAAGCGGTCAGGGCCACCAGATAAACCCCGGCTCCTTCCTGTAATCGGCGAATTTTGCCCGCTGCGGTCCAGCCGTCCATGACTGGCATATTCAAGTCCATGAAGACCACATCAAAGGGGCCTTTTTCGGCAAAGGCATTGAGTGCCTCTTGTCCGTTGCATGTGTAGGTTACATGATGTCCGGTATGGGAGAACATCATAGAAAGCACACGGCGGTTGGTACCATCATCCTCGGCTACAAGCACCTTCAGTGGTTTGGCAGGGGAGTCTATTCCGGATGCACCATCAGGACTGACTCGCATTCCCGGCATGGTACAGCAGGCGACAGGTTTCGGTGCGGGTGGAGCATCAATACAAAAGGTAAAACAGGCCCCCTTGCCTGGAGTGCTGAGTACCTCAATATCACCGCCCATCATCTGACTTAGTTTCCGGCAGATGGTCAGCCCGAGTCCGGTTCCCCCAAAGCGGCTTCCGTTGTCCTGTTCCAATTGTTCAAATGGCTGAAACAGCCGTTCCAATTCCTTTTTCTCAATCCCCGGTCCAGTATCTGCAACCGAGAAGGCAAGCTGGCCCTCCTTCCCGGACTCAACACTGATGGAGATACTCCCTTTCTCTGTGAACTTGACGGCATTGGACAACAGGTTGAGAAGGATTTGCTTTAACCGCTGAGGATCGCACTGGATGTAATCCGGGATACCATCGGCAATATGTGAACTCAGCTTCAGTTTTTTCTCTTCACAGCGGGACTCAAACTGTGAGACCACCTGTTTTATGCATTGGGTCGGTGACACGGATTCCGGGTGAATGGCCAGTTTCCCGGCTTCAATTTTCGAAAAATCAAGGATGTCGTTGATAACGCCAAGCAGATGGTCACCACATAGCAGGGCCCGGTTTACGTAATCTTTTTGATCAGAAGTCAATTGGCAGTTGTTCAGTGCCTCAAGGAAGCCGGTTACTCCATTCAACGGAGTACGGATTTCGTGGCTCATCATGGCGAGAAATTCCCCTTTGGCCCGGTTTGCTTTTTTCGCCTCCCCAATGGCTTCTTCCAGCTCATGTTCGCGCTGCCTCAGTGTTTTGACCGCACGGTTCAATGCCTCCTTTGTCAGTTCCTCCTGGGCGATGGCGGCAATATCCTTGAGGCTTGCTATTTCATCCGGTGAAAATTCGCGGGGCCGGGTATCAATGACGCAGAATGTGCCAACCGAAAGGCGGGGACGGATCGTCAACGGGATACCCAAATAAGCCCGGATCTTCGGCTCTCCCGTGACCAGAGGGTTATCGACAAAACGTTTGTCTTTGAGTGTGTCCGGAATAACGAGAGGTTCTTCCTGCAAGATGGCATGTGCACAGAAGGAAATGGACCGGTCGGTTTCGCAGGTACTCATTCCTTCATAGGACTTAAACCATTGCCGCTGTTTGTCCACGAGGCTAAGCAGGACTATCGGCGCGTTGAGTAGTTTCGCGGCCAAACGGGTCAGGCGATCAAAACGTTCCTCGGGAGGGGAATCCAGAATATCAAGTTGCTCCAGAATCTGGAGCCGTTCTGCCTCATTGGGAGGAAGCGGGGCGCTGGTCATGTCGGTTTCTGCTGGTGGTTGTCAGGATAAAGTAAGTTCCTTCGTAAGGAATGCCAAAAGGGCCTCCACCGCTTTTTCAGCGGCAAAATGGGATTCGTAACAGCTTCGGGCACGCATGGCGATTCTCTTTTTCTCTTCCAAGTCGAGCGATTCCCACCGCATCAGCAGCCTTAAGGTACCTGCGGGGGTATCCCTTTCGACCAGACCCGCGCCGTCGGCTTTGATTTCGCGCCAGATATTGACTTGGGTACTGATCAGGACGGGAGTGCCGACGGCGAGGGATTCCGCCACCGCAAGGCCGAAATTCTCCTGATGAGAGGGGAGAATAAAAGCTTCAGCAGCTGCGAGGGCACCCCATTTTTCCGGTGAGGAAAGCGCTCCAAGATAGTGGAATCCCCGTTGCTGTACGGGGAAATATTGTTGCAGCGAATGCTGCTGGAGAGGGCCCGCCAGTACAAGGTCGGGGCCTTCTGGTTTTTGCTGTCGGAACTCCGACCAAGCTTTCAGTAGGAGATCGACGCCCTTCTTTTCATGGATACGTCCCATGAACAGGATAAAGGGCCGATTCTTAAGCTGTGGAAAGGCGGAGGCAAAAGCGGCTTTGCCTTCTTCGAGTATGGCAGGTGAAAAAGACGGGCCGTAAGGCAGCACCTGTTCGCGGCATCTATATAGCCAGAAAGACTGGCGGGCCAGCAAGCGTTCCTCCTCACTTGTAAAGAAAACGGCTTGGGCATCACGCAAAACCCGGTAATCTCCCCAAGGCCAATAGCACCATTTTTTGAGATGCTTCCAGCGATAGGTTCTTTTAAACCAAGGATCGAGCATGCCGTGCAGGTAGACAAAATAGGGTTTGTCTGCGGCAAGGGCGGCCGCTCTTCCACAGAGGCTTGGGTATTGCCAAATTCCATGAATAAAAAGGCAGTCATAGTCCGGAAGATTTTCGCGCAGCCAGATACGAAGCGCGGGAGTATAGCCATAGTGCGAAAGTCCTGACCGACCAAGGCAAAGCAGGGAAATACCTTCCCAGCCCGGGAAGGTGCTGCCAGCCGGATCCAACGAAACAACGGTTATGCAATGTCCCTGAGCCTGAAGCAGACGGGTACTATCTCTAAGATGAGTAGCCGGCCCCCCGACAGCGGGATCCACAGACCGAATAAGCCGTAGTAGTTTCATGCTGGCGGATACTGTTGAGTTCCGAACCTCCCTGCTAAATCGCGGTAGTAATCCATGTAGGCGGCCAACATGATTTCCGACCCAAACCGCTGACTGTGTTCCAAGCCACTTTGAATATGCTTTTCCCGCTCTGCGGCAGAAAGCGAAAGGGCATCCTGGATGACCCTGGCCGATGCCTGTACCCAGCTTTGTTGTTCCTTCTCGCCGGGAGGGCACCGTTCCATATAGAGGGCGGCAGCCCCCCCGACCTCATTCATCGGAGCCTGATTGCAGGTTATGGAAAGGGTTCCTGAAGCGAGTGCTTCCAGGATGGGCCAGCCGAAACCCTCATGATAGGATGGAAAAACCAGACAACGCGCACCGCTGTATAGGGCATTTAAAACCAGTGCAGGGACATGGCTGACTATCTTCCAATTCCCGTTTTTCAGGATACGCTGGGCCAGACCCCGCTCCTGATCGTTGAGGGGTTTTCCAACCATAAGAAGGCTGGTTTGGTTCCGGACTTTCTCCGGCAGAGCCGCATACAGTTTGAAGACTGCCGAACGGTTTTTGTACCAGGAGTTTCCTCCGACGTGGAGGATGTAACTATCCGGCTGAAGGTCGCGGGTGGGGGCGTAGTCCCCGAATATCATGCGTATCCGGTCACGGTCCAGTCTAAGATACGGATAGTTAAGACCATTGAGAATCGTGCGGGTGGCTTTCGCGGCTCGCGGAAACAGTTCGGCGAGTTCGGTTGCGGTATTGCCGGAAACCGCTGCGTAATTCCGTGAAAGGCGCAAGCCACGGTGAATCAATCCCTGATAGCGTCGCCCGGTCCAGCCAATCTTCTCCTGGGAAAACTCACCCCGGGCTGCGCGTATGGCCATGGTGTCGTGGACTGTGGTTAAATTGAGAGGAAACCGAAGCCAGTTGTAATAAATCGCATTGGAGTGATCACAGATATGTACCAGCGGCTCTTTGCCGGTTTGCCTCCCAAGATCACGGTAGGCTTTTTGAATGGATGGCAGGGAAAGTAAAAACTTATCCAGATAGCCCAGCCATTTGCCTGCTCCCCGGTGTGGCCGGAATGCACTGCTGAGATAGACATTGGGGCGCACAACTTTGGCGGGCCAGCCGGCATCGCGGAGCCCTTCATCCAATACTTTTGTGAACAGTTGCATACTGGTCTGTTCATCTTTGAGGGTATTGCCCAATAAAAGAACCGGATAACTTGAGTCTGGGGAAATAATAGTTGGCATATTCGTTTTATGATGTCCGGAGCACTGTTGTTTTTTTCGCAGGGTTGTCGACCGATTCGCGCTTCCAGCATGAGGCTAGAACCAGCCCACCTCCAAGGATTGAAAATCCAAGAATGGTCGGGGGCGCCCACTGCCCACTGATGATGACAAAAAAGCAGGAAGAGAGAAGCATGATCGGGAGCATGTTGTTTTGTCTCATGCAGGTCCATGCATAATAGAAAAGTTTCAGGGCAATTGCGAACCGGAGGATAATAAAGGCAAGCCCCCCAAAAGGTCCAAGTTCCAGAATCACCTTGGACCATTCGCCCTCGGCTAGACTGAACCCAACCGTTCCCTGCAGGAAACGGGCTGCCACGTTCGAACCATAACCAATGCCGTAGCCTGCCAGCGGTGCCTCAACAAGGTGGTACATTGGAAAAAAAAGATGGTCATTGGCTAGACGGTTAAGAATGCCCTGGTCAATAAAACCTTCATCCCCTTCAACCCGGGCAGTCTCCATGCGGGCTTCGAATGTCGCAATCGCCTCCTCCAAAGGATCAAAGGTGATAAAAATAATACCAACGATCATACAGGCTGCAACGATTCGGACAAAAAGCAGCGGCCTTTTCTTCAGTTTTGCAAAGCCTCCGGCGGCAGCGATGAAAACAATAGCACAGGAAAAAGCATTCAGGCGGCTGATCGAAAAGGGGATGGATAGGAGGGCGCAGGCAATTCCAATAACCGAAAGCCGGACCAGCTTACGGTCTCCTTGCAAGAGAAACGCCAGCGCGAAGGCCAGTACCATGGGATAATAGATAGCAATCCCGGTAACAAAGGAAAAGGTACCCGAGGGTCTCATCCTGCCCAATGCCCCCATAATCCCTTCGCCTCCGTGAACGTCTCGAAGCAGGAAACTCCCCGGTGGGGAGAAGAACTGGGCCATGACAAGAACTGTCATCGGTATGCTGGCCCAGAGAAAAACCTTACCCATCCGAATAACGTCGGTTTGATCAAAAACCTTGGGAATGAGGAATAGGAAAGGGATGTGCAGGTAGTTGATCCGGAGGCCATAGGCTGTAACAATCGGATGAGTGTCTTCCGCAAGCAGGCCTAGAAGGAGGGAAAAGAAGGCTAGAGCCAGAGTCCCGATAATGATACTGTTTTGCGGGAAAAAGCGTCCCTTGATTGCAATAACATACGCAAGCAAAACAATGGGGTCCCGGATAATAAGGAAAACGTCGGCCAAACCGGGGAGGAACCACTTTCTAATAGCTCCCTCGACCAGCAAAAAGAACAGATAAATCCATATAAGTCGCCTGACAGCATTGATGGCCTGATTCATGTCAGTAAAGTTATTTTTCTGATGTAGTCCGTGAGCCTATGCCGATATTGCTTCCAAGTAATCGCAAGTGCCCGCTCCCGGGCCTGCTTTTTCATGGCAGCAAGCAGTTCATGGTTATCGGCCAACAAGTTGAGTTTCTCCGCAATCGATTCCGGGGATCGGATGGGTACCGTGAATCCGTTCAATCCATCCGTGACAAGGTCATCCCCTCCGGTGTGAGGGGTAATAATCAACGGGAGCCCCTGGCTGAGCGCCTCCAACTGGACCAGTGCCCGGCCTTCAATCAGGGATGGCAGCACAAGCACATCCGATTGCGCCATCAGATCAAGGACAGAGCTGCGGGTACAGGGGAGATGATAAACAAACTCCACCGGACACTGCTGGCGGTAGAAACTCAGTGGGAGGATGGGGCGACCGAGCAAGTGCAGCTCAATCTGTCCCTTGCGCAGGTGTCTGCAGGCCGCAAAAAGGTCGGCCAGACCCTTGCGCTGGGAGAGGGCACCCACAAAAAGAACCCGCAGGGGGGCATGTGGATTCCGTGGTTTCGCCGCAAAGGCCCGGGGAGCCTCGGCACCATAAGGATTGATAAAAACACTTTTGCTGGCAGTCGCCAGTTCGGGAGGAAGACTCTTTGCGACAAAAGCACTGGGGACGATGATATGGTCGGCCAGCTCCAGCTCCCGGCGTTTTTGGTCCATTTTTTTTTCGGAATCCTGCAAGCCGGTGAGGGTAGGCGTCCATTCCGGATAGCGCTCCTTTTCGATTTCCAGGATTTCCCGTGCGTAAGGACCGTAGGCAATTGGCAGCTCATAGAAGGATGTGATGCCCAGCTGCTGGCAGGATTCGAGGGATTTTACAGCGGTGTCTTCGTAGAAATAGGCGACCTTGGGCTGCAGCCTCTCCAGTTGCCTGGCGACTTTGTTATCGAGTTTCCGGCTGATACCATCAATGGAAAGCGGGCTGTTTTCATTGCGTGTCCATGATCCCGGGAGGTTTCCATGGCAAACCAGGCGGGCCATTTCCCTCAACGGCTGGCAGTGTAATTGCCCGCGATCGATTTCATAACTTCTCCGGCGCAACTGATTTCTCCAAGTGGAGGGGAGGTGACCGAGTAGCGGAGTAGCCTGCCGGGAAAAACCCAAGCTTGTAAAGAAGTGGGTTTTGCCACCGAGCGAGGTCAATGTACGCAAAACCTGCCGAACGTTGGCATTCCCGGTAGGGTGGCAAAGCAG
>CAZCJJ010000125.1:5465-9730 GCA_964499045.1 uncultured Opitutales bacterium | reverse complement strand
CAATTGGGATACCACGGATGCGGATGAAGTTCTGAAACGACAACTGCGTGCGCGGGAAGAGCGCTTTGATATCCGGACAGCCGATAAGGAGTATCCGGTTTTTTCAACCTTTGACATACAGTCCGCCAGTGGCATGTGCTATCAGGTGGAGATCCGGGATCTTGTGAGTCGGCAGTTTGCCTGTACTTGTACAGATTTCCGTATCAACGGACTTGGAACCTGCAAACATGTGGAGGCCACGTTGCTTCAGATCAAGCGTCGTGAGCGGGCGGCATTCAGTGCGGCAGAGCGCCTGGGATCGCCCCGGATTGATGTGGTTCCCGATGCCGGAGGATCCTGTCTTCGTATCGAACGTAATCATGAGAAACTGCCCGCTGGCCTCAGTGTTTATTTTGATTCCGCAGGACTGCAAAAACCTGAGTATGACCCCGCGGTTGTGCTACAGGAGCTGACTAAATCACGCAGCCGTAAATTGAGGCTGTCTATTGAAATTTCCCCTTGGATGCAATCTATGCGTCACCGGGAGGAGCGGTTACTGCTGCGTCGTGATTATGAGAATGGGGTACGGACTGGAGGGCATCCGGAGCACGTTACGCTTTCACCGCTTTTCCCGTACCAGCGTGAGGGTATGCTGCACCTTGCCTTTGGCGAACGGGCACTGCTGGCTGATGAAATGGGACTTGGAAAAACCATTCAGGCGATCGCGGCCTGTGCCCTGTTGCAGCACCTCGGCAAGGTGAGGCGAGTCCTTGTGGTTGCCCCCGCTTCACTCAAGACCGAGTGGGAAGAGCAAATCCGGAAATTCACCAACTTGTCTCAACAGGTGGTCTTTGGAAACAGGAGTGCGCGTGCGCGTCTTTATGCCGACCCTGATCCGGCTTTCTTCACTATTGTTAATTACGAGCAGGTGGTCATGGACAGTCTGGATATCAATGCTCGTCTGAAGCCGGATGTTGTTGTGCTTGATGAAGCCCAGCGCATTAAAAACTGGTCAACCAAAACGGCACAGGCAGTCAAGCGCCTGGCCAGTCGCTATGCTTTTGTTCTGACCGGAACACCGATCGAGAACCGTATTGATGAGCTGTATTCAATCAT
The DNA here is from genome assembly GCA_964499045.1 of uncultured Opitutales bacterium. Classification (GTDB taxonomy): domain Bacteria; phylum Verrucomicrobiota; class Verrucomicrobiia; order Opitutales; family CAZCJJ01; genus CAZCJJ01. Next base: position 8,635 of record CAZCJJ010000125.1, on the reverse strand, counting down.
TGATTTTCTTGATCCCACCATACTGGGACCTCTCTTCCGTTTTAACCGTAACTTCTACCAGCTCGACCAAAAAGGCCGGCCGTTCGACTACAATAATCTCGCTAAGCTACGGGAACTGGTCGCTCCGCTGATCCTGCGTCGCCGCAAGGCTGAAGTTGAGAAAGAACTGCCTGACCGGACAGACCTTAACCATTTTGTTCCCTTAACCAAGGCGATGCGCGAAGATTACGCAGCATACGAAAGACAGGTGGGTGATCTTGTCCGCAAGGCCGAAGTCCGGTCCTTGACTGCCAGAGAGCAGGATTTGCTCATGATCTTGCTGAATATGATGCGCATGATTTGTGACTCACCATCGTTGATCAAAGATCATCCTTGTGAGGATTGCCCAAAGCTGGCCGAGATTGTTCGGGTGGTTGAAGAGAATCTGGAAGACCCGGACGTCAAAATAATTATTTTCTCCGAATGGACGGGTATGTTGGAGAAAGTGAAAAAATGGGCGGACAAAGTGAGAATCGGCTATGCATGGCATACGGGCAGTGTTCCTCAGAAACGACGGCGCGCGGAAATTCTCGGCTTTCGGGATGACCCCGACTGCCGTTTGTTTCTTAGTACCGATTCGGGAGGGGTGGGCTTGAATCTGCAAAATGCCAGTGTCGTGATTAATTGCGACTTGCCATGGAACCCGGCCAAGCTTGAGCAGCGTATCGCCAGGGCCTGGCGCAAAAACCAGCGCCGTCCGGTTACTGTCGTGAATGTGATCGCCGAGAATACGATCGAACATGGGATGCTGGTCACGCTGGCTCAGAAACGTGAATTAGCTGAAGGTGTCCTCGACGGTATCGGTGATATTTCCGCCATTAAACTCAAAAAAGGACGCGAGGGTATCATGAAGCGTCTTAAACAGATGTTGGCGTCTATTCCTCCGGCGGGTGAGGAGGTAAAGAGGGTAAGTCGTTCTACAGATCCCTCGGTTGCTTTCGCTGATCGTGTGCGTGAACGCTTGAATGATCGGCTTATTGCTTGTGACGAAACCTGGATCCCCGGATCGGATACACCGGTGATCCTCGCAGTAGTGAACGGTCCGATGGAGTTGCAGCGTCCGGCAGTGGAAGAGATTTTCCGAAGCCATGGTTGGGTGGGTGCCCCGCCTGTCCTGCAGCTCATGGATACCCATACTTGGGAGTCTTTGCAGAAACTGGCTGCTGCCGGTATGATTTCCATTCACAGCCGTGCCACACGTCCTCTCCTGCACACGGAATCGAATTCATCCGAACCCGAAATAAGCAGGGAGCAACAGGAACGCATTAGCAAGCTTACGGAAGAAATGCAGAAAGGGATGAAGGCAGCACAGGCACTCTTCCAAGCCGGGCTCCCCGACCTGGCCCTGCCCCATGTGCGTGATGCCGCCCTTGCGTGGACTCGTGTTCAAGCCATTCGCCGAGCTTGGCCGGAGCCGGAGAACTGGGAAGCAATCCTCCAGGCCCCCGTCCACTGCCTCTGGCCGGAATCATGCCGTAACACGCTACAGTCCTTGAGCTCCGCCGGGAAATCTGAAATAGAAACGCTTCTGGAGACGATGGACTCGCCACCAAAGGCTATCGCCTAACGCAGATTGTCATCCGCAACAAAGGGGGCATCGGTTTCTGCGGAATTCAGCGCTTTCTGTGGCAAAAGAATGTAGCCGCAGAAATCGCAGAATAGAGCAGAATCAAGAATGCGTAGCCAGTGGCCCGGCTTCCTGGACTGTCCACTACGGTTTCGTCGCTAAGGGGAATTGGCTGAGTTTCTTCTCCAAGTCAAAATAGAGGTCATGCAGCCAATCTGGTTGATCGATATCAGGCGTGTAATCGGTGCGGCGAAAATCTACCGGGGAAACGATGATCTGAACATTCTCTTTGCCAGATTTCGGCCCGTAGAGGTTAGGGCAGACTTGGCGGCGGCAGCAAGGTCGGCAAAGGTTGTCATATTTTTGAACACCCAAAGTGGTTATTTTGCGATGAGGCTCCCCAAGAGCGTCATTATCAACCAAATCCATGGTTGCATGGTGGCAGGTGAAATACATATTTGCGTACCTACAGGGTTCTTTGGCACCGGATCCCTGAAAGTACCCATCGCTCTGCTGACACAACTATGATCCATACCAACGAAGAACAGGCCTTCCTGGATAACCTGGACAAAAAACTGTGGAACGCCGCCGACCGGCTCCGCTCCAACCTGGATGCCGCCGTGTACAAGCATGCGGTTCTCGGTCTGATCTTCCTGAAGTACGTCTCCGACTCCTTCGATTTGCGCCAGGAAGAATTGAGGAAACAGTTCACCAATCCCAAGAGCGACTACTATCTCGACCGCAGTGACTACGACTCAGATGCTGCTTACGAGGCAGCCATCCACGATGAACTGGAGGACCGTGATTACTTTACTGAGAAGAATGTCTTCTGGGTCCCCCCGCTTGCCCGCTGGGAAAACATCAAAAACAATGCCACCCTTGCCTCCGGTGCAACGATTGAAGTCAGGAATGGAAAAACCACCAGTTACACTTTCCGCTCGGTTGGCCGTCTGATCGACGATGCCCTCGAAGCAGTGGAAAAAGAAAACCCACGTCTCAAAGGGGTACTGGAAAAGAACCGCTATTCCCAGCTCCAGTTGGATACCAGTAAGCTCATTGGGCTGATCAGCGAGGTGGTATCCTCCATCCCCTTCCGGCACAAGAGTCTCAATTCCAAAGACATTCTTGGACACGTCTATGAGTATTTCCTCGGGCAATTCGCCTTGGCCGAAGGGAAAAAGGGCGGCCAGTACTACACCCCGAAATCCATCGTTTCACTCATTGTCGAGATGCTGGAGCCTTACAAGGGCAAGGTTTATGACCCGGCCATGGGGTCCGGGGGCTTCTTTGTCCAAAGCGAGAGTTTTATTGAAAAATACGGCGGCAAGATCGGGGACATCTCCGTTTACGGGCAGGAGAGCAACCCCACCACCTGGCGGCTGGCTGCCATGAACATGGCCATCCGGGGAATCGACTTTAATTTTGGCAAACAGCCTGCCGATACCTTTACCCACGACCAACACCCCGACCTCCGGGCCGACTTCGTCATGGCGAACCCGCCCTTCAACATCAAAGAGTGGTGGGACGGCAAACTGGAGGGAGATCCGCGCTGGGTTTACGGTAC
>CAZCJJ010000125.1:0-5365 GCA_964499045.1 uncultured Opitutales bacterium | reverse complement strand
CAACCCGGCTTCTGCTTCTCCGCCAAACTGGCCGACATGCAGAAGGCTGACTTTGTGCTCACGCCCGGCCGCTATGTCGGCGCGGCGGATGCCGAAGACGACGGGGAGCCCTTTGCCGATAAGATGGATCGACTGACACGACAACTGAATGAACAATTCAGCGAGTCGAAGTCACTAGAAGATAAAATCCGCGCAAACTTGGGAGGACTGGGCTTTGAACTCTGATAATCACAAATCCCTTCTGCGAACTTCTGAGTATTCTTTGGCAAAGAAAACAGAGCCGCAGAATACGCAGAAAAACGCGGAATTTTTGTTTGAGAAAGAATCCTATGTGATTCGGGGCGCGGTCTTTGAAGTTTATAAGGAAATGGGCGCGGGCTTTCTTGAAGCGGTTTATCAGGAATGCCTACGCAAAGAATTTGCCAGACAAGGTGTGCCTTTCCAAGAACAGATTGAACTGCAACTTAGCTACAAGGGAGAAAAACTCGCACAGACCTATGCTCCGGACTTTGTTTGCTACGATAAAATCATCGTTGAAATCAAGGGAGTCAGGACAGTTGCACCTGAGCACCGTGCACAACTAATAAACTATCTGAAAGCCACTGGGTTAGAATTGGGATTTCTGGTTAACTTTGGTGCGCATCCGAAGGTTGAAATGGAAAGGATGGTGCGAACTCAATGAACCATCTATCGTTAATAACTTCAGCGGGATTCAGCGCTTTCTGTGGCAAAAAAGAGTTGGCCGCTGAAGACGCAGAAAGGCACGGAACAGGAGTTATGAATTTACACATCAAATGCGAAAATAAAGAAACCCCGGAGCCTGTCAGCACGAAGCTGAGGAAGGGATTCCGAGGTCTACGCTGTGAAACATTGATACCTGAAATCATGCGATCAAGCCTAAAGCCGGAGGAGGCATATGCCTGACGATCTTCAGCCCATCCCGCCACAGGGGCAAATCCTCATCTATCGCGAAGACGACGCCGAGGTTCAGGTGCGGCTCGATGGGCGCACCGTCTGGCTGACGCAGCGCCTCATGGCAGAGCTTTACCAGGTCTCGGTTCCGACTGTAAATGAGCATCTGTCAAATATTTACGAAGAAAGTGAACTCGATCCTCAGGCAACTATTAGGAAATTCCGAATAGTTCAAATCGAAGGCACTCGCGAGGTCTCCCGGCTGGTCGATCACTATAATCTTGAGGCCATTTTGGCCGTCGGCTACCGCGTGCGCTCTGCCCGTGGCACCGCCTTCCGTAAATGGGCAACCGCCCGCCTCTCGGAGCTGCTGGTCAAGGGCTTCACCATGGATGACGAGCGCATCATCGAGGGGCAGACCCTCGGCGATGATTACTTCGAGGAGCTTCTCCAGCGTATCCGCGCCATCCGTGCATCCGAACGGCTCTTCTACCAAAAGATTACGGACATCTATGCGACCAGTATCGACTACGACCCGCAGGCGGACGAAACGCAGACCTTTTTCGCCACGGTGCAGAACAAGCTTCACTGGGCGATCCACGGGCACACCGCCATGGAAATCATTAAACTGCGGGCCGATGCCTCCAAACCCAACATGGGGCTGACCACATGGAAAAACGCCCCCCAGGGACGCATCCGCAAGGCAGACGTCACCACCGCCAAGAACTACCTTTCTCACGAGGAATTGGATAGTCTCAACCGCATTGTCGGCATGTATCTGGACTTCGCCGAGGATCAGGCGCGACGCAAAAAACCCATGCACATGGCCGACTGGATCAAACGGCTCGACGCCTTTCTGGAATTCAACGAACGCAACATCCTCACCCACGCCGGCAAGGTCTCGCGAGAGCTGGCGGAAACCCACGCCCACGCCGCATTCCTCCAATACGATAGCGAACGCCGCCGCCTGGAGGCCGCCCAGCCCAGCGATTTCGACAAGGCCGTCGACGCGGTTAAAAAACTCGAACAAAGCAACCCGACCAAAAACAAGCGCGGAAAGAGCAAAGGAGGGGAGTGATGAATCGGATGAAGGATAAAACAAACAACACTTCTGCGGGATTCGGCGCTTTCTGCGGCAAAAAAGAGTTGGCCGCTGAAGACGCAGAAATGCGCGGAAACAATCCTGTTGATCTTGTAAATCCTGTCAAAATAGGAAGGGGCGGGATGAATCGGCTATTAGACAGGATGCACAGGATTTACAGGATGATGGAGGCCCAGTTCGCCAAAAGCGCGAAACTGGAAACGCAGACCAAGGCCAATCTGGAGGGGCTGGGGTTATGAGTGAGTGGCGCACATATCGCCTCGGCGACGTAACCGATTGGTATTCGGGTGGAACGCCCTCCAAAGCCAAAAAAGAGTTTTGGAACGGAGATATCCCATGGATCAGCGCTTCATCAATGCACGACACTCGCCTCATTGACTCAGACCACAAAGTTACTGAGGAAGGGCTTCGAAACGGAACCCGTTTGGCAAAGAAAGATAGCGTTTTGTTGCTTGTTCGCGGAAGCACCCTACATCAGCGCATTCCCATCGGTATAGCAGAGAGAGATATCGCCTTTAATCAAGATGTGAAGGCGATTGTTTCAAAATGCGAAGACATTGATCAATGGTATCTTCTTTACTGGTTTCTATCGAAGGAGAAAGAACTGCTCGCAGCAGTTGGTCATACGGGAATTGGTGCGGGTAAACTTGATACTCCATTTCTCCAGGATCTCAATATCTCCGTGCCCGATGAAAAGCTGAGGAAACAGATCACGTCTACAGCAAAAACCCTCGACGACAAGATCGCCCTCAACCGGAAGCTGAATGAGACCTTGGAGGAGATGGCACGGGCGTTGTTTCAGTCGTGGTTTGTGGATTTTGATCCGGTCAAGGCTAAGCTGGCGGCGGTGCGGCACGGACGCGACCCGGATCGCGCCTGTATGGCCGCGCTCTCCGGCAAGCTCCGCATCCCCTCTGGCAAACCCAAGCCTGAAACCCTCGATGAACAACTTCCCTCCGCCGAGGAACTGGACTCTGCCATCGCCGCCCTCGATGACCTCCCCACCACAACCACCGAATCCTTGGCAAAGATTGCCGCCCACTTCCCATCTGATTTTCAGGAAAGTGAACTGGGGTTGATCCCAGAGGGCTGGGAGGTAAAGCCTGTATCTGATTTCGGCAAGGTAGTCTGTGGGAAGACCCCTACGAAAAAGAATAAGAAATTTTACGGAGATGAAATGCCCTTTCTCAAGATCCCTGACATGCATGGACAAGTCTTTGCTATAACGACAAATGACAAGCTAAGTCGCGATGGAGGTAAATCCCAGCAAAATAAGGAGATCCCACCGTATTCGGTGTGCGTAAGTTGCATTGCCACTGTTGGCAAAGTTGCAATCACTTGCGAACCCACTCATACGAACCAACAAATAAACTCTGTGGTTCCTAGCAGCAAACAGAGTCTCTATTATTTGTATTTCACTTTCCTTGATATGGAAAAGGAACTTCACGATCTCGCAAGCGGAGGTAGTGCGACTTTGAATCTGAATACTGGGAACTTTTCAAAAATAATCATCCTTAAGCCTGCAGGATCAGTGATTGAATCGTTCCATCAATTAGTCGGAAATCAATTCGAGAGCATTAAGCTATTCCAATATCAATCCCAAACCCTCGCCAAACTCCGCGACACGCTGCTGCCCAAGCTGCTGAGCGGGGAGCTTACAGTGGGCGAAGCGGAGACCAAAACCAAGGAGGCGCTTCCATGATCGAATCGATTTCAATCAAAAATGTGGCAACCTACGATGCTGTCGCTGGAGTTCAGATTGATGGCTTGAAGAAGGTCAATTTCATTTACGGTGCCAATGGAACAGGAAAAACAACGATCACCAAGCTTTTGAGCAACAAAGATGCCCCCGAATTTTCTGGTTGTTCAATTTCATGGACAGGTGGAATACCGCTTCAATCCCTGGTTTACAATCGAGATTTCCGGGAGCGTAATTTTGCTAGTGGCAACATTGATGGAGTCTTTACTCTCGGAGAGGCAACCGCGGAGGAACAAGCGGCTATCGAGGTAATGGTTAAAGAGCTCGGAGAAATCAAAGCTGAAGGTCTGAAAAAGAAGGAAACACTGGAAAGACTTAAAGAGGAAAAGCAACGCGTGGAAGACGCCTTTCGGGATACCGCATGGGAGCAAGTTTACAAAAAATACGAAACTGTTTTTAAAGATGCTTTCGCGGGCGTAATGAGAAACAAGCAGTCGTTTATGCAACGGCTACTTGAACAAGCAAAAAATAATCAAACGGAGCTTAAATCCTATGATGAACTAAAGGAAAAGGCAGAAACTCTTTTTGGAAAACAGCCTGTCGAACTACCTTTGATAAACAAAGTGGGCTACGAACGGCTTTTGGAAATTGAATCTGATGGCATTTGGAAAACGAAGATTATTGGCAAATCGGATATCGAGATTGCAAAACTGATTCAGCATTTGAGCATCAATGACTGGGTCAACGAGGGCCGAGGCTACATACAAGAGAGCAACGTCTGCCCATTTTGCCAGCGGGAGACCATTACGGAGAATTTTAGAAATCAGCTGAATGCATACTTTGATAAATCGTTCGAAGATAACACGCAGAAAGTTAAGCAGCTTTCATCCGAGTATACTCAAGTCGGACAGAACGTGATCAACTTGCTCAATGGAATCGAGTTGAAGGAGAGGGAAAATCCGGAATCAAAGATAGACATTGAAATTCTCCGTGCCCAGATCAAAACAATTTCTGCGCAGGTGCAGAGAAACGAAGAACTTGTTAACAACAAAAGAAAAGAGCCCAGTCGAAGCATTAGCTTAACTTCCCTGAAAGCCCAGTTTGAGGAAATTGGACAAATGATTGATGAGACCAATAACAAAATAAAGGCCCACAATCAGATAGTTCGTAATTATGCTACTGAGAAAGCGTCACTCATTAAAGCTATCTGGCGTTTTCTGGTTGGCGAACACCAAGCCTCAATCAATCAACACAACACAGATATTTCTGGAAAACAAAAAGGGATTGAGGGTGTTTCCCAAAAAAGAGAAGAGTTGCTTGAGAAATGGAAGGAGCTTGATCGAAAAACAAAAGAGGCGAACAAAAACGTAACGAGCGTGCAGCCCTCGGTCGATGAAATCAATAAACGTTTAAGGGCGTATGGTTTTTTGAACTTTCAAATTGTTCCCTCTGAGCAAGACCACAACCAATACCAAATTCAGCGAGAAAACGGTTCGATAGTCGGGTCGACCCTCAGCGAAGGGGAAATTACATTTATCACGTTTCTTTATTTTTTGCAAAGGGCTAAAGGCGGCCTGACGGCGGACACCGGATCGGAAGAGCGTGGGCTTGGAATGGATGACCCACTTTCGAGCCTGGACAGTCATGTTTTG
>CAZCJJ010000124.1:3256-9909 GCA_964499045.1 uncultured Opitutales bacterium | reverse complement strand
CGAGGCCACTGCGACGTTACGGGGGCTCCGGCAACGCTACACCCTCGGGGGTCTCGACATTCGGAAACTGCGCGAAGAGGGACGGTCGTGAGCAATGCCTTCGTTCTCGACTGTTCGGCGACACTGCCCTGGGTCTTCGCTGATGAAGCGACGCCTGGCTGCGATCAGCTTATTGACGAGCTAACTGCCGGGCACTGTGCTTGGGTTCCCGCGCTTTGGCACCTTGAGCTGGGCAATGTTTTGCTGGGAGCCAAGCGTCGCGGACGCATTGATCAGGCTGGAATCGAGACTTTTCTAGCTGCGCTTAATTTCTATGACATTGTGGTGGACGACCAAACCATGGAACGTGCCTGGCAGAAGACTTTGGATCTTGCCCTCCAGTACGAACTTTCGACTTACGATGCCGCCTACCTTGAGCTCGCCTTACGCCGTGGCCTGCCTCTCGCAACCTTGGACAGCGCCCTGATTGCCGCCGCACGTGCCTGTGGTACTCCACTGTGTCTGCAAGACTGAGATCAAGCTATCGTGAACAACCAGTAGGCAGAGAAACCCACGGCAATTTTGCCAAAAAACCCCTGAGCCATTTCAGGACACCCACAATTTTCGATCTCGCTTCACGGGGGCCAGGAACTCCATGGCTATACAGGATCAGCCGACAACCGTTCAACTGCCGCTTGACTGGCAACAATTTGGAGGATCGCTGCGTGAGTTCAGGCGCCAGTTAGACGGGTTTTGGCCGGTGACGACACGAAAGGTGCGGCTGAAACTGCGATAGCTTCCGAAGCCGCTGGCTATGGCAATTTGCTCCATATCCTGACGGCCCTCGAGCAGAAGCACTTGCGCGCGTTGAATCCGCAAATTCCGTACATAGTCGCGAAAATGCTGTCCTGTACGCTGTTTGAAAAGGGCACTGAGGTACGTTGGTGCGATACCAGCGGCACGCCCCACTTCCTCAAGAGAAAAAGGCTCACCGCAATGCTCATGAATAAAAGAGATGGCGCGTTCGACCGGGTTTTCCGCAGGACAATCATACTCGATCAGACGGGAACCCAATTCACTGATATGAGCGGCCAAGAGCGCAATCAACTCCATCAAATTCCGGCGGCGCTTCTCGCCCATGCGGGGATTGGCAAAATAACGTTTACGCAGCACTGGATTGTTGTGCTGTTCGGTTTGCCCGATCCGCTCAAGAAACCGGCGAAAACGCGCCTCGGTTGGCGCTTGCGGCAGCGCTTGACCACCCATGAAAGTGCCGATGTGCCGTCCCCCAACGCGTACGGGGATTACCATGTCAACAAGACCAGCGTGGCAAAGATAACAACTTGGACTGGCCGCTTCCTTCGCCCGTTCCAGGTGGCGCTGATCACAGGTCGAGCAGCGGGCTTCGAAAGATTTGTTGCGCCGCAGGTACGTGCAAAGCGACATTTTCTTCGAGCCGCAATCCAGCTTTAAGCGTTGGTCATTTCCAGCATCCACAAAGACCAACTCCAAATCCGTTGCCTCGCAGACCAAACGGCACAGGTACCGAAATTTGGCGGAACGGGAAAGACCTTCAAAATTAACAACAGATGCTGGCATAAAATACCCTACCTTAAAACATGGCCTACATTTTCATAATAAGTGTCCTTGCTTTCTTTGGCATTTTTTGATTAGAATGAAACAGGGTCAAGTCAAACAACCATACGGCCTTCAGGAATCTTTAAAGATGAAAGTAAACGACAAAAAAAATGACTGCCCCCCTTTACTCATCGGGGTCGCAGAGATCGACACCACACCTGCGAGCACGGTCGATTTGCAGGGACAATATTATCATCGGGCTTCAACGGGTGTTCATTCAAAACTGACTGCTACAGTTGTCGCACTGGAATCCTTGGAAGGTGAACAGGCGGTCATGGTTTCTTTGGAACTGGTCGGGGTCCGGTCTGACTTTCAAGAGGAGTTGCGCGGGATGTTGAAAGAGGCGTTACCGGATCTCGATGTCTCCAAGGTTTTCCTTAATGTCACCCACACCCACAATGCACCGGGTGTGGATTTTTCAGACGGCATCTTCTGGTTGAGCGAATTACCCGATAGCATGAAGGGAGAGGAGTACCGCCGTTTCCTGCTGGAACGAATTAAAGATGCCGTCACTGCGGCATGGCGAGGGCGCAAGGCTGGTGGTATCAGCCATGCACTGGGCTTCGCCCGCGCCGGGCACTGCCGTCGCGCAGTCTACGCCAACGGGACGGCAGAGATGTATGGCGACACCGGGCGGGATGATTTCATGGGCATGGAAGGTGGCGAAGATTCGGGCGTGGATATGCTATTTATTTTTGATGCTGACAGCAAGCCGTCCGGAGTGATCCTCAATCTGGCTTGCCCTGCCCAGGTTATGGAAGCCACCTATAAAATCTCTTCGGATTATATAGGTGAAACCAGACGTTTGTTGAAAGAACACTTCGGAGACGACTTTGTAGTACTCGGGCAGATAAGTGCCGCTGGCTGCCAATCGCCACGTGACTTGACCCGTAACTACAAAGGGGAGACTGATTTCTGGCACGAAGACGGTGTTTCGGAACTGGGCAGTCGATTGTTTTCTGCGGTTACGCAGGCCTATCCTGCCGCCAGCAGGCAGATCGATCACTCCCCGACAATGAAACACCTCATCAAACCAATCTCACTCCCCTTACGCCGGGCGTCAGAAGCTGAATACCTGGCTGCCCGCAAAGACTTGGAAGCATTGCTGGCAAAGATGCCCGAAGATGATGCCTATGCTGATTTTTGTGCCGAAGTGGCCGAAAACGAAAAAAATTCCGACCGCCCCGGCCCATACGACAGCAAGCTACACCATTTTGTCCTGATCCAGAATGCCAAGGCGGTCGTTGCACGCTACGGGAAGCAGGACGCCAAGCCTTCGTTTGAGATGGAATTACACACTCTGCGCTTGGGCGACGTCGTATTTGCCACCAATCCTTTCGAGCTTTATCTGGATTTCGGACATCAAATAAAGGCCCGTAGCCCAGCCGCCCAGACTTTTCTCGTGCAGCTCTGCGGGGATAGGGGCGGCTATTTGCCGAGTGAACGAGCGGAGCAACTCGGCGGCTACGGTGCCCTGATCATCAACGGTAAGGTTGGCTCCGCAGGAGGCAAAATGCTGGTGGATATTACTATTCAAGAAATAATGACACTATTCCAATGAAAGAGGACCGTCCCATAGACGCGGTCGTAGCCGGATACCTTGGCGTGGACATCGCACCCGGATTTGGAAATAACCAGGCCCGGTCTTTCACCGAACTGTTCCGGCCCGGGAAACTGATTGAAACGAAAGGACTGCACTTTTCTCTTGGGGGAGTGGTGGCAAATACCGGACTGGCGCTGAAAAAATTCGGTTGCCAGACCGAACTGATGGGCTGCGTCGGCCACGACGTACTGGGGGATATCGCCCTCACACAATTTGAAGAGGCAGGCGTGTATGCTGGCATTCGTCGGACGGAAGCAGCAGGGACCGCCTATGGCATCGTACTCGCGCCGCCCGACATGGACCGAATCTTTCTCGAGGACCCAGGCTGCAACCGTGTGTTCACAGCGGATGCGATTGACTATGAAACGGTCGCCTTAAGCCGCCTTTTTCATTTCGGTTATCCACCGTTAATGGACTCGCTTTGGGCAAACGAAGGGTTGGAGCTGAAACGGATGCTGAAACGGATTCGTGCCAGCGGCACGACGATCTCCCTGGATATGACCCTGCCCGACCCGGATGCACCCTCAGGCAAGGCCGATTGGCGGAAGCTATTGTCCACCACCCTACCCCTTGTGGATATCTTTGTGCCCAGTGTTGAAGAACTCCTCTACATGCTCGATCCGGAACGCTATGCCCGTCTGGCAAACATTGCGGAACAGAAGGAGGACGGAAATATGATAAACGCTATCCCGGAAGCAGAATACGCCAGGCTTGCTGAAATAACTCTGGGGATGGGCGTAAAAATCCTTTTGATTAAAGCTGGGCATAAGGGAGCCTACCTGCGCACTGGCAACTTCGAGGGATGGGCTGGCTCGTCGTTTCAACCCGCCGATGCGGAAGGGTGCCCGCAAGGTGTCTGGTTGTCACCCGAAAGCACCATTGAGGCCCGTATCCAGAACGCTTCCGGAGCCGGGGACTGTGCGATTGCCGGATTCCTTGCCGCGTTATTGAAGGGAGAAAATGTGGTTGCCGCCGGGCGCTACGCTATGATCGCCGGTCGCGACAACCTCTACGGACACGATGCCATTTCGGGACTGAGGACTTGGGAGGAGATGAATGAGAAAAGAGAACACTCTGAATATGACTAGCTGGAAACGATCATTTAATTAAAAGGAGAAAAATTATGCGTAAAATTAGAGCTGGGTTTGTCGGTTTCGGTGAGGTCAATACACCTAAGGAGTTTATCGTCAATCGCTGCCATGAAGCGGCTGAATTGCTGAACAATCATGGAATCGAAATATTCGCGACCGGTCCGGTCACCGATGATCCGGCTGGGAGTGATGCCGCGAGGGCGGTCACAGAGTTGTCAGCGCACGACTTCGATCTGCTGATCGTCTGTGTGGCTGGCTGGATTCCCTCTTGGGCTGTATTCACCGTGATTGAACCGTTCAAGCATAAGCCGATGGTGCTTTGGGGGCTGAGCGGCTGGAGAGAGGGAGACCGCCATGTAACCACTGCCGACCAGGCGGGCACCACAGCGCTGCGCAAGCCGATGGCGGACATGGGATACCTTTTTAAGTATGTCGTAACTTATCGCGAAAAAGCGCCGAGAATAGGTCCGATCATGGATTATGCCCGGGCGGCACGCACGGCCGCTTTGCTGAAAACCGCCAAGGTCGGCATGGCTGGCTACCGCGACATGCGGCTCTACGGCACATTATACGACGGGGTTTCACTCAAAGCGGATATCGGACCTGAAATAGAACATTTCGACTTACTCGAAATCGCGCAACTGATGGAGAAGGCGGACCGAGAGGAGATTGCGAAAATCGCCGACTCCCTCCAGCAGCGCTGGCACTTCGTCCGCGAGCCACAGCCCGGCACGGTGGAGAATTCGGTCCGTCTGTACCTCGCCTTGAGAGCGAAGATAGAAGAACGCGGATACCGGGCGTTTTCATTCTGCGATGTGGACGGCATCAAGAAACTGCTCAATTTTGCCCCGGCGGGTGCTATGACCCTGTTGCACGATGAGCTGGACATTTGCTCGGTACCTGAAAATGACAGTCTTGGTGCCGTGACCCAGCTTATAGTGAACTATCTCACCGGTCAGGTCGGCGCCTATCTGGAATTCTATGAGTTCCTGGAGAACGGCGCGGTGATGGGTGTACCCGACTATGTCCCGGCTGAAATCGTGGATGGAAAGATTACGGTGATGCCGAACGCATTCGGAAATTTCGGCGAAGGCCTGCTGAATGTCTCCAAACTGAAAACGGGCCTGCTTACCCTTTGTCGCCTGACTTACACACGGGGACGCTACGCCATGCACATCGCGATGGGAACGGCGCGAAAGCCAGAGAAATGGGAGGAGGCTGGCTGGGCACCCCCCGCACCGCAACTCCCGAGTCTGGAAGTCATCTTCGACTTTCCGGTTGAGAATTTCATTCAACAGGTCATGGGGCAGCACTACATTATGTCATACGGGGATAACCGTGCTGTACTGCATGCATTGTGTGAGGTATTGAAAATAGAAGTTATCAGTCCTCATCAAGGGGCCATTACGGGATTCTAAATATCAACGTGACCTGCTATTCGAAACGGCTCATATCTCTACCTGTCAGATACTCACCGTGCATAAAAGAAACATACAGCCTCTGAGAACTTTACATGTCATGCCGCTGCTTCCCGGCCGCGAACGGGAATTGGCTGCTGATGCGGAAAATTTACTCCGTACAAACGTCTGTACGGATATTGCATGCAGTATGGCTTTGGTCCCCGAAGGCTACCCCCCCGAGGAAAAAGCGCGTATTTTGGGAGAACACTTCACAGCCTTTCGCAAGGTGTACAAGGGTGATGCCTCGCGACTTGGTATTCTGGCGCAGGCTACCTTGGGCCATGGTCACGCACTGAATGAGCCATCGGACTACCAGCGGGTCATCCTACCCGATGAAAGCTCCAAGTATAAGATGTGTCCGCTTGATCCGGCTTTCAAAGATTACATTCGCCGCACCTTCGAGCACCTCGCCGCATTGAAACCTGCTTTTTTCATGATTGATGACGACTTCCGCTTGCTGACCTCATTGAGCGGCTGTTTTTGTCCACTGCATCTTGCGGAAATGGGTCGTCGGCTAGGTTACAATATCACGCATTTGGAGCTGGTCGAGTTACTGCGGAAGGACCGGGATGCTGCACGCCAATACGATACCCTGCTTTTGGATTCCCTTATGGAATTGGCAGGTGTCATTCGCGACGCGATCGATGCTACGGATCCGTCCATCCCCGGTAGTTTTTGCACATGCTATGGCGATATCCGTCATGCTGAGCCGCTGGCACGACGTCTGGCAGGTGCGAACAATACCCCCCTTGTCCGGATCAACAACGCCCGCTATCGGACTGCAGAGATGCGTACATTCCCCGTTCGGATGCACGTGGGTGCCGCGCAGGTCGCATGCCTTGCTCCAGACATCACGATTCTGGCGGAAACCGACACCTATCC
>CAZCJJ010000124.1:0-3156 GCA_964499045.1 uncultured Opitutales bacterium | reverse complement strand
CTGCGTTTCAGGCAGGACGTGGGCGTGGGTTCTCGGAGTGCTCGGGTTGCCTTGCAATTACGCCCGCATGCCTGGTCTACCTGCAATGATGACGGGAGATGATGTGCCCTTTTTTACGGATAAGGATCTGCACCATTTGCTAAAACAAGGACTACTTCTTGATGGGCCTGCCGCCGAAGCGCTCAGCGAGCGTGGCTTCTCGGACGCCATTGGCGTCCGGGCCGAACCCTGGTCCGGTCCAACCGTGTCCGCTGAACAGTGGGGTGATCTCATGCTACGGGGGGACACCCAATATTCATGTCTCGAACCAATCAGTCCCCATACCCGCATCCACTCCACCCTGCTACACCGGAAATCCAGCGTAAGTGACGCATTGACTGAACTCCCCCCCCCTGCCGCCACACTCTTCGAGAATGCTTTAGGCGGACGTATTGCTGTTGTGGCGGCGACTTTCGGCGCCGGACGCACACTGCGGGGGCCGGGCCACAGTTTCTACGATGAGGACCGCAAGCGTGAACTCATCGAACTGCTGTCGTTTGTCTGCGATAAGCCGATCTCATTTTATTATCCCGGGGATGCGGAGGTTTACCTCAAGCTGAGGCGCTTCGCTGACAATCGTTACCTGGTTGCACTTTTCAATCTGGGACACGATCCGCTGGATGTCATTCCATTATCTTCGCCGCATACGATTACGAAGTCGGAAATACTGACGCCTGAGGGGATCTGGCAGGAAATCTCCTGCGCAAAAGGCTGCCTTCATGCGCCCCTTTTGCCTGCGGAACCAAAGGTACTTCGCATCGCGGTAGCATAGGAAGCAATTTCAGGACACCCACAATTCTCAATCATTCCATGGATGTCCGGCTATTCCCGGACTGCACCCTCCTGAAATCTACCTCCGGCCAAAAGAGTCTGGGGATCGGAGGGAACTCCGAATTGCGCACGCTCGACACGGGAAGTCACCCATTCCACTGCCGAACGCGCCTGGCTCGACAGATCTTGAACGATTCCGCTCTGCGAGGATCCGGGCAAACAATCAAGACAGAGAAGCGAGAGGTTCCCTGGAACCACAAGTCCATCTTCGGCCAACCAGCGCTGGAGTACTTCGTACTGGCTCCTTACCGGGGTAATAATTACATCGGGATTCCATTTTCTCCACCATTGCTGTGCCTTTATTTCAGGTGAAGGATCCTCTTTGTCAGCAAAAACCAAAGGTGGAATAAGCAGGCGCGGTTTCGAATACCGTTCCGCCAGAAAAGCCCCAAGGGACAGATGGCGGACGCGGGCATCCGTCAGTTGGTTCGTCATGAAACCAATACGCTTGTGTCCTGAACCGAGCAATTGATTCACCGCCATTTGCATGATGGCATAGTAATCCACCGCCACATGATCCAGTCTCGGGGAATGCAGGGTCAGACCCAGTGCCACCCCGGCAAAGTCAGTAAAATCAAAATCAATAGAATGCTGCTTGTTTGGTAGCGGACAAACAATGATTCCCCGGATTCCCCGATAAAGCAAAACATCTCTCAGACGTTGGGGGCTCATCCCCTCCTCTTTCAACCCGAACACTTCCACCCGGTAGCCACGGACTTCAGCATGCCTGATGATTTCCTCATACAACATCGCGTAATTGCGCGATTGCCTCCAACCGTCGCCTTCCGCTGCGGTAAGAAAAGCCAGCGTGGACCCCTTGCCGTAAATACGCCCTTTCCTCCGCTCTGCAATCAAAGCCGAAACAAGGGGGTTAGGACGGTAGCCCATCGTCTCCGCCATTTTACGAACCCGCTCCCTCGTTGAAGACGGTATTCGGGGATGAGCCTTGAGAGCCATGGAAACAGTCGTCGGGTGAACCCCCAGCTCCCGCGCCACATCAGCCATGGTGACATGTTTCCCCATTCGCTCTATGATGAGAGCAAACCTGCGGTTGTCGATGGAAAAGGTACCGGAGAGTATGGGTACTATGAAAAAGGCATCCCCCAGTACTAAAACAGTAATCAAAGAACCCGGCCGCTCCATTCCTGTGGCAGAGAGTGTCGATGTATTGGTTTGCGGGGCCGGGCCAGCAGGTGTTGCTGCGGCCATCCGTGCGGCCAGAGCCGGAGCACGGACCCGTCTGCTTGAGGTGCAGGGCTGCCTTGGTGGCATCTGGACGGCGGGGTTGCTTTCTTATGTTCTGGACGCCGGCAAGCCGGACAGCTTGTTACCCGAGATGGTAGAGCGTCTGAAGCAACGTGGTGGACACCGGGCAAGATCGGGCCCCAACTTCCTTTATGACCCTGAGCAAATGAAGCTTGTTTTAGAGGAAATGTGCCTCGAAGCAGGGGTGGCGATTCAATTCCACACCCGAATCGTCGCTGCCGACGTGAATCCTTCCGGTCGCTTGCAGTCTGTAATGACTGAATCCAAATCCGGACGTCAGGCTTGGCAGAGCAAGGTTTTTATCGATTGTACGGGTGACGGGGATCTGGGAGCACTGGCCGGATGCGGATACGAACTGGGGAGGCCGGGAGATGGCTTTACCCAGCCGATGAGTCTGATGGGCCTCATTGCCGGACCCGATCCGCAAGCATGCCGTAGATTTCACGATATCAATGAGCCCGACCGGAAGGCTTCACTGTTGGCGGAATTGCAAAGAGGAGGTCATCATCCAAGCTACGAGGCAGCTACCCTCTTTCATATCCGCGACGATCTCTATGCACTGATGATTAACCACGAGTATAACGTCAGCCCTATTGATGCCCAGGCGATCACTGACGCAACCATCCGGGGACGGTTGGAGGTGGACAAGGCTGTGCGTGCGCTTCGCTCCCTGGGAGGTATTTGGGGTGACCTGCTTCTGGTCGCAACCGCCGCCCACATTGGCGTCCGTGAAGGCCGGCGTTTGCGCGGCCGCGCCACGGTAACGGCGGAGGATTTGGTGATGGGCAGAGAACGGGCTGATTCAGTCTGCCGGGCCACCTTTGGCATGGACGTGCACTCACCTGATCCCGGCCACAGTAAAAGCTTTGATGACCGCAAACGTCAGAAAGTCCTGCCCTACGATATTCCTTATGGTGCAATTGTCGCAGCGGGAGTGGACGGACTACTGATGGCAGGTCGATGCATAAGCGGCGACTTTCTCGCCCATTCCAGCTATCGGGTCACCGGCAATGCCGTAAC
>CAZCJJ010000123.1:0-9986 GCA_964499045.1 uncultured Opitutales bacterium | reverse complement strand
GGTGAACAATTCGCTCTCAGAGCCACGCTCAATGGAATTGATCCGCACAGCCTCCTTCAACAGAGGAAGTCGGGCAATTGGGAGCTTTGGATACGACAATCAGGCTACGGCTCAGATTACAGATCCATTAACGTTCCGTCTGGCATTTAATATGACCAACGAGTTGACCGAATTCCTTATCGGAGTGCGAGGCTCAGATGACAGAACACGGGCTTTTGTGGATTTGTCAGCAGGGAATATTCAGGCGAGCTTTGGTGGAGTGCGCGAGGTGCTCGCAGCTGTGGTTCCAGACACATGGTACTATGTGGAGTTTGTTTTGCCTGAAGCACCAGTGACAAGCAGTATATACACCGCGAATCTGTATGCTGCAGACGGTACCACGTTGTTGGGAAGCCAGTCAGGAGCTTTGGCTCAGAGCGTCAATGCGGGTGCTAACAACTACACTTATTTTGTTGCCTCGCATACAATGCCGGATGAGACATTGTATATCGACAATATTACTGCGCAGATTATTCCAGAAGCCAAAGCCCTCTATGGAATCATATCCATCTTGGCAGTTGCATTGGTTTATCGCTCTCGCCGGCGTTTTGCTGGGAAGTGAATTAACTTATAATTGTATCAAGCTTGCGTTGGCGGGGTTGGATCCCCGTCACCGCAAGATTCTTCATCCAAGTAATGATGAATCTGTCTACAACGGCACAGGAACGCCGCAAAGGGTTTGCCTTGGTAATCGCGTTGGTTCTGATGGCGTACATTCTTTTGCTGATGGTGAGTTTTAGCACACTCACCATGGTTGAGGTGCGTAAGGCCGCGATTCAACAGGATTTGGTCCTTGCCCGTCAGAACGCATTGTTTGGCCTGAAAATGGCCTTGGTCCAGCTACAGGAAGAAGCAGGTCCTGACCAACGTACCACCGCACGGGCGGATATCCTGGGTGAAGTCGGTGGGGGCGGAAATGCGCCTGTCGATGAGAAGCGCTATTGGACCGGAGTATGGAGGAGTGATTTGGCCACAAATCCTGCTTGGTTGGTCTCACGTTCATCGACCTCAGACCATCCATCGAATCCTTTTACAGAGCCAGAGTACACGCGGGTTAAAGTATTGGGAGGAGGGTCCGCCGCCGTGGATGTGTTGGTAGAGCTGTTACCCATTCCTGATACGGATTCGGCTAATACTCCGGGTGGTCGCTATGCTTACTGGGTGGGCGACGAGGGCCTAAAGGCTAAGGTTAACCTGGTTTCCAGCCCCTCTCTTTCTGCTCCCGTTGGTTCTGATGGCAGTCGCTCTCCTCTGATTTCTGCTCAACGTTTCGGAATTGAGAATATGGATAACCTTGCTACCATGGCGGACTACCTTTCTCCGGGTATTGCCAGCGATCAGGCGCTTATTGTTCAGAACCTTAATCATTACAGAGACTTACGGTTATTGAATGAAAACCTCAGTGAGGCTGACCTCAAGCAGCGGTATTTTGACCTTACAACTTTTTCCTACGGCGTTTTATCTAATTCCCGCGACGGGGGTTTGCGGCGTGATCTGACCCATAAGTTGAGTGACCAAACAACGCCAGGAGGGTACATTTTTGCGGAAGATTCCAATCGGCCATCGAACCAACGGATCGGACCAGAGTGGGAACTGCTTCAGGATTACTACCAATTATCCGATTCCATTTCAGGAATATCACCTGTTGTTAAACCAAGATTCGTTCATCCTGTACTAACCGGTGGGAGTTCACTGGCTGGATCTGTTTATGGGGACCACGCAACAGCAGTGAATGTTATGCCTGTCCCCGTTTTTACGGGACTGACCTTTGGTTTGTATCTTGAAGTGGAGGGTGCAGAGACTTTTAGGTTGCAATTGATGATCAAGCCAGTTGTCGCACTCTGGAATCCCTACGATGTTATTCTGGATTCGGAAGATTATATGGTTGAATTTTATCCCGAGGATAATCCCCGTACGATTCATCAGCGTACACCGGCAATAGTGTTACGAAACGAGTCATCCGACAACAGAAACTGGACTGTACACATTAATGAACTGTTGCCTGGTTATGAGGGTACTAATAGCAATAGCTCAACCGTGAATAACCTTCACTTTTATGTCACTTCCGGCACACTGCAACCAGGCGAAATTCAGTGGTACTCACTTCCAGATGGCACGGGTGGTAGCTATAGTGAAGGTATATTCCTTAGCGCCGGTTTTCACCCGGGTGCCTACGTTTCGGTGCCTATCCATCCACAGTCCGGATATCGTCCCGGTGTTGGTTGGGCAAGAAATGCTGGTGTTGACATTGGGTTGGTGCATGAGTCTGACCTGGCTGAAAGTAACCAATTCGGCCTTGGTCCAAATATTGGACGTTATGGGGTGCGTTGGCACCATGGGACGCTACCAATTTCCACGGTAGATGAAAACAGCGTTTTTCACTATACCCGTGTCACCGGACGAAGCGGGGGACCTTTCACCATGGCTATTGCCCAAAAGGGTCCAGCAGGAGAACTCGTTAATCTTTTCCCGGACATCGTTTCTACTGGTGTTTTGCTTTATGGTCCTCATCGCACCGATAGATATTTGGGACAGTCTCTGGAAAGCAGCGGAATCAAAGTGCTCAGTAATTATAACGTAAGGAGTGTGCATAATAGCACACTATTTGACGACTCATCCATTCCAAACGGGTTGGCATGGAGAACCGATGCTCCTACTTATGGACAGGTATCAGTACATGGAGGAGCGCTCGCCTTTGATGAGGCCTTTCTATGGGATACCGATGCGATTACTGACGAAGGTTATCGCATGGTACTGTTTCACTTACCGCGTGAGCCCCTCCTTTCGATTGGACAATTTCAACACCTGGATGTCTCAAGAAGTGTCTGGGAACCAGCGTATGTAATTGGAAATTCCTATGCCTCCCCATGGATATCTCCGGAGGAAACGGAAAGTGCCCTGACTGACTGGACACTGTATGATTCGTCCTATCTCTTAAATGATATGATATGGGACCGCTATTTCTTTTCCACATGGAATGCTCCCGACAGTCCGCAGGATCCAATTGAGGCGCCAGGCAATCTCCGGATGCAGATATGGTCGTTCCCAGAGGATGAGGAAGGCATTTCGGTTGACCAATCCGCAGCCCACCTTCTTGTTAATGGCCCATTCAATGTTAATTCAACATCCGTGGAAGCGTGGAAGGGATTCCTGTCCGGACTGAATCAACAGGCAATTGCCTATCGCGATTCAGTTACGGCACAGACGGTGGAAGTACAGGGATTGCTTAACCCTTACTTTCGCACACCTTACCCCGGGGGGGGCGCAATGGATTATTGGCGTGGCTATCGTGAATTGACAGATGTTCAGTTGACAAATCTGGCCGGGCAGATTGTCCACCAGGTGCGTGAGCGCGGGCCTTTTCTCACTATTGGCCAATTTGTCAATAGATCCCTGGATGGCCAGAATCTGGAGCGCTCGCTCAAGGGTCCTTTACAGGCAGCCATTGACAGCGTTGAACCTGTGGTCATTGACGGAATCACTTATGGGCCTCCTGCAATCAATCCATCCGTCTCTAATGCGGCTTCAGTCTCTACGGCCCCCGCCGAGCTGAACTACGCTTTTGCTGAGGCGGCACGGGGTGTCCTCTCGCAGAATGCAACCGGTTACATTACGCAGGCCGACATTCTCAGCGTGCTTGGGGCAACTCTTACAACGCGCTCTGATACTTTTGTCATTCGGGCATACGGCGAGGTTGTGAACACGCTTTTGGGTGGCAATGCTCCTTCAGTAACAGCGAGGGCATGGTGTGAGGCGGTGGTCCAGCGCATCCCGGAATATGTAGATCCCAGTCAGGACCCATCCGATCCGGCAATAGGCATCAATGTCGAATTGGGGCGGCGTTTTGAAATCATTTCATTCAAATGGCTTACTCCAGATGAAGTTTAAATGGTTATTACAGGGCATGATCTGCTCTTGTCTTTTTTTTGGTCTCTCTTCTGCCGCGATGGAAGAAGACCTCCAAGTGCATACTGTTTCCATTACGGCGACTCTTCTGGCCAGTCCCGAAAGCGTGGAGTCAATTCAAGATGGCAAGAGCGTTGTCTTTGTTGATATCATGGGTGAGTATCATGAGCTGGAACTATCCCCCTACAATTTGTCTACGGTCCTACAGTATCAAGGACCCCGGGAAATTGTTTTTTATGCCACCCGCCCGAGTGACGCAGAAGATCGGCCGGAGGTGAGGGGGACAGCGCTAATCCCCCGTGCTGCCAGTGAGGTAATACTTCTATTCGTTGAACCTTCCATTCCTGGTGACCGCTATCGTATCATTGCATTGGATAACAGTCTGGATCGAATTCCGGTTGATTCCCTTCGCTTGATTAATATGACAAGCCAGCTTCTTGCATATGATATTTCCGGTGAATTCGGGAAGCTGCAGCCGGGCGAAAATACTATTTACCGCTACGATCAGGGCGGTGATTATGCAAGGATCAAGCTTGCCTACCAGAGCGATGACATTTCTTGGAGACTGGGGATCAGCCGTTATCAGCAATTGATTACAGGTCGTCGTACAACTTACTTACTACTTCCCAACGCTCATAAGGACACTCAAGGATTTGTTATCCGGGTACTCACCGACAGTGCAGCGAGGTGATTTGTCCACGTTTTTTTAAGCATTTAATATTTGATTACTCCCGGAGAATTTTTGTTTGGTATTACACCCAATGAAAATCTTCTTGGGGGCACTGATCAGCAAGACCCCTCTATCTTTACCCATTTGATAATCAGATGATTAAGCGGGACGAGATCCCGTTTCACATGAAATGAAAATATTACGCCAACACTTGACTGTGGAAGACCCGCAGACATGGTTGTTCTGCGGGGCCAGTGTCACGCATGGGGCTTTGTACACCCACGGCTACCGGGATTATTCCCAGATATTCAACGAGCGGCTGCGCTACGAGCTGGGCCGCCACCTTGACGTGGTGATCAATACCGCCGTCAGCGGGAATACCACTCAATGTGTTCTCGATGGCTTTGAGCGTCGCATCGCGCATTTCAGGCCCCAGACGGTTTCCCTGATGATCGGCCTGAACGATTGTAATCAGGAAAGGGGAGTTCCTCTCGGGAAATACCGCGAGAACCTGAATGAACTCGCCGACCGGATAGCCGCCTGCGGGGCCGAGTTGCTCTTACAGACCTGCAATACCATCCTCCCGGGCTCATCGCCCGCATGTGAGCCGCATTTCTCCGCTTATATGGAAACCATACGGGAGGTGGCCCGCGAGCGGGAGCTGCCTCTTGTGGATCAGACTGCTTTGTGGGAGGCAGAGGCGGAAAACCAGACCATGTGGATGAACGATGGTCTGCACCCCAACCATTTCGGCCACCGCTTCATGGCCTTCAATATGTTCAAGGCCTTGGGGATTTTCGATCCGGAACACTCTTACGTCTGCCGTCATTACCTTCCTGCCCGGATAAAACCGTGAGAAGCCGGCGGCCAGCCGGGTCCTTTCAGAGTCGAAAGGAGCGCGGGCATTCCTGCCCGCGATTTCCCGGGTATGCGGGCAGGAATGCCCGCACTCCTTTTGGTTCCGGCTTTGCTGAATTGGATTCAGAGACTAGGAAGGGGTCAAACGTAGAATTTAAACATTTTGTCTTTTTTAAATGAGTAATGGCTAAGTGTATGTGAAGATATGAGCGAAGGGAGGGTCACAAAGTGTTAGTCCACCTCCATGCATGTTGTTTGCCGTATAGCCAGGTACCCCTAAAATATGATAGCATATTCGAATTCTACGTTTGACCCCTTCGGGGTGACTTGGAGAACTGGGACCGGACTCCTGAAGTATAAAGGGAAACTCATCATTGCTATTAGCGGTATTTGATCTCTGTTCCGGCCTTTAAGAGAAAGGGCTGTCGTGCATTGGGTTGGGGTAGTTCTGTCGGGAAGTCTTTTCCCAAGGGATTGGGATTGAATCGGGAGGGAAATACTTGCAAAGAAAAAGGTTTCCAAGTGCGGATAAAGGGTACAATGATACACTCCTTCCGGCGATAAAGCCGGGCCTCTCCCCCCAATAATCAGGACAAAAGACCGCCATTTGTCACTAAAAGGTAACAAGCATGATCAGTCTGGAATCGCTTTCCTATATTTTTCAAGGTATCACAACGCTTTTTGCGGTGGATCCGATATTGGCGATTGTGAGGGTGGGACTGATCCTACTGGGCTTTGTGCTGATTCTATTGGGACGCAAAGGGGTGTTGGAGGGGTTGATCATGATTCCGATGGGGCTGGGGATGGCGACGGTCAATGCGGCGGTCATGTTTTTTGATCCCTTGAATCTGCATGGCGGGGTGGGCACTATCTTTATCGAATCCCAGGCGGGAGCGTCTCCCGATGCGATTCAGAATGCGGCTGAGTTGATGGGCTTGTTGCAGGTGAATTTTCTTCAGCCGATATATACTTTTACGTTCAGCAATAGTCTGATTGCCTGCCTGGTACTCTTCGGAGTGGGGTCGCTGCTGGACATCGGCTTTATTCTGGCCCGTCCCTTCACCAGTATGATCATTGCCCTGTTTGCGGAACTCGGGACTTTTGTTGTGCTGCCTCTCGCGATCCTGTTTGGGTTCACCACGCAGCAGGCGGCGGCGGTGGCCGTGATCGGCGGGGCTGACGGGCCGCTGGTGATGTTCACCTCCCTCCAACTGGCACCGGAACTCTTTGTCCCGATCGCTGTGGTGGCCTACCTTTACCTTGGGCTGACCTATGGTGCCTTTCCCTACCTGATCAAGATTCTGGTGCCGAAGAAATTGCGGGGACTGCCGATGCACCCGCCGAAGAAGGTCCGGCACTATTCTTCCTTTGAAAAGATGATCGTTGCCTCTGTGGCCTGTGTTCTTCTTTCCTTCCTCCTCCCCGTCGCCGCCCCGCTGATATTCAGCCTTTTCCTTGGGATCGTGATCCGGGAATCCGGGATCAAGCCTTTGCAGGATTTCATCAGCGGACCTCTGCTCTATGGGTCGACACTCTTTCTGGGGCTCACTCTCGGGGTGCTCTGTGACGCGAATACCATCATGGATCCGAAGGTATTGCCGTTGGTGCTGCTGGGGTTCCTGGCAT
Source organism: uncultured Opitutales bacterium (assembly GCA_964499045.1). GTDB lineage: Bacteria > Verrucomicrobiota > Verrucomicrobiia > Opitutales > CAZCJJ01 > CAZCJJ01. The sequence goes on along the minus strand of CAZCJJ010000123.1, from coordinate 2,887 downwards.
TACTGGTATCCGGAATCGGCGGCCTGATAGGGGGTTATTTCATGTATTTTATCAGCGGTGGGAAAGTCAATCCGGTGATTGGGATCGCCGGTGTCAGTTGCGTACCGACCACGGCCAAAGTAGCCCAAAAGGTTGTCTCCACGGAAAACCCCGGTGCGGTGGTTATGGATGCCGCTTTGGGAGTCAATGTCAGCGGCATCATAACCTCGGCGATTATTGCCGGTATTTTTCTCAGCCTGCTCGGAAACTTCATTCCGAATTAAACCTGACAATACATTATGGACATATTGGAACTCACCCTGACGACGATTCTGTTGGCGGTCATTTTTTCGCTCTTCATTGCCGCAGCCATCCATGGGCTGGGAGTGCTAGTCAAATGGATCGGCTTGGGGCAGGAAGAAGAGGCACTGGACTTGGAAATGCCTTCAGCGGATGAGTTTTACGATGACGAGGAAATGGTCGCGGCGGCCATTGTGGTCGCACGTGCACGACGCAAGTAGTTGATAATCTTTTACAACTTAACTCGAAAACATTTTTACCGAATGAAAAAAATTCACTTCATGCTCACTGCGTTCCGCGACGGATTCCAATCGGTTTACGGCGCGCGTGTTTTCTCCAAAGATTACCTTCCCTGTGTTGAATTTGCCGCCAGGGAATGTGGCATCAGTCATTTTGAAGCCGGTGGAGGGGCCATGTTTCAGTCGGCGTTCTTCTACTCCAATGAGAATGCCTTCGAGGCGATGGATGCTTTCCGCGCTGCGGCCGGGCCGGAGGCCGATTTGCAAACTTTGGCCCGTGGCATCAGTGTGGTGGCACTGAAGGCCCAGCCCAGGGAGATGGTGAAGCTCCACGCCGATCTCTTCCGCAAGCACGGGATGACAACCATTCGGAATTTTGATGCCCTCAACGACGTGCAAAACCTGATCTGGTCCGGTCAGTGCATCCGGGATGCCGGGCTGCGGCATGAAGTGGTAGTTACATTGATGGAGTTGCCTCCGGGCTGTAGTGGCGCACACGAGGTGGATTTTTATGAAAAGACGCTCCGGGGGATTCTGGATGCGGGACTGCCCTACGATTCTGTTTGCTTCAAGGATGCCTCGGGAACCTCCCGTCCGCAGAAAGTCCATGAAACGATCAAGATGGCTCGCCGTGTACTGGGCGACAAGGTGAGGGTGGTTTTCCACTCACATGAGACGGCCGGAACCTGTGTGACCGCCTATCAGGCGGCGATTGAGGCAGGTGTGGACCAGATTGACCTCGCACTGGCCCCGGTTAGCGGCGGAACCAGCCAGCCGGACGTCATTACCATGTGGCATGCCCTTCGCGGCACGGATTACACGCTCGACATCGATATCCATAAAATCATCGAACTGGAGCAAATGTTCAAGGGGGCGATGAAAGACTACTTTCTTCCTCCCGAAGCCACTGCGGTCGAACCGTTAATCCCTTTCTTCCCCATGCCCGGCGGGGCACTGACGGCTAACACCCAGATGCTGCGGGACAACAATCTGATGGATAAGTACCCCGAAGTCATCGCCGCCATGGGCGAAGCGGTTGCGAAAGGCGGTTTCGGGACTTCTGTGACCCCGGTCAGCCAGTTCTATTTCCAACAGGCATTCAACAATGTGATGTTCGGACCCTGGAAAAAGATCGCCGATGGCTATGGCAAGATGGTCCTCGGCTATTTTGGGAAAACTCCTGTTCTTCCGGATCCGGAAGTTGTCAGAATTGCGTCGGAACAGCTCAAGCTGGAACCGACCAATGACCACCTGAGTGCGATTGAGGAGGACTCCAAGCGCGGTATTGCCGCTAACAAGGCCATTCTGGAGAAAGAAGGCCTCCCGGTTACCGACGAAAATATCTTTATCGTGGCTTCCTGTGAAGAGAAGGGAATTGCCTTCCTCAAGGGCGAGGGGACCGTAGGGGTCCGGAAGAAAGTACCGGAACAGGAAAGCAACAGTACCCCGCAAAGCGGTCCAGCGGCTTACAACATTGCCTTGAACGGCCGCGACTACCAGGTCGTGCTGGAAGGAAACAAGGCCACGGTCAACGGGACTTCCTACGATGTGGACATCACGGATGCTGAAATACCAACGGCGCCGCCTGATGGTAAAGCCAGGGAGAGTGATGTTCAGGGCAAGCCTCTGATCACCCAACTGCCGGGTAATGTACTCCGGGTCGAAAAGAGTGTCGGCACGCGAGTCAAGAGCGGGGAGACCATCCTGGTCATTGAATCCATGAAAATGGAAACCGCTATTGTCTCCCCCGTGGACGGAACCGTCGCCGCGATCCGCGTCAAGCCCGGGGACCCGGTCATCGCCGGCCAGGCCCTGGGGTCCATCCGGTAATCAGAGACCTTGGTATGATGAGCATTCATTGAAGACCGGACGAGGAAGGCTGGAATCACGATCATCCCGGGCGACTGCAGTACTTGGATTCCTCTGCACACTATTTTGAGAGTAAGGCTGCCTCTGCTGGATCAGACTGCCCTGTGGGAGGCGCAGGCGGAAATGTCCGGACTCCTTTGGGTTCCGGCTTTGCAGGGGCTTGTGCTCAATCGATTTGGAGACCCGATGGCCATGGCGATCCCGACCACATTACAGAGCTGAGCGCGTATCATTCTCATTTTCCCGCTTGACCCGATGGCCTCAAGAGCCATTCTCATACCTATTAGATCAAAATTTCATTATGAAAACTGAAAGCCGGAAAAAGAGAATTGCCGCGGTAGGAACCGGCAATCGCCTGATGAATTTCACCAGCTCACTGGTCAAGCACTACCTGGACCAATGGGAAATGGTGGCTTTGTGCGACCTGAGCCAGAAGCGGATGGATTACCACAATGACGAGATGGTCAAGATGGGCGGCAAGGCCGCCGCGACCTATCTGG
>CAZCJJ010000122.1:0-10116 GCA_964499045.1 uncultured Opitutales bacterium | reverse complement strand
GTCCGCATTTCGGCCACTGCCCGGGCTTTCGACTGCTGGTAGTACACCCCGCGCTGAACGCCAATGACAATGCCCGCGAGAATCATGATGATTCCCATGACCACAAGCAATTCAATCAGGGTAAAACCCGGAGTTCTGGAACGAAACTGGTAATTCATGAAAGGGGGGTGAAAACGCTGAGATTCAAACGAGCATGGCAGGCGATCCCCGCCTGTCAATGTTTAGTCTGGATGAGAATTATCGACCCATCGGTCGCAAATCAAAGCCAATATACAGCAGAACAGACCTTTTTTCACCTGTTTGGGTTCCTTTCTTATTCAGGATGGCGGATGAATTGGGTAATCCTGGACACCCATAAAACAGCATGTGAGGCTCCGATAATCCTATGTTCCGCAGTTCAACCACGAAGGGAGCGAAGAGCACGAAGACAAGGCGCTGATATACAGCCTCTTGCAAAACGGGCATGCAACAATGGAGCTTCACCTGAAAAGTGTATACGGGGATATTCTGATTACCTCACAAGTCACTCACTTCGTGCTCTTGTGCCCTTCGTGGTGAATTCAACTGCTGTTTTTAGGATAAATGATGGATGTCGGAATTTTCCCTCGCGATTACGACAAGGACAACGACAACGATTACGATTAAGAGAAGAGAAACCCCGGAGAAGTATGAGTGGCCTGAAACAGTCCACCTCCTACCTCCAAAACACCAAAACCGCATAAATGCGGAACTTGCTCCAGCTACTTTCTTTCGACCTCCCGGTATCCGATCTTCGAACTCCCTAAACACCTACAGCCTAAATACCTACCGACTAAATACCTGAAATGCCTGTCCTGAGGTAGCTAGCCCGCTTATCTCACAAGATTCACAAGTGACTCTGGCAAGGCGCAGACCGGGTTCCGCAAGGCGCGCACTCAAGTGCGTAACGAAGCGGGTTCCGTGTCCGCAACACAGCCAGAGCCGCTTGTGGGCTTGAGGCTTGTTGGCGAATCCGGTCAAACAGTCTGTCTTCTGCTAAAACCTTCATGTCTTTGTTTTTCAATAGAATATAACCTTCGCCAACAAGCCGGTGAGATATGCGGGCCAGAAGATTCAGGCGTGTGCTCTGAGAAACTGCGATGGGGTCAGAGGGGGGATGGGAGAGTTGCGGAAATCCTTGATGTTGCGGGTTACGATTGCATCAACGCCTGCCTTTTGGGCAGCGGCGATTTGAAGGGCATCCTCGAAGTCTGCTATATTTAACACCCGGGCGATTCGTGCGGTTGCTGTATCCGCAGGACAAATTTCAAATACATCAAGGAGTTCATCGATAAACTGCCTTGCTTCTTTCGGGGTCGATTGTTTTGCGCCGATATAGTAGAGGTTGGCGAGTGTGTGCCATGCTATCCAACAGTCTCCTGGGTGATTTTCACACCAATCCAATACTGCCTGACTCTCATCCGCCAGAGTCTCCCGTTCGAGGAGCACATCTAAAAATAAATTCGTATCAATCAGGATTTTCACTGGCTGGTGTGTTTTTCAAGCAGGTATTCCAGCCGGGGGTCATTCTCAGGAAATCGTTTTTTCCAACGCCCGCGCAGGCGTGATCCGAACGATTTTTCCGGAATTTGACCAGCCATATTCAGGGACCATTGTTCAAAGAGCGATGACACGGAAACATGACGTTTCCGGGCCAGACGCTTCGCAATGACAACTGCTTCCGGCTTCACACTCAGAGTGAGTTTTGTTTTCATAGTTACGTATGTTACTGAAACCATACGTATCCGTCAAATCCAAATCTTCCCCCACGCCTTCAGTTCGTTGCCAGTGAAGCGGTAGCTGAACGGGTTCTGTTATTCGGTTTTTTCCCTGATCAGCTGGATCAGCGAATAATCGCAACTCGTTTTACATCAGTGTCTATCAGTGTTGATCAGTGGTTCAACTGCGGAGGATAGGATAAATGATGGATGTCGGAATTTTCCCTCGCGATTACGACAAGGACAACGACAACGATTACGATTAAGAGAAGAGAAACCCCGGAGAAGTATGAGTGGCCTGAAACAGTCCACCTCCTACCTCCAAAACACCAAAACCGCATAAATGCGGAACTTGCTCCAGCTACTTTCTTTCGACCTTCCGATATCCGATCTTCGCCATCCGCTATCCCTATACCCCCCCCTACTCCTCCCATCCGCCACCGAGGGCTTGATAAAGGCGTATCATTGCGGCCCACTCTGCATAAATCGTTTGCGCCAACTGGTCTTCGCCGGGGAAGAGGCTTTGTTGGGCCTGCAGGACTTCAAGGTAATTGGACAGTCCGGTGGAATAACGCTGCTGCGAAAGCTCCACCGCCTTGCGGTAGGCCTCAACAGCCCGCTCCTGGGCCTGCCTCGCCTCACGCAGTTTTTCCCGGGCGACCAACTCATCCGACACCTCACGCAGGGACTGGAGAACTGTCTGTTCGTAGTGCGCCACCGCCTCGTCCCGCACCGCGAGCGCCTCCTGGTACTGTCCGCGCAGGCGCCCTCCCTGATAGATCGGGCCCGCCAACCCGGCGGCAACCGACCATGCATTGGCGGAGCCGGCGGTGATTCCGGAAAGATCACTGCTCACCCGCCCCAGTAACCCGGTCAGGTTGATTTGAGGAAAGAAATTGGCCTCGGCCACACCGATATTGGCAGTCACCGCTCGCAACGATTGCTCCGCCTGACGAATATCAAAACGACGCTCCAGCAGTTGGGACGGCAACCCGACCGGAACGGCTACCGGCAAAACGGCTTCGACCAGCGGTCCCGCACGCTCCACCGGCGAGGGAGCCCGGCCAGCCAGCAAACTGATCAGGTTTTCCTGGGTGGCAATCGCCAGCTCAAGTTGGGCTTTCAGGGCCTTTGTCTGTTCGACCGCACCCTGCGCCGAATACACTTCGAGCAGCGAGGCCACTCCCCCATCATAGCGGAACTGGAAAAGGTCCAGACTTTCCTGATAGGATTCCACGGCCTGCATCGCTATCGCCCGGCGGGAATCAAGCGAACGTAACTGGTAGTAGTTATTCGCCACCTCGCAGATCAGCATCAGAGAAACTGACCGGGCCGCATCCTCGGTCGCGAGGAACTGTGCCTGTGCCGCCTCATTCAGCCGTCGTACGCGCCCCCAGAGGTCCAACTCCCAGGAGGCATCCACCATCCCGAGGACCGTCGTATTGGTCTGCCCCTGGGTAAAGCTTGGCTGCCCCAGAGCCGCATTGCGTCCCCGGCCAATGGTGCCTTGATAACCGACCGACGGGAAATACCCGGCACGGGCTTGCCGGGCAATGGCACGGGCCTGTTCTACCCGGGCAAGAGCCTGACGGAGATCCTGATTATAATCCAGAGCCTCCTCTATCAGTTCGACCAGCAAGGGATCGGGAAACATTTCCTGCCAGTGGAGGTCGGCGATAGACAGGGGGCTCGTGATAGCATCCCCCCGGTAGGCCATGGGCAACGCCATTTCGGGTTGCTCATAATCCGGCCCCACCGTACAGCCGCCCAAGGCCAGCAAACAGGCCGCCCCGGACAGCCAGCCACGAAGGGGGGAGCGCAGCCCGGGCTTTCTCGAATCTATCTTCGCCTCAGGCATCGTGCTCACCCTCCTTTTCCGGGTTAGACCAGGCTGGCTTCTTGCGGCCATCGGTCCACTTTTCAATCAGGTAAAAGGCCAGCGGGACAAAGAAAATGGCGATGAGACTGGCGGCCAGCATGCCCCCGATCACCGTTGTCCCCAGCACCTGACGGGAAACAGCCCCGGAACCGGTGGCAATCGCCAGCGGTACACAGCCGAGAATGAAAGCAAACGAGGTCATGAGGATGGGGCGCAGACGGAGCCGGGACCCTTCCAGCGCCGACTCCAAAATACCCTTTCCACTGTCGCGCTGCAATTTGGCGAACTCGACAATCAGGATGGCATTCTTGGCCGCCAACCCGATCAACATCACCAGACCGATCTGAGCATAAACATTGTTCACCATGTCTCGCATGAGCAGGGCCAAAAATGCCCCGAACACCGCAATCGGCGTCGCAATGAGCACACTCATCGGCAAGGTCCAGCTTTCATACAGGGCCGCGAGAATGAGAAAGACACAGACCAGTGAGAGAGCGAAAATCAGGACCGGAGAGACCCCCTCCTGAGCCTGCTTTTCCTGATAGGACATCCCCATATAATTGTAGCCCATATCCCGCGGCATGACATCGGCAAAGACCTCCTCCATCGCCGCCATCGCCTGCCCGGAACTGTAGCCGGGAGCCGCACTGGCATTGATCTGCGCACTGCGGTACAAATTGAAACGCATGATAAACTCCGGCCCGCTGGTCTCCTCCACCTTCAGCACCGAGGACAGCGGAGCCTCCGTCCCGTGCCCTGAACGGACGTAGAAACGGGACAGCCCTTCGACCTCGGTCCGGAAATCGCCTTCCGCCTGAACGATCACCTGCCACTGGCGTCCGAAGCGGTTGAAGTAATTCACAAAATAACCCCCCATGTAGGTCTGCAGGGTCTGGTAAACCGTTCCGATATCCAGACCTTGCCGCAATACCTTGTCCCGGTCCACATCGACATAAACCTGCGGAACCGTCGGCAAAAAGGTGGTGGAAACCTGAGTCAACTCCGGCCGCTTGCGGGCCGCCTCCAGATAACGGTCCAACTGATCCGCCAACTCGGCAACCGTGCGCCCGGCCCGGTCTTCCAGAATGAAAGTGACCCCGCCAGCCGCACCGATCCCCGGAATAGCCGGGGGTGGGAAGGCAAAGGCCTGAGCCGCAGGCAACATGTAAAGACGTTTGTTTACCTCCTGAATAATATCATCGGCCGTAAGGTTCTTGCCGCGTTCACTCCAGGAATCCAGACCGACAAAGAGCAGACCGCTGTAACTCGTCTGCACCCCGGCCAGCAAGCTGTAGCCCTCCACCGAAGCGATGTTTTTGACCCCGGGAACCGATTTCACAACCTTCAACACCTCCTGGGTCACCTCGGACGTACGCTGCAGAGACGCGGCATCGGGCAGGCTGATGTTGACGAAAAAGTAGCCCTGGTCCTCATCCGGCACAAACCCGGTGGGCATGTCCTTGCCGATCCAGCCTGCCACCACGGCAAACCCGGCCAATAACAAGAGGCCGATCACCGTCTTGCGGATCAGCAGGTGGCAGACCCGGACATAACCGTTGGTGGCACGGTCAAACCCGATGTTGAACAGGCCAAAGAAACGGGCGAGCAGGCCTTTGCTTTGCTTGCGCGGCTTCAGAAGCATCGCGCACAATGCCGGACTGAGCGTCAGCGCATTGAAAGCGGAGATCAGAACTGCCACCGCAATGGTGATGGCAAATTGCTGGTAAAGCTGACCGGTGATGCCGGGAATGAACACCGTCGGGACAAACACGGCTGCGAGGATGATGCCGATCGCCATAACGGGCCCGGACACTTCTTCCATCGCCTTGATCGTCGCATCAATGGCCGAGAGTCCCTTCTCGATATGCACCTCCACCGCCTCAACCACCACGATCGCGTCGTCCACCACCAGACCAATGGCCAGAACCAGACCGAACAACGACAGTGTGTTGATGGAGAACCCGAAAACCGGAAAGAAGATAAAGGTTCCGATCAGCGAAACCGGAACCGCAATCAGGGGGATAAGCGTGGCCCGCCAGCCTTGCAGGAACACAAACACCACCAGGATCACCAGCACCATCGCCTCGAAAAGGGTATGGATGATTTCCTTAATCCCTTCCCGCACAGCCTCGGTCGTGTCGATTGCAATGTCATAATCCAACCCGTCCGGGAAACGTTGCTTTGCCTCCTCCATCAGTTGGATCGCTCCTTCCGCCGCCTTGAGCGCATTGGAGCCGGGAAGCTGGTAAACCGCCATGATCGCCGCCGGACTGCCGTTATAACCGCCCTGAATCCCGTAGGTATTGGAGCCCAACTCCACCCGGGCCACATCGCTCAGGCGGACTATCCCGCCGCCGACTTCGGCCCGCACCACAATGTTCTCAAACTCCTCCTCCGTCTGCAAACGCCCTAAAGACCGCACCGAATAAGTAAACTCCTGCCCTGCCGGCACCGGAGGCGCGCCTATCTGACCCGAGGGATTCACACGGTTCTGCTCCTGAATCGCCTTGATCACCTCAGCCGCGGTGATGTCCCAGTTCGCCAGCCGGTCCGGGTCCAGCCAAATGCGCATCGCATACTGTCCGGCACCGAAAACCTGCACACGCGAGATCCCGTAGTTCCGGGTCAACTGGTCACTGAGATTAATGTAAGCATAGTTGGCCAGAAAGGTGGGGTCGTAGGATCCATCCGGGGAATAAAGGGAAAATACAATCAGCGGTGAGGCGGTCGATTTGTCCACCGTCACCCCCGATGTCTGCACCTCCGCCGGCAACTGGGCCTGCGCCTGGCCAACCCGCATCTGGGTCAGGACCTGGTCGATATTGGTGTCCGTGCCAATCCCGAAGGTCACGTTGATCGTCATGCTGCCGTCATTGGCATTGAGCGAGTACAGGTACTCCATGCCATCCACCCCGCTGATCTGCTGCTCAATCGGAGTGGCAACCGCCGCTTCCACCGTTTCCGCATCGGCGCCAGTGTAGCTGGCCTGAACCAGAATCTGCGGCGGCACGATGTCCGGAAACTGCGCCACCGGCAGGGTGATCATGATCACCGACCCCACCAAAACGGTGAGAATCGAAATGACAATCGCAACAATAGGATGATGGATGAAAAACCTGGCCATTATTTTTTCAGTAAACGCATTCGCAATGCTCCGTAGCTGCGTTCGTAAGAACGTGGATTCCAACCAAGCCACGCTCTAATCCTTCGACATTGCTCAGGACAGGCGAGCGCGGCTACTGTGGTAGGCGTTGTAAAAAAGGGGGATTCAGCGGTCACCGGCTCCATATCATTTTTTTTCGGTCGCCTTGGCTTGTTCCGGAGTCACCGGGTTAACCTTGCTGCCGGAACGGACCTTTTGCAATCCTTCCACCACCACCCGGTCTCCCGGTTTCAGTCCGTCCAAAATCACCCAGTCCGCCCCGACCCGCTCACCGGTTTTAATCGTCACCATCTTCACGGTGTTGTCGGATTCGACCACCGCCACTTGAAAGGCACCCTGTAATTCCGAAACCGCCCGTTGCGGAACAAGGATCGCATCCTTGCGCTCCCCCACCTGCCCACGGATACGGGCAAACTGGCCGGGACGCAGGAGATTGTCCGGATTCGGAAATGTGCCGACCATCTGAATGGAGCCGGTCCGCACATCAATCTGGTTGTCCACTGCCGTCAGCTTGCCCCGCTCCGGATAGGTGGAGCCATCGGCAAGGATCAGTTCCAACCCCAGATCCGGGATGCTTTTCTCCCCCTGCTTGCGGCGTTCGCCCGCCATCCTCGCGGCGGCCAGATAGTCCTGCTCGCTGATATAAAAATAGGCTTTAATCGGATGGATGGTGGACACACTGGCCATCACACCGGAACCGGGCCCGACCAAATCGCCCACCTGCGCCAGCGATATACTGGCCAAGCCGTCAATCGACGATTGGATCCGCGTAAAATCCAGATTAATCTTCGCCGCCTCCACCGCCGCCTGACTGCTCACCACTCCAGCCTCCGCGCCGGCCAGGGCCTGCAGCGCATTGTCCAGTTCCTGCTGGCTTATCGCACCGGTGGCGGCCAAAGGCTTGTAACGATCCGCATCCAATCTGGCTTTGCCCAGACGTGCTTCCGCTTCGGCCAGTTGGCCCTTGGCCTGCTCCAGCACCGCCTGAAAGGGGCGCGGATCGATCTCAAACATCAGATCCCCCTCCTTCACATGCGAACCGTCCTGATAAGCCTGGTTCCTCAGCACCCCTTCCACCTGGGCCCGGATCTTCGCGTTCGTGTAGCCTTCCAGAGTGCCTACCCACTGGTCGAAAACAGGCACATCCTTCACCGCAACCGGCACCACAACAACCGACGGAGGCGGCAACTGATGCGGCTCACTCTCCTTCGAACACCCGGAGCCAGCCAGCAGCAGAACCAAGGCAAGGACCGCACCGGTAAAACGAACACTAGGGGGGGCAAATACAAATTTTCGCATGAAGAGGGTCATCACTATGGAACCGAAGTAATAGCAGCCCCACTTGTAATGTAAATGTAAATTCTTGCTCCCTCCAAAGGCGGTGCGGGCGTTGAACCGAATTCATGAGTGTCCCGGAAATTCTTTCCCTTTTCCAAAATAAGCCCGCAGTAAAGTCCACGATCAGGGGTTCAGGCGGAGCTATTATTTTGTCGGGTGTCGCCCGGCACTCAATTACGTCATTCGGATTACTTCTGGGCTTCGTGAATATTCCAAGCTAAAGATGAACGTGGCCAACGGCCAAAGCAAGGCCTTTTGGGCGACTGCGTAGCAGTTCCATGGCTTCCGCATAGGGAACCTCTTCTTCTAGCCCGTCTTCCAGGTCCTGGAGACGCTGAGCGGCGATTTTAACCTGCTCTTGGTGATAGCGATTTTCTTCCATCTGGCGCAAGTGAGCAATCACTTCACCTTGATCCTGCTCGTTCATTGAGTTGATCTTCTGGATTACTTGGGCGGCATTCATAGTGTTTAATATGGCGGTATTTCCGGATTCTTCAAGATTCCTTTGCTTGGGCGCTGGGATGCGTCCGGGCGTGGGCTTCCTTGAGGGCTTTGATGGCGACTTCGGTGTAAAATCTTTGGGTCTTCGGGTCTTTGCGTGAGATTCAATTCATTTCAACGTATGCCGACATGCAGTTCGTGGAAGAAGAGATCCGGGACACCCGTGAATTGAATCAATCCCCGGTCTGGTGGCAAGATATTCTCCCCCCAATAGGATCCCACAAGGCTCTGCCTTTTTACTTACCCCCCCCCATGAGCCAGAAATGGCATTATTAAATTGTCTCTCCCGAGACATTTAGCTTGAAAATTAGAGTTTCAAGATCTATTTTTCAATAATGACGACGATTAACCGGCATGTTTGTTACGAGACTTTGAAGCGAAGTTTACGTCGTTATCGCATTACAGCGCTGTTGGGGCCTCGTCAGTGCGGAAAAACCACCTTGGCCCGTGAGGTTGCGGGGAAGGAGGCTGCTGCTTTTTTTGACTTGGAAGATCCTGTTGATTTGGCACGGCTGGAGGCCCCCAAGCAGGCCTTGGAGGGGCTGCGCGGGCTTGTCGTGATCGACGAGGTGCAGCGTCGACCCGATCTTTTTCCGTTATTGCGTGTGTTGGCAGACCGCCCGGGAACACCGGCACGCTTTCTGATTTTAGGCAGCGCCTCTCCGGATCTGATCCGGGGTGCTTCGGAAAGTCTTGCGGGAAGAATCGGATTTGTCGATCTGGGGGGATTTGACGCGATTGAGGTTGGACTGGAACACACCGAACACCTTTGGGTGCGGGGAGGGTTTCCAGAATCCTTTCTGGGTGAGGATGATGCCGCCAGCTATGAATGGCGTGAAAACTTTATCCGTACTTTTTTGAGCCGTGATCTCTTTGAGTTGGGGATCACGGTTCCACCGGAGCAGATGCGCCGCTTCTGGATGATGTTATCACACTATCACGGACAGACTTGGAATGCTTCTGAGATTGCCGGTTCCATGGGCTTTTCCTATAAAACAGCCCAGCGTTACCTTGATTTGCTTGTCGGTGCGTACATGGTGCGGGTGTTGCCACCTTGGACGGAGAATTTGGGTAAGCGCATCCGAAAAGCTCCGAAAATTCATTTACGGGACAGCGGTCTTTTCCACAACCTTCAAGGCATCCCTGATTTTCATACGCTCCAAGGGCACCCTAAGCTGGGTGCCTCCTGGGAGGGGTTTGTCATTGAGCATATACTTCGGTTTCTTGGGGTTGCCCCTGGCGAAGCATTTCATTGGGCAACACATGCTGGCGCGGAGCTGGATCTCTTTCTTTTGCGTAACGGCAAACGCTGGGGATTTGAAATCAAATATGGGGATGCGCCACGGTCCACAAAATCAATGAGTGCTGCGGTTGAATCCCTCGGGCTGGACAAACTATATGTGGTCTACCCCGGGAAAACGAGTTATCCCTTGGGTGATTCCATCGATGTACTGGCTTTCCAAGAGCTGTGCCAGCGTGGAAACACGATTGTTTCGGGG
>CAZCJJ010000121.1:0-10238 GCA_964499045.1 uncultured Opitutales bacterium | reverse complement strand
AGCTTAACTTCCAGCTCTTCTAGATTTCACAAATCCTTGCGCGTACCGGTATATTTTCCCATCGGTACCCGTTGGCAAAACGAACGGAAACCGAATAGCTGGCTGCGTAATGCTCGAGCTTACGCAAACGCATGGCCGCCTTCTGGGTAAGGCGGTGCAGAACAGCGAAGGCGTCTTCCGTATTTCTGAGCTGGGGCGGTAGCACATGGGAATGCCCAACCTGCCTCCTCCGCGTTTCACCATGCTCCAAGTCCTCCCCTCTTAATTCGGCATAAAAACGTTCTCCTCCAACCCCACCCCAAATAGACTTCAAGGTTCTGCGGTCCGCCTCATAGAGCTGCTTCACTGTGGTAATCCCCCGGCAGGACAGACGGCGCAACATCCTCCGTCCGATGCCATAAAAATCGTCAAGCTTCAGTCCGTAAAGGCATTCCGGAATACCTTCCTGATTAATAATGGTCAGCCCCCGTGGCTTATTCATTCCACTCCCCAGTTTGCTCAGGAAAACATTCGGACCAATACCAATGGAACAACCAATCCAGTCGCCCAGCGCAGACGCAATGCGCTGGCGTATCTGAGCAGCCAGTTGCAGGATCTTTTTCTCCTCCTGCCATCCGGGCGGAATGCGGGCATACATCTCATCAATCGACATCACCGCCGACACCGGTATGCAGGATTCCACCGCGGCGATCGCCTTATGGTGCAACTGCACATACTCCGCATGCCTTGCCTCGACAAAACGGATGCCGGGACATAGCCAGCGGGCCTCACTGACCCGTGTTCCCGTCCTCACCCCAAATGCCTTCGCCTCATAGCTGGCCGCAATACAGCAAGTCGATTCCGCCATCATCGGAACCACCCCAACCGGAACACCCCGTAAATCCGGATTCAACTGTTGCTCACAGGAAGCAAAGTAGGAGTCAAAATCGATGAAAATATACCGCAGCGCCATATCCTGCCCAGTTTGAACAGAAACAAAAATCCTTCAATATAAATAGTGAACATTATTTCACTTAATCAAATGGCATTCACTTAAGATAGACCCACGAAATCGGGATCGATATCGGGTCTCCAAGTCGATCGTTTTACTTCGCCATCTCCGCTTGTGACGCTAATGAGTATTCAGTATTCTTCTGCAGAACTGAAAGGGGCACGGGCATCTTGCCCGTGTTCTTCCAAGTTCGTGGGCAGGATGCCCACGCTCCTATTGGTTCCCGCTTTGCGGGATTAGGCGATAGGTTGAAGCACCCCGATGAACTCCCTTAACCAAGTGATTCAGGTTAGCCCCGCATATATCGTGAAATAAGCGGCTTAGGGTGGCCACCTTTTGTTTTCCTGCCAGACTAGCCTATGAAACAATCAACACTCAGGTTGCTGGTATGCTGTGGTGTCGCTGAAATGCTTTTGAGGTGGTCCCGAACCTTGGACAGGTTGCGGTGATTGTTTAGATGTAGTCCAGAGAAGCTTCGATGTGAAGTCCAGTCTGGAAGATTGTTGGTTGTGGGGCTGCTGCCGTCGGCGTTGTTTACAACCCGGAACAGACCGCTTTCAGAATTACGTCCCGACCATGCTGCCTCTACGCTATGATGCGTTTATTTACTTCGAAACAACCCGACCGCTCAAACCGAACGTGGAATAAAAAAAGGGCCGGAGAACCGGCCCTTTTTGAAAACTGTTCCGCTTATCTCACGAAATATGCGAATTAATAGCGATAGTGTTCAGGCTTGTAGGGGCCTTCGGGATTTATTCCGAGGTACGCAGCCTGGTCGGGTGTCAGCTTGGTCAGCTTGGCACCGATTTTTTCCAGGTGCAGACGGGCCACTTCCTCGTCCAGTTTCTTGGGCAGGATGTAAACACCGGGAGTGTACTTCTCGACATTCTTCCACAAGTCGATTTGAGCCAATACCTGATTGGTAAAGGAGTTCGACATGACAAAGGAGGGGTGTCCCGTTGCACAACCAAGGTTGACCAGGCGTCCTTCCGCAAGGAGGTAAATGGTATGGCCATCCGGGAAGGTGTAACTGTGTACCTGCGGCTTGATCTCATCCTTCACGATGCCGGGGACCTTCTCCAGTTTGCTGACCTGGATCTCATTGTCAAAGTGACCAATGTTACAGACGATGGCCTGATCCTTCATCTTTTCAATGTGTTCAACCCGGATGATGTCCTTGTTCCCTGTTGTGGTGACATAAATGTCCGCCCAGCCCAGAGTATCTTCCACCGGGAGAATCCGGAATCCTTCCATCGCGGCCTGCAAGGCACAGATGGGATCGACTTCGGTGACCACGACCTGCGCCCCCATACCCCGCAGGGCCTGGGCACAGCCTTTGCCGACATCCCCATAGCCGCAGACAACACCGACCTTACCGGAGATCATAACATCAGTGGCGCGCTTAATACCGTCGACCAGTGACTCACGGCAGCCATAGAGATTGTCAAACTTGCTCTTCGTAACCGAGTCATTCACATTGATGGCCGGAACCAGCAATTTACCCTGCTCGTGCATCTTGTAGAGGCGGTGCACACCAGTTGTGGTTTCTTCCGAAACACCCTTCCAGTCCTTGACCACATTGTGCCAGTGAATTGGATCCTCGGCGTGAACCTTCTTCAGAAGATCTTGGATAACCTTCTCTTCATGACTGTCTGCTTCCCCATCAATGAAGGAGCGGTCACCGTCCTCAAGTTCGTAGCCCTTATGGATCAGGAGGGTGGCATCACCACCGTCATCGACGATCATTTGCGGACCCTTGCCATCCGGCCAGGTAAGCGCCTGATAGGTGCACCACCAGTATTCTTCGAGTGTTTCGCCCTTCCAGGCAAAGACCGGGACTCCAGCCGCCGCGATGGCAGCCGCCGCGTGATCCTGAGTGGAGAAAATATTACAGGATGCCCAGCGGACATCCGCCCCCAGATCCTTCAGTGTTTCAATCAGGACCGCAGTCTGTACGGTCATGTGGAGCGAACCGGAAATCCGGACTCCGGCCAGCGGTTTTTCCGCGGCATACTTTTCACGGGTGGCCATCAGGCCAGGCATTTCCTTTTCCGCAATTTTGATTTCCTTACGCCCAAAATCGGCGAGCGAAATATCTTTTACTTTATAATTTTGCGCGTTAGCGGTTTCTGTTGGCATAATACTCTATAATTTAAAATTTCTGTTTAAAAAGAATGCGGACAGAACCTCTCTGTTCTGTCCGCAAAGTGAATTACAGGCTGTTTTTTAAAGCCTCGACCTTGTCGGTCTGTTCCCATGGCAAATCGGCTTTGCCGAAGTGACCATAGTTCGTCGTACCGCGGTAGATCGGACGGAGAAGATCCAGTTGACGGACGATGTCCGCCGGTTTGAAGCCGAAGACCCGTTTGATTGCGGTGGCGATCTTCTGGTCCGAAACGGTACCGGTACCGAAAGTGTCCACGTGAATCGAAGTCGGCTCCGGATAACCGATTGCATAAGCAACCTGCAGTTCGATCTTATCAGCCAGGCCGGCGGCAACCACATTCTTGGCTACCCAACGGCACATATAGGCGGCGGAACGGTCCACCTTGGAGGGGTCCTTCCCTGAGAAAGCACCGCCACCATGGCGGCTGTAGCCACCGTAGGTATCGACAATGATCTTCCGTCCGGTCAGACCGGCATCACCCTGCGGCCCACCAACCACAAATTTGCCGGTCGGGTTGATCAGGAACTGGGTCTTTTTCGAAATCAGTTTTTTCGGAAGTACCTTCCGAATCACCTCTTCGATACAAAAGGCTTCGATTTCCTTGTGCTTCACGCTCTCCGCGTGCTGCGTGGAAATCACGACATTCTCAATCAATACCGGTTTGCCGTCCTCATACTTCACCGCAACCTGGCTCTTGCAATCCGGACGAAGCCAAGGCGCTTTGCGGGTGCGTTTGCGAATGCTCGCCATCTTCTTGTTCAGGCGATGGGCAAACATGATCGGGGCCGGCATCAATTCTGTCGTTTCATTACAGGCAAAGCCGAACATGATTCCCTGGTCACCAGCCCCCTGCTCTGCCGTTTTCTTACCGACTGCCTTACGGGCGTCCACCCCTTGCGCAATATCCGGTGACTGGCGGGTCAATGCATTGGTATAAAACACATGGTCGGCATGGAAAACATCGTCGTCATTGGTGTAGCCGATTTCACGAATCGCGCTGCGAATAATGTCCCCATAATTCAAATCGGCCTTCGTGGTGATTTCACCAGCCAGAAAGACTGCATTGCTTTTCACCAAAGTTTCACAGGCGACACGACTGCGGGGATCGATTTCAAGACAGGCGTCAAGCACACTGTCCGAAATAAAATCAGACACCTTATCCGGATGTCCTTCGCCCACTGATTCAGAAGAGAATATGAAGGTTTGACTCATAGCCTACCCACCATGTCCCCTTTTTTTCTTCTTTCAAGAAAAATATCAACATATTCGGATGGATTGATATGTCCATCCCGACATAGCTCTAATGACACATAGTTTAGCAAGGTCGATTAAAGCGGAGCCGGTTGGCTGGCAACGGTTTCCTCGTGATGTTCGTCGGAGTCATCGGAATCTTCATGCTCCCCGGGATGCTTCCCCAAGGGAAGCGGCGCGGGGGCGTAAAGCTTGCCATCGGCATACTCGGTGACATAGCCCTCCGTAATCAACCAGTGCAAATCGATCATCAATTGCTTGAGACGCTGATCATCTTCGGCATCGAAACGCGGGAGGGGCGTCTCCTTTGCTCCGGAATTCGACCCGGCAGGATCGCCAGTTTCCGCAAGTGGTTCCCCCCGGACAGGCTCTTCAATGGCTGCGATTTGCTCCGGGGTCACCGACTCAATTTCGGGAGCTTTCTCCTTGGGTGCTTGGGGTGCCTTTCGGGGTTGGATTCCGAGCAGCTTCTCCGGGAGTTCTGAAACCGGAATTTCCGGATGCTTCTCAATAAAACTGATCAGTTCCTGAATGGAATCAGAGAAAACCGTATCCGGATCACGGAATTTACGCTTAACGGCACAGACGTAAGAGATTCCCTTGGAACCCTTCTTATAAACAGTGAAGCGCATTCTGCGCAAACGACCCCGAAGATTGTTAGCCGTATCCAGCGGAAAGCGGCTCTGGTGCTCCCGGATAGCTTCGACAGATCGCCTGAGTTCACCCTTGGGCATTTCCGCAATCAAGCGTCCGGGAAAACGAACCTCTTCCACTTTGCGCACAATTTGCTCCTTGCGGGAGCCCAGAAGGTAGGCCCGGGCGCCTTCGATATTATCAAAAGAGCGTGGGGACGGGTCGAGGGGGTCATTGACCGTATAGCGCGTGATCCGCTTCATCTTATCCACCCAGCTCTGGATTTCCGATTCCTCCCGCACGGTTTCAATGCGGGCCAGAAATTTCTCATAGCTGACATGCGTGAGCGTACGGTTGTAGTGCTCTTGCAAAAGCGTCTGATAGCGGTGGTAATTGGGGGGACCGAGGATTTCGCCCGTGAGTCCGCATTTGGAGACCACCTGAAAAGTGCCCTTCGGGGGGTCAACCTCCACCTCTTCTGAGGTGAAAAATCGATCCAGGTGGTTCTTTAATACATGGCTGACCGCCTCCTCTTCGCTGACAAAGGGCAGACTATCCGGAACCGACAGGTAGAAGTGCTGGGGGCCGCTTTCCTTGTCTGCCACCGGCTTGACCACGGCGACAAAACGTTCGGGTTTTTCCAGCAGCAGGCGGGCAATTTCAAATAGCTCGTAAGTACGGCAGGTCGATTTCAAAGCATGACAGAGTGCCTTGAAGGGCGTATCCTCCGGGTAGAACATGACATTCACTATCGGACGAAAGGCCGGATGCTCCGATGATGAGTCCTGGGATTCCTTACCCCGCCTCTTGTCACGGTGTGTATCGGGTGAACGTCCCGTGCGACGCTCCTTGCCAGCGCTGCCACCCCGGCTTTCCTCACGGGACTGGCCTTGACTCCGGGGAGGCCTGCGGTCACGCCGGGGCGGACGTCGGTCCGCTTTATCAGACCGGCCGGACTGCCTTGACGGCTCCGCGCGCTTGGAACTGGTCCACGCTGGACCAAAACTCAGGTTTTGCAACTCGCTGAGATCCACCGGACTTTGTTTATCCGGGGTGTTATCGGGGGATGTATTATCCTGCATAGCAGATCGGGATCGCCTTGAAAAGCCACAGAATAAAGCGTGCAGGAAGGATCAAGCCAATCTTAAAGTAGCTTTTTTAGCTGATCCGAACTTATTCACCGGATGGGCCTACAGCTTCAATAATAAAGGTTAGGGTTTACAAAACCCGTATTTACCGGTTGGCTATGCGCTTTCAAATTCACTTAAACAATACCGATCATGTCTGAATCCATCGCCATTCTGGAAACCAATCAGGGGACCATCGAAATCAAACTCATGCCTGAAGTGGCTCCCAAAACCGTCGAAAACTTCGTCGGTTTAATCAAAAAGGGCTATTACGATGGTATTATTTTTCACCGCGTGATTCCCCAGTTCATGATTCAGGGCGGAGACCCGACCGGAACCGGGACGGGGGGCGAATCCCTCTGGGGCGGAACCTTTGAGGATGAGTGTGATCCGAACGTCAAATTCGACAAACCGGGCTTGCTTGCCATGGCCAACGCCGGACCGGGTACCAACGGCAGCCAGTTCTTCATCACCACCGCCAAAACGCCGTGGCTCCATATGAACCACACCATTTTCGGAGAGGTTGTTTCCGGCTATGAGATCGTGGAAAAGATCGAAGGCACAAAAACCGGCGACATGGATAAACCGGCTCAGGAACAAAAAATCCTCAAGGCCTCGGTTCGGGAGCAATGAAGCAAAACCGGGAGTCCACTCCCGGGTCTTCCGGACGGGAACCGGGTATCGTTGCCTTGCATGGCTTTACCGGGGATCCCGCTGATTTTTCAATGCTCCAGCAGCCTGGGCTGCTGGAGCATTTTTCTTGGCTGTGCCCGGACCTGAACGCGGTTCACTGCCCCGGGCAACTAAAACCTTTACTCCTATCCGCCAGAGAACAGTTCGAAGTCCCCCCATTCCTGCTCGGCTATTCCATGGGCGGACGCCTTGCGCTGCTAGCCGCAACGGAAGCACCCGGCTCCTGGGCTGGATTGATTCTGATCGGTTCCTCTGACGGAATAAGGGAAGCGGAGGAACGCGAATCGCGGCTCAGGCAGGATAGCCTCCTCGTCGCTTCCATCCGCAACCATGGCGTCCACGCCTTTATCCGGAAATGGCAGCAACATCCGATCATCCGTTCGCAGGAAAACATCGAAGCAAGCTTTCGGCAGGCCATGCTCTCCCGCAGACTGCAACGAAGTCCCGAAACACTCCAGGCTCACCTCACCGCGTTCAGTCCGGGAAAACTCCCCTGGATGGGCCCGTACTGGGCAGACCTGCCTTTGCCGGTTTTACTTTGTGTGGGAGAGCGTGATGAAAAATTTCGCCGAATCAATGAAGCCCTGCTGACAAAAAAAAACAAAGATACCACGCTGGCTATTATTCCCCGGGCCGGCCATGCCGCCCATCTCGAAAACCCACAGGCTTTCAGCCGGGCCGTCGAAGCATTCATCCGGACTGTCACCGCGACTGCTCCACAGTCGCCTTGAGTCCCTTCAGATCAAGCTTCCCGGAGGCCAATGTGGGGATCAATTCAACCTTGATGATCTCGCGGGGCAGCCAGAGGTTTGGCAGGTCCATGCCCGCGAGTTTGGCCCGCAGTTCTTCGGTGGATAAATCAAAGGTAGTCAGAAGCACCAGTGCCTCCCCCTTGCTTTCATCACTGCGCGAAGTAACCGCCACTCTGGGGATTTCAGAATCAAACACCCCTAATGCCTTCGCGATTTCCGTCTCGACCGTGCCATGAGGTACCATTTCCCCACCGATTTTGGAGAAACGGTTCAAACGACCTTCTATGTAGAGAAAACCATCCTCATCAACCCGTCCGAGGTCGCCCGTGATCAGCCAGTCTCCATCCAAAACCTGCTTCGTTTTCTCAGGTTCATTCAAATAACCTCGGAATATATTGACCCCCTTCAGAGCCAGAATACCCCGCTCATGCAAGGGTTGCGGCTCACGTGTCTCCGGATTGAGCACACGCACTGCCATGCCATTGAAAAGGCGGCCCACCGAGCCCGCCTTGCGGCCCGGTTTTTTTTCGCCCTTGGCAGTCTTGATTTCTGTCTGTGCGTTGACCGCCACCACAGGGGTCGTTTCGGTCAGGCCATAGCCCTCAAGGTAAACGCTCCCCGGGAAACGGGCCTCCCAGGCTTCGCGAAAACCTTCAGGTGTTTTTTCCGCTCCGGCTACCACAACCTTCACCGAACTCAGCAGTTCCGGCTCCACTCGTTTCAGATAAGGACGGAGGAATGTCGGTGTCCCGAGGAGGATTCCACATTTCTCCGTCGCAATGGCCTCGGCCGCCTTTTTGTAATCCAGTGGACTCGGCACATAAACGGTACGGAAGCCTTCCATCAAGGTGCACCACAGCGTAATAGTGAAACCAAAGCTGTGAAAAATGGGCAGATTGGCCAGCAGGCTTTCCCCGCGAATCAGCACCCCGCACTCCATAACCTGAGCACAGTTCCCCAGAATGTTGCGATGGCTGAGGATGACTCCCTTCGGTTCACCATCACTCCCGCTGGTAAAAAGCAGCGCGGCTTCCGCATCCCCCCCTGTACGCGGGACATGCCAGAGACGGGCCAGCATCGTGCGGGGAAATAAATACAGACAAAGCAGGCGACTGAGCGTCTTTACCTTGGGCATGGCGAGTAAGGCTTCCCGGATATCAATCACCTGTTCCCCCCAGGGAAAGTCGGGACAACGCTCATTCACTTTCTCCTGCAAACCCTTTGCCGTGATCAATGTTTGAATCCCGGCCTTTTCCTTGCAGGCCGCCACCGCCCCCGGGCTCAGAGTGAAATTCAGATTCACCGGGATCTTGTTGGCCAGCGATACAGCCACATTCGCAATCACCCCACCAATACCGGGAGGAAGGACAATCCCGATTCGTTTCTCCGGACATTCGCGACGCAAACGTTCAGCCAAGCCCAAAGCAAGACTGAGCAAAAGCCCCCCCTTCATTGATTTCCGGCCAGCCGTGTAATCCACTACAATTTCCTTACCGGGGCTCCCCGCCAATTGATGAAAAACCTTTCCCGCGATATGTCCGTCCAATTCGGGACGACGGGAATAATCTTCAGATCCAAGGTCAAGTTTCAGGCTGTCGGCTTCTGGCATCGTCATCACTTAAAAAAGAAAAGGGTTATTCCGAATACCCATCAGAGGGATCCGGCGTAAGAAGATGCGGTGATGTTGCAAAATGCTTGCCCTAATCGCAACCCCATTATCCGACACCTATATACTGCCCTCACGGTCTTTTCATTTGGCCGCCACAGTTGGAGCAAGTTCCGCATTTATGCGGTCCCACATGAACTCCAATTTAAGCCGGGATACCGCGTAAACGCTCCAGCAGGGCAAACGCCTCACTGGCGTCCAAGTAATACTGCCCCCCTATTCCCTACACGCGGCAGGTGATCACGGAGGCGACCTCTTTTTCCGCTAAGCGCAGGAAAGCCTTGGGAACTGAATCATCGGTGATGAAATAATCGAAATCCGAGAGCATACCGTTCTTTGCCAGTGCCGTGGCCCCCACCTTGGTACTGTCGGCCAGCAGGCAGGAATGGCGTGCCTTGCTGCGCATCTTGCGGTCCACCTGGGCCAGTTGCAGGTCCACATTATAAACACTGCCATCCTTACCGATGGCCTCGGCACCCTGAAACGCCCAGTCCACAGCAAAAAGATCCAGACAGTGCTCCGTGACCGGTCCCGTCAAATCCGGGCTCCTCTGGTGCAAAATGCCTCCAAGCAAAATCACATTCAAATGGCTGGAGAACTGGAGTTCGGAAGCCACCGCCAAACTCGGGGTGATAATCGTCAGTGCCGGAGAGTCCTTCAGCAACCTTGCCAGTTCCAGCGTCGTGGTACCGGTATCCAAGATAACCCGCTGCCCCGGTTCAACCAGTTTCAACGCCTCCCGTGCAATCGCCCGCTTGCGCTCCAACTGCTCCCGCTGGCGGGCCTGATAGTTGAATTCAAAGACCATCCGCTCCGCCACAACCGCCCCCCCGTGAGTCCGGCGGATATCGAATGTGCGTCCCAGTTCAGCCAGATCCCGGCAAATGCGTCTATTTCCATCTCCACCATGGCGGAGGCTTTGGGGGTGAGTGAGATGACGATTCGCCGG
This sequence comes from uncultured Opitutales bacterium, assembly GCA_964499045.1. Classification (GTDB taxonomy): domain Bacteria; phylum Verrucomicrobiota; class Verrucomicrobiia; order Opitutales; family CAZCJJ01; genus CAZCJJ01. Next base: position 9 of record CAZCJJ010000121.1, on the reverse strand, counting down.
GATCTGGCT
>CAZCJJ010000120.1:3460-10328 GCA_964499045.1 uncultured Opitutales bacterium | reverse complement strand
AATAAGTTGTGGATAAGTCCCCAATAACATGGGTTTAAGACGAAAGATACTTACTTGTTGTCGATTATTCGCTCTTGCCTACTCTCTTTTTTACATTCACAGTCTTCGCTAACTCTTTCATTCTTAACTGGTTTTCCGGTTTATTCTGATATTCACAATGCTTATTATTGTGGTTTTAGTTTATATGAAATGAAGATACTAATAATAAAGCTTTGCCAGTAACCTCAAAAAATTTCACTCTCTGCGCACCATGAAGTTCAAGATCAATCGCGACCACTTTGTCACAGGCCTGCAACAAGTGCTGAATGTCGTTGGCTCCCGCGCCACCATGCCGATATTGAGCAATGTGCTGATACAAGCGGAAGGCGATCATATCTCGTTGACCACAACGAACTTGGACCTCGGTATTCGCTGCCGGATCAAGGCTGTTGTGGAATCTCCTGGGGGCATCACATTGCCGGTGCGGAAACTGGCAACCATCATTCGTGCGCTTCCCAATGCGGATGTGGTGGTGGATGCTTCTTCCGGCAACCAGGCGAAGATCACTTCCGGCGGCTCTACCTTCCGTATCATGGGTATTGGCGAAGAGGAATTCCCGCCCCTGCCTTCATTTGCGGACCAGCATGTCTTCAACCTTTCCCAGGAGGATATCGGACGTATGCTGAAAAGCGTTTCCTACGCACAAAGTACCGACGAAAACCGTTACATCCTGAATGGCGTCTACTTTCTGTTTGCCGAAGGCAAATTCTCATTGATTGCGACTGATGGTCGCCGTCTGGCCATGATCAGCCGCGAAATGGAGATTGCACCTGAGAATGTGGGCAGCCTTATCTTGCCGGCAAAAACAGTTTCCGAACTGGAACGTCTTTTGGGCCGTGGAGATCAACTGAAGGTGACATTCAGCGACCGGCAGGTGGCTTTTGAGATCGGTCTGAGTCCGGAAGCGGAAGAAGCAGGGCTCGTTTCCTCCATCTATCTGGTTTCCAAAATTGTCGAGGGCAACTATCCGAATTACAAGCAGGTCATCCCGAAAGAAACGGAAAACCGGATTAAAGTGGAACGCGAATTACTGGCTGACTGTATCCAGCGCGCCGCTCTGGTGACGAGTGACAAAAACAACTCTATCAAGCTGCGGATGACGGATAACCTTCTGGAAATCAGCGCTTCCTCCCCCGAATACGGTGAATCCCATGAATCGATGGCCATTGAGTATCAGGGCCCCGAGGTGCAGGTTGCATTCAACCCCCAGTATATGATGGATCCGCTCAAAGCGCTGGTTCAGGATGAAATTTATTTTGAATTCAAGGATGAGCTTAGTCCGGGCGTATTCAAGACCTTGGAAAGCTTCCTTTGCGTGGTCATGCCGCTGCGGCTGAACTGATCTCCCTCCGGTTGCCGCTGCTCGCCGGGAACAAAGTCCATTCAGGGCGGCTCTTACCTTAAATGCCTTATTTTTCGCATCTGGTTATAGGCTTCCTGCTGTTGTCCTTTATCCTGAGTTACGCCAATCTGCGCTGGGGTAATCCGGCTTTGGGTATATTTAACCGCTGGCTGCGATGGATCATGTTTACTCTGGTCGTGGCTTCCTTGGCGACAGAGCTAGCGTGGACTGTCCGCCCTTTTTGGCTGGTGGCCATCACGGCGTTCTTAGGGTGGTTCCTGCTCGAAACTTTATATTACTGGCTCGTGATCTCCGCCCTCAGCCGGAGCCCGATCCCGCTTTTCCCCCGCTTCCGCAGCAATGAGGGCGGCGACGAATGGCCGGCCCAGAAACACCATATCATGATCCGGGATTGGCTGCGCAGTCAGGGATTCAAAAAACTGCAGTCGGTCAAAGCCGAGTTTCAGGAGGATTGGGCCATACGCTCAACCATCTATCAGGAACAAAATGGCGAAAGCCGTGTACAGGTCCTCTTTTTCCCCCAGCGGGCTGGAGCGGTCAGCGTGTGCTACGTGATTTCAAGCCGAACCCAGGATGGTTTGAGGTATGTCACCGATAACGTCTTTATGCCTTTCGGTGGTTATTATCCGGAAAACTGGTACCTTATCCGTCGCCCTCTCAAAAGGGGTCTGGAGAAGCTCATGAAATACCATCGTGAACGGCTCCGCCGGGATGAGGTCGTCGTCGTTCCCTGGGAAAGTGACGACAATATCCTGGAAGAATTGAATCACCAGCAGCGGACTTTGGAGCAGATCAATTTAAAACAGGGCTTCCTGCTCCCCCATGAGTTTCAGGAAGACCATGGAAGAATCACTTCCGAGGGACGCTACCGTCTCTGGAAGGAAATCTGGCTCCTGAATTATTTCGGCATCACCGTCCGGTATTGAAGCTGTGCCTTTGTGATGTGCATCTGCGTTGTGTGGTTGGAGTCCCGCCTTTAGGCGGTCCCCTATCCGTCCAAAGACCAGCTGAAGCTGGAACTTGCTCCAACCTTACAGCGGGTGCTAAATGAAATGGTCACCTGCATCTTCTCCGTGAATCCTTTCAAACATTCGATGAGCTGTCGGGCTATCGCTGGTCCCGAATCTGAAAAAATATCAAAATCGGCAGGTGATCCGAACCCATATGGGGTCCCGCCCATTCCGCCAGAGGCCAAATTTCGGGTGAAACCAGAAAATGGTCGATCGGGATCTTGAAAAGCGGATTCCAGGTCGGCCAGGTGGGGACAGGTATCCAGGATAATTTGGGATCAGCCAAACCGCTTTTCTCCAGCAGGAAATCAAAGTGCGGCGAAAAGGGGCTACAATTCAGGTCTCCAAGCAAAAGTACCGGTTCCGTCTGGTCCCGACAGAAACGGCCTATGTCCCTTAGGGCATTGTTTCTCCATTCCCACTCTTTTTCACTGCGCGGTGATATGGGGTGAACCCCAAGCAGCACCAGATTCTGTCCGTCCGGTAAACGGACTTGCCCATGGATACTGCCAACCCCGGCAAAACGGCGGCGCTCCTCAACATAGGGATGTAAACTCAGCAAAACAGAACCTTGATGCCCGTAAATGGCTTTTCTCTGGTAGGGGTATTCAGACTCAAGATCCTTCAACAGGGGCTCCCATTCCCGCGTGACTTCAGTCAGGAAAACAAAATCAGGTCGTTCCTCCAGAATGAAATCAATCGTGGCCTGACGTTCACTGTTCCGGGTGTAAACGTTGTAGGCCAAGGCCTTATAGATCGGGCGGTCCGGCAGCGGAGCACGGGATTCCGGCCACTGAAAAATCACCCAGCCGTTGACCAGAACAATCAATAAGGCCCATCCCATCCGGAACCAGTGCGCCCGCCAGGAGAAAATAAAGGCAAGAAACAGGGCAACAATCACATACTGAACCCGGAAGTGGGCCAAAGCGTCACATTTCCAGTAATCCGCCCCCCAGAATCCAAGTGTGGAGACGGCGCTTAAGGCAAACAGAAGAGATATGCTGAAAAACAGCCCGATCCCCCGAAAAATCCGTGAACTAGGCGATAAACGATCCATAGCGGGGTCGGTTTATTCCTTTTCGTAATGAAACCGGCGCTTTTCCAGACGCGTTTGCCGCATGGGCTCTCCCGACTCCATCGGCAACGTTAAATCCAATTGCCGTGTCCACTCCCCTTTCGAGAGAAAACCGGTCCGCAGGTCAAAGGTGTAAGTGCCTCCTTCAGTGAAGATCAGAGACGGGACAGACGCATCCTCTGCCTGCAGTGTCTGCGCCCGCCCTTGGAAAGCGACCACTGCAAGTGTTTTATCTCCTTCCTGTTTAATGGATTGCAATGAATAGTGCCGCTTGGAATGCATAGCCGGACCGGCCGGAGGAGTCAGTTCACGTTCGATTTCCCAGCTTGTACCCGCCGCCAGTGCCTGCCCGGGCTCCCAGAAACCATATTCATTCTCCCAATCGTTTTTTACCCGCCAGCGCTGGTTCGCTTCATTGAACAGCATTTCCGCCGATTCACCCAATTCACCGGGAATCGCCTTGCTTAGCCGTTCCTTTAAATCCTCAAACCCCTCGACTGTCTCCAAACGCCCTTCCTGATCCAGAAACAGAGTATAACGGCTGTCCATCAGCACGCGTTCCAGAATCGATTCCAGAGCCTGCCGGTCCCCGGATAATTGGAAACCCTCACTGCTTGAATGAATTTTCCACCCTTCTTCGTGCCTCCGGATTTCCCACCAGCGGCTTGATTGAGTCTGCTGGCTCTGCTCAATCTGGTCATTGACCCGAATGAGGGTTTCCATGTGGGAGTGCCTCAAATAACGTCCGGGTTCAGGGGCAAACCGGTAAACCGGTTCTGCCGAGGCAACCGAAAGAAAGGCAATGAGGAGGATGAAAATGGGTGTATAGCTGATTTTCTTCATAACGGCGATAATCTGGTTTAGTACCTCAATCGTCAAAAATTAGCATGTTTGCGACGATTTTTATTCAGAGTTGAAAAGGAGCACGGGCGTCCCGTCCGTGTTTTTTCAGATTCGTGGGGTTGCCCACGAACCTTTTGTTTCACGAGGTAAGGTGATTTTTCAGAGCCTGAATAGAGTCGAAAACCGGAACCCGGGTGGCTTTCAGCTTGGAATGATCATGGTGGCCGTGTGAAACCAGCAGGCAATCGGCTCCCAAGGCCTGAGCGACTTCATGATCATGCAGGGTATCCCCGATCAGCAGCACTTCATGGGGTTGGCAGTCCAAGGTGGAAAAATGAGCCTGTCCCTGAGCGAGTTTGCTGGCCGCAAAAATGTTATCCAAACCGATCAGTTTCCGGAAATAAGGGCTCAAGCCATAGTGGTGGATAATTTCAACCAGTGTCGGGTGGCTGTAAGCCGATAAAATGACCTGATCAATGCCCTGTGCCTGAATTTCATCCAAAAGCTCCGTGGACTCCGGATGCAAGTCGCATTCAAAACGCCTCAGGTTGTAGGAATCGATGAACTCATAGCTCACCTTCTCAAAGGATGCCTGATCATCACAGAACCCAAGCCATTCATAGTACTTGACCACCGGAAATGCGAAATGATTCCGGTATTGCTCCAGACTGACCGTCTGTTTGCCATGACGCCTCAGGATGTCGTTCATCACCTCCACGCAAAGCCAGGCGTCATCCATGAGGGTGCCGTTCCAGTCCCAGATAATATGTTTGTAGTCCTTGAGGCGCATACCGGTCGATAGGGATTCCCGTTCAATCCAGCCACTTGGGGTGCTTGATAAATAGAACCGTTGGGATCTGCAGCAATGAAATGAAGATCAACATGCCCTGAAAAGCAGGAGGCGCGGGCTTTCTACTCTGTTCCGCTGCCAGCATGTACTGAAACATCAAATCAATCACCATCGTGAAAATAAAGACCGCCCCGGCAACACACAGAAGTGAGAAGAGCGGCTTCCACCAGCGGCTGCCTGCCAGCTTTTTCCAAGGCAGAACCAACAAAAGACCGTAAATCATGAAAAAACCCGTCTGAAAACCTAGCAACGAGCCGGGCCCCTCCCCTCCCCAACGGAGCAGGTTGAAGGGACTCCACAGGATAAGGAACAAGCCCACCGACAAGCCCGCCGCTCGGCTGTAGGCCATACCCCGTTCACGTTGACGCAGGACTTCACTGCGGTCAGGAAAAACGATGTCAGTAGGGTGGTGGCTCATAAATTAATCGCTTGAGAAAGAAAATAGCGCGCGGGATTACAACAATAACTGTTCAGACCTGAAAGGAGCACGGGCGTCTCGCCCGTGTTTTTCAAACTCGCGGGCAAGATGCCCATGCTCCTTTGGGTTTCAATGACGATCATGGTTTGGATGAATAAGAAAAGAAAATAGTGAACAAAATAACATTAGTGCTTGATTCCCCGATTCAATATGACAGCTTGGAAAAAACAATCTTTTAACCCATCTCTATAGATATCATGTCCAGCGCAGCAAAAAGCAAACAAACGGAAACCGCCGCCCCGGGCCGCCGGAACCAGGAAGCCCTCAACCTGGCTTTGACAGCCGTCAACAAACAATTCGGTGAGGGTACCCTCATGCGGATGGGGGATGCCAGCAAAATGAATGTGGATACCCTGTCCACCGGCTCGGTCGCAATCGATCTCGCTTTGGGCGTCGGCGGCCTCCCCCGGGGGCGTGTTTGCGAGATCTATGGGCCGGAATCATCCGGTAAAACCACCTTCTGTCTCTCCATCATTGCCGAAGCCCAGAAAAACGGCGGCAATGCCGTCTTTATCGACGTGGAACACGCACTCGACCCCCGCTACGCCAAAGTCGTCGGGGTCGATCTCGAAAATCTCATCGTCTCCCAGCCAGAATCAGGCGAAGATGCCCTCAATATCACCGAAACCCTCATCCGCTCCGGAGCCGTCGATGTGATCGTCGTGGACTCCGTCGCCGCCCTCGTCTCCAAAGTGGAACTCGATGGCCAGATGGGAGACACCACCGTCGGCCTCCAGGCACGTATGATGAGCCAGGCCATGCGCCGCCTCACCGCCGCGATCAGCAAAAGCAAGTGCGTCTGTATCTTTACCAACCAAATCCGCGAAAAAATCGGGGTCATGTTCGGGAGCCCGGAAACCACCCCCGGCGGCCGGGCCCTGAAATTCTTCTGCTCGGTCCGTATCGATATCCGCCGTATCGGCCAGATCAAAGACCCTTCCGGTAAGGTGACTGGCAACCGGACCCGCGTCAAAGTGGTCAAAAACAAGGTCGCACCCCCATTCACCGAATGTGAATTCGATATCATGTACAATGAGGGAATCTCCAAGACAGGCTCCATCCTCGACTTGGGTATCGAACACAAAATCCTTGAAAAGAAGGGGGCCTGGATCAGCTACAACGGTGAACTCATCGGCCAGGGCCGCGAAGCCGCCAAAACCTTCCTCGGAGAAAACCCCAAGGTCGCCAGCGAAATTAAAGAGAAAATCCT
>CAZCJJ010000120.1:0-3360 GCA_964499045.1 uncultured Opitutales bacterium | reverse complement strand
TCCGATATCCGAACTCCATTCGTGACAGAAGGCACTCACTTCACCACAATGCCTTCCCATGTCGTCAGGAGATACCATTGTTGCCTTGGGAACACCCACCGGTGAGTCTGCACTCGCCCTCGTGCGTGTTTCCGGTCCGGAATGCCTGAATCTGGCCAGGCAGTGCTTCAAAAATACCTCCCCACCCCTCCCACGTCAGGCAAATCTCGCCGTCTATACCGACAAAGAGGGCCGCATCCTCGATCAAACCGTCTTTGTTTTCTACGAACACGGAAAATCCTATACCGGCGAAGCTATGCTGGAGATTTCCCTCCACGGGAACCCCTATATCGCCCAAAAAGTGATCGAAGACTTGATTGAACGCGGTTGCCGCCTGGCGGAACCAGGCGAATTTACCCGGAAAGCCTTCCTCAACGGTAAACTCGACCTTAGTCAGGCCGAAGCTGTGGCCGATATCATCCGCGCCCGTAGTGACCGGGCCCTGGCAGCCGCCCAGCGGCAACTGGGAGGTGAGTTGCGAAAGGAAATGGAAACCCTTGCAGATCAGGTACTTGAGGTCATGGCTGGAGTGGAGGCTTATATCGATTTCCCGGATGAAGATCTGCCTCCTGAAGAAGAAGAGGGGCCGGTCAATGAGATCGGAAAATTGAGAAAAAAACTGGATTCACTGATCGAAACCAGCCGCTACAAGCAAGTCCTGTCCGAAGGGATCCGCACCGTGCTGGTGGGGCCCCCAAATGCAGGAAAAAGCAGCCTTCTCAATGCTCTATTCGGAGAGGACCGCGCCATTGTCAGTCCGGAACCCGGGACCACCCGAGATTTTATCACTGAAAAAATCATGGTCGGTCCCTATGTGCTGCAGATAGTGGATACCGCCGGCCTGCATGACAGCTCTCAGTCAGTGGAAAAACTCGGTATGCATAAAACACTGCAAAAGCTGGAGGAAGCCGACTTCTTTCTGGTTGTGGTGGATGGATCGCTCGACTCCCCTCCCCTTCCCCCCGCAGCCCTGACCCATTTTCAGCAAAATTGTACCCTCGTGGTCGAAAATAAAAGCGATCTGGGCCGGAATCCGGCCATGGATCGCTTCCTCCCCGACTGTCCGCACGTCCGGATTTCACTGCTCTCCGGTGAGGGGATGGAGGATTTTCGCGGAATATTGCAGAAAACACTGGAACAGGATGATGTCGTGCCGACATCCGACCGGCTGATCCTCAGTGCCCGCCACGCTCAGGCCCTGAGCCGTTGCCGCTCTGCCCTGAGCGAGGCCGTAAGGAAAATTGAAACCGGGGAGCCAACGGAATTGATGGCCAGCGACCTCCGGGAAGCCTTGGATGCGATTGGAGAGGTGGTCGGAAAAATGGATAATGAACAGGTTCTGGATAAACTTTTCAGTGGCTTTTGCATAGGTAAGTAATTGATAAATAATGAGTTCCGCTCTTGAAAAGAAACCACTCCGCTTTGGCCGGAAGCAGCCCTATGACGTTATCGTCTGCGGGGCCGGCCATGCCGGCTGCGAGGCAGCCCTGGCCGCCGCCCGCCTTGGGGCCGATACACTCCTGCTGACAGGAAACATGGATACGATTGCTCAAATGAGCTGCAACCCGGCGATCGGAGGACAGGCTAAAGGCCATATCGTTAGGGAAATCGATGCCCTCGGGGGCGAAATGGCCCTGAATACCGACACCACCGGGATCCAGTTCAGGCTGCTCAACGCCTCCAAAGGTAAAGCCGTACAGGCTCCCCGTGCCCAGTGCGACAAAAAGGCCTACCAATACCGGATGAAGCATGTCATTGAGCTGCAAGCGCATCTGACACTCTTCCAAGTCATGGTGGAAGGCCTGATTTATGATAAAGATCGGGTTATCGGTGTAAAAACAAACCTCGATATCGAATTCCATGCCCAGACCGTCGTGGTGACCACCGGAACCTTTCTGCGTGGACTGATGCATATAGGAAAGAATAAGAATGAAGGCGGTCGCCTCGGGGATTTCTCGGCCAAAGGCCTGTCCGGCAGCTTCTTGGAGGCGGGTATAGAGCTGGAGCGGTTGAAAACAGGCACCCCACCCCGTATATTGGGATCAAGTATCGATTTTAGTCAGTGTGAAGAGCAAAAAGGTGATCCCTCCCCAACGTTGTTCGGTTTTTATGATACTCGCCTGGGAGAAGATCTGTTCCACGTGGAACAATTTAAAGAGCACCCCGGGTGGGCGGAATCATTGTTCCACGTGGAACAATCCGGTCAACGACGTCTTGGATGGATCCCGGGCCAGGACCAGTTGTCTTGCTGGGCCACCAACACCACCGACACTACCGCCTGCGTTGTGCGCGACAATCTGCACTTGTCGCCACTCTATGGAGGCGACATTTCCGGCACGGGGCCGCGCTATTGTCCGTCCATCGAGGATAAGTTCGTCAAATTCGCCGAAAAACCATCGCACAAGCTCTATTTGGAGCCCGAGGGGCGCAATACGGACGAATGGTATATCAATGGCTTCTCCACCAGTCTGCCTTTCGATGTGCAGCTTGAAATGCTTCGCAGCGTGCAGGGTTTGGAAAATGCCGTCATGCTGCGCCCGGCTTATGCCGTCGAATACGATTTTGCCCCTCCAACCCAGCTATATCCGAGTCTGGAGTCCAAAAAGGTCGAAAATCTCTTTTTTGCAGGGCAAATCAATGGTACTTCCGGTTACGAGGAGGCAGCAGGGCAGGGGCTTGTCGCCGGGGTCAATGCCGTTTGCAAGGTCCGTGGCCTTGATCCACTTGTTTTGGGCCGCCACGAGGCCTATATTGGGGTTCTGATCGACGATTTGGTCACCAAGGGCACCAAGGAGCCTTACCGGATGTTTACCAGCCGCGCCGAATACCGTCTTTTATTCAATCATGGTAGTGCCGAGGTCCGTATGGCCGGAGAAGCCCAGCGGCTTGGATTGCTCCCACCAGAGCGCCTGAAGCGGGTCATGGCCAAGGCCGGGGCTGTTCATCATTGGACCAGTGAGTTTGAAAAACTGAGAAGTCCGAAGGGGTCTCTTGGAGATGCCGTTCGCAGGGTAGGGGAGGGGGAGTCCGTTTCTTTCCCCCCTGATTTCGAAAAACTGTCCCATGCAACCAAAGAAGAGGTGCTCTACCGTGTCTATTACAAGGGATATCTGGAACGGGAAATGCGTACGGTTGCCCGCTTCCGGGACTTGGAGAAAATCCGCTTGGATCGAAATCTCAATTATTTGGAAATCAATGGCTTACGTAAAGAGAGTGCGCAGAAATTAGCCGATGTGCGCCCAGCCAATCTGGCCCAGGCCAGCCGCATCAGCGGCGTCAATCCAGCCGATATCAGCCTGCTCATGGTCCACCTCCGCGCCC
>CAZCJJ010000119.1:0-10501 GCA_964499045.1 uncultured Opitutales bacterium | reverse complement strand
ATCCGCCGCGACACGGGCAGTATAGACGGCCACCGCACGGTCAATTTCCGGGGAGGGAGGCATCTGGTTCAACCATTGGGCCGACGCCTCCGTATCGTATTCACTCCAGCGGGCAATCAATCCGGTAACAAGAAAGCCCATGTCCCGTCCGGAGACTTCCTGCGCGGCCAACCAGTTCGCCGCACTCTGCGGATCCGCATCCGCCCACGAACGCATCAGGGAGCGGCGCAATGACTCCTGATCCACCCCGTCTCCGAGAGAGCCCATCCAATTCAGAGCCGCTTCCGGATCCTGCCGGGCCCATTCCCCGACAAACTGGTTCAGGGCCTGGTTTTTCATATCCCCATCAGGCAGCCCCTGAACGAGGCCCATGGCGGTATTCAGGTCACCTTGGGCGAAAAGGGCTTCAATCGCGCGATTCAAAGCCTGATTTTTCATGCGGCGATCCGCCCCCAGATCCTCAGGCAGGTTCGCCGCATAGGCAAAGGCCCCCGTCGGGTCCTTTTCGGCATAGCCCGCCACCACCGCAAGGAACTGCCGCTGAAAGGCACGCAGGGATTCATTGCCGGAATGCTCGTCCAGCCAGGCCATCGCCGCCACCGGGTCCTGGGTCGCCCAGCCGGAAAGGACCTGCTCCAGAGCTTGATAACGGAAGCGCAGGGATTCCGCATTGCCGGCATAATCCAAGGCTGCCGCCGGATCAGACTTCCCCCAGCGCTGCAACAAATCAAGCATCAGGGCACTTCGGCGACGACTGTCCGGCAGCCCCGCCAACATTTCCAAAGCCGCTCCGATATCCGCGGGATTGAGCCGATTCACCTGCATCACCGCTTCATCCCACAAATCCCCTTCTCCGGGAGCCCCCAGGAGCCGGGAAAATGCATTGAGGGCACTCGGGCCAGCCATCCGGGCATCGTCCCAGTCCGCATAGTCCCCCGCTGAAAAAGCATCCTCCGTTGAACGCAAGCCGGGTGAAAGCGGGGGTTTCCCGTCACCCGGGCTGACCCAGCGATCGGTAATCCGCACGTCGGCAGGCACCCAGCCCTGCCCGACCCAAAAAGCCGCCCCCACCGAGGCAGCCCATAACAAACCCAAACCTACCGCCGCTTTTTGCCGTGTCATATTCATCCTCCCGTTTGATTTTAAATAGTCCGGTGCAATCCAAATGCGCACTTGCCTCCGCTAAACGAACCCCAAAAAGGAGCGTGGGCGTCTCGCCCACGTACATCAAAATTCACGGGCGAGACGCCCGTGCCTCCTTTGCCTGAGTGCAGCGATTGTTGGGATTTTGTTTCATCGGGATCGAAATCGCTATCGATTTGGATTTTTCTCCCATCAGTGTTCATCGGTGTCCATCAGTGGTTGATTTATTCTCATTCCTTAGCCAACATTATATAAGAACCCCAAAGAAAACCTCCGGTTACAGAAAAAATCAGGGAATCCGCCCTTCGTCAAAATCAATCAGATCGCAGACCGAGAGGATGTCCTTCGCCCGGTCCGGGCAACCCATTTCAGTCAGAGCCTCCTCCAGAAACTCCCGTCCGGCCGCCGACATGCCCTTGTGAACCACTTCGCGGTTCCAGACATGCGCCCGCACATCCGCCGGGAAAAGGGCCGCGAGGCGCTGGTTCATCGTCTCCTCGTCCGGGCTTTCCATAACAATGGCCTCGACCGCCCCCGGATCGACCCCCAAATGCAGGCAGAGAAAGCGGTCAAAGCCCCGCTTGTAATTTTTGCGATAGCTGGGCGGCAGGGCTCCGTGCTCCTGCACATAGCGAATTTTGGCGATGAAACGCGGCAAATGGAGCAGTCCTGTAGGACCATGAGGCAGATAAGGAGAAGGAAGCTCTGTCAGCACTTCTCCGGTCGAGCCGGGTATCGGTTTACTGGGCATTTTTTCTGATTAGTGGAGAGCCCCCTGCCGGGCAAACCGTAAAATCCGCAGGGCGGGAAAAACCATACATGGGTAAGCTACAAGTCCCGCCCCGCGCCTTCGTTTTCACTCCTCATTTGCCAAGCCGTGCTTTTTCGGTATGAATGCACGTTTTACGATATGAAAACCATCTGGCGCGTTTCCCGTTATCTTTTCCGTTACAAGGGGCTGTTCATTATGACACAGTGCCTGGCCATTGGTATGACGCTGATGGTTATTGCCATTCCCAAGGCCAGTGAGGGCATCCTCCAGGACATTGCCGATCAGGGGACCTACCAGCAACTGGCTTGGGGCATCCTCCTGATCGGTTTGCTGTACCTGGGGAGCGAGATCTTCAACGGCCTGCGCATCGCCGTGAACAACACCCTTGAGCAGCGGGTGCTCAAAGACATGCGGCGCGATATCCACACCAAACTGCTGGCCCTGCCCGTATCCTTTTACGACCAACGGAAAAGCGGTGAGATTTCCTCCCGGGTGATCGAAGATGTCGCCAGCGTGGAACGCGCGCTGCTGGACGGAACTGAAATGGGCGGACGGGCGCTCGTCATGATCGTGGGAGTCACCATCATGCTTTTCCTCACCGACTCCTTTCTCGCCTGGTTTGTCTTTCTGCCGGTCCCCATCCTCCTTGTGGTCGGAGTCGCCTACGCGAGGGGATCCCGCAAAGTCTGGAAACGCGTCCGGGAGTCAGCGGCCGATTTAAACAGCCTGCTGGTTGAGGATATCCAGGGCAACCGGCTGATCCAGACCTTTGCCCTCCAGAAAAGGGAAAACCAGCGCTTCGAGGAAAAGGCGGAAACCCTGCGCATGCGGACTCTCCGCGCCATGTACCGCTGGGCCTTCTACAATCCCGGCTGCACCATGGTTACCCATATGGGCATGATCAGCGTCATCGGGGTTGGCGGATACCTGATGCTGCAGGAAAACGCGACTTTCCAGTTCCCTCAAATGGTGGCCTTCCTCCTCTATACACGCATGCTCTACGAGCCTCTGAATCAATTGCACGGCATCAACCACATGCTGGCGGCAGGCAAAGCCTCCGGCGACCGGGTTTTTGAAATCCTGGATGCCAAAGTGGAAGTGGAAGATCCCTCCAACCCCAAAGCTTTCCCGCCGGGACTCCCGCGTATTGATTTCCGCAATGTCACCTTCCAATACCCCGGGCGCCCCGCCGTCCTCAAGCACTTCAACCTCGAACTCGAACCCGGTAAAGTCACCGCCCTCGTCGGACACACCGGAGCGGGCAAAAGCACCATCGCCAACCTTGCCATGCGGGCCTATGACGCCACCGAAGGCAAGGTTCTGGTCAATGGAGTGGATATCCGCGAACTCTCCCTCGATGCGATCCACGCCCATATCGGCCATGTGGCTCAGGATCCTTTCCTCTTCGAGGGCTCGGTCCGCGACAACCTTCAACTGGCCAAGGAGGGGGCCACGGACGAGGAGATTATCATCGCTCTGAAGGGGGCTTCCGCCTGGGAATTTGTCCAGCGCCTGCCGGACAAGCTGGACACCAACATCGGCGAAAAAGGCATCCGCCTGTCCCAAGGGGAAAAACAACGGCTCACGATCGCCCGTGTCCTCCTGAAGAATCCGCCCCTGATCATCCTCGATGAGGCCACCGCGAGCGTCGATACCATCACGGAAAAACAGATCCAACGCGCCCTGGAAACACTGATGGCCGAACGCACGGTTCTGATCATAGCCCACCGCCTTTCCACCATACGCAAGGCAGACAATATCGTGGTGCTCGAAAACGGACAAATCCTGGAACAGGGCACCCATTCAGAACTGCTGCTGAACGAAGGCCGCTATGCCCACCTCTGGCTCCATCAGGTCGATGTGATTCAGGATGAAGACATCGCCGCCTACCAAGGAGGAGGGATAGGGGTTTAGACTATAGGCTGTAGGGGTTTTTGGATAGCGGATGAATAATGGCGGAGAGAGGAAAATTGGGAATTACGAATTATGAATTACGAATTGGGAAAACCGAGAGGCAACGTAGGAACCTCACGCAAAGACCCCAAGGCGCCAAGCCTTTCATCCGCCTGGTTTATTCCGGTCTTTGGGTCTTTGCGTGAGCCGTTTTTCGGAGTTCGGTCCGATGGTCTGACAGTTTTACCCTCCGGTCCACGCTCTTACGAGCGCAGCTACGAATCCCCTAAACCACAAAACACCTACCAGCCTACAGCCTAAACTCCTATCGCCTCGCTAAAGCTTCAGCCTACTTTTCTCCGCGTCTTCGCGTCTTTGCGAGAGACTCCCGCGTTGCCTCTCCGTTTTTTCGAACTCCGATATCCGAACTACGAACTCCGATATCCCCACCCCCACTGAATAACCAAGCCAACCATGCCTTCCACCACTCTCATAGCACTGCTCTCCGGGCCGGATCGCCCGGGCATCGTAGCCCGTGTCGCCGGCTGGATATTTGAACGCGGCGGCAACGTCATCCATGCCGACCAGCACCGTGACGGGGAAGCCGGGATTTTCTTTCAACGAGTGGAATGGATCCCCGGCGAGGCGGGACATGAGGAAGAGGCCGGGACCTTTAGTGAAATGGCCCGCAGCGAACTCGGGATGCAGGTCAGGGTCGCCCGTTCCAGCGACCGCCCCAAGGTCGTGGTTATGGTGTCAAAAACCGAACACTGCTTCCACGATATCCTGCTTCGCTTCCGGGCCGGCGATATGCCCGGACAGGTCGCTGCTGTCCTTTCCAACCACCCGGATCTGGAAGAGGACACCGTGAACTACGGCCTCCCCTTTCACTGCATCCCGGTAAATCATGAAAACAAGGCCGATGCGGAGGCAGAACAACTCAGACTGATTCACGACTGCGAGGCCGAGCTGGTAGTCATGGCGCGCTACATGCAAATCCTTTCCAACTCCTTCCTCCGCCAGGTCGGCTGCCCGGTCATCAACATCCACCACAGCTTCCTGCCCGCCTTTGCCGGTGGAAAGCCCTACCATCAGGCCTTCACCCGCGGAGTGAAACTAATCGGAGCCACCGCCCACTATGCCACCGCCGACCTAGATGAGGGCCCGATCATCGCCCAGGATGTCACCCGGGTCAGTCACCGCCATGGCCCCGGCGATCTTATCCGCCGCGGCAAGGACCTCGAAAAAACAGTCTTCGCCCAAGCCATCCGCTGGCACCTCGAAAACCGCATCCTTGTCTATAACAATAAAACCGTGGTCTTCGACTGAGCCTTTTACTTCACGCGAAGCAAAGAAGGCTGAAGTCCTTCGAAAAGCTCAGGATATGGGTAACACTTTCGTAAAGAGGGAGTATCGAAATCGACGCCAATGAGTATTCAGGATTTTTCTTCAGAGAGACCAGAAGCACGGGCATCCTGTACGTCGTAGTCTTGACGAAGTCGGAGGAACCACCTTCGCCGAGGTTTCTGTGGTCACTGTACCCACGCTCCTTTTCGGGACCATAGCCCGCTTATCTCACAAGATATGCGGGATAGACCCACGTCCTGACAAACGCAGCAACTTATTTTTCCGATCCGATTTTGGAAACGAACCCTTGCATCAGTTTTTCGGTGATGGGCCCCATTCCGGCGGTGGGAAGCGGTTTACCATTCAGAGAACTCACAGGCATGATTTCCATCGTCGTACTGGTCACAAACAATTCCTCCGCTTCATTCGACAATACCGCTTCCGCCAAAGACTCCTCCCGGACCGGAATTCCCAGGTCATTGGCCAAACCGAGAACCACTCGACGGGTAATCCCGTTGAGGATACGACGGTCCGCCGGTGCCGTGTACAAGGTGCCCTGACAAACAGTAAAGACATTACTGGACGATCCCTCGGTCACCACCCCATCCCGGATCAAAATAGATTCGCTGGCTCCGGCATCGAAAGCCGCCTGCTTGGCCAACACATTGGGCAACAGATTCAACGACTTGATGTGGCAATTGGCCCAGCGCTCGTCAGGGTGTGTGATCGTGGCGATACCCTTGTTGCGTTGCTCCTCCTTGACCCTACGGGCCGGCTTGGCCACCATGGCCAGACAGGAAGCCGTCCCCGGAAAGGGGTGCAGACGGGGTGCCTCCCCCCGCGAAATTTGAAAATACACATCCACATCCCGCTCTCCGGTCTTTTCCACAGCAGTTGAAATCAGATCGCCCAAGACATCCAAAGTATAAGGCAACTCTATCCGGATGGCGGCGGCACTCCTCGCCAGGCGTTCAAGGTGTTCCCGCAGCCCGAACCCTTTCCCGCCATAAAAACGCACCACCTCGTACACACCGTCCCCGAAGTTGAAGGCCCGTTCCTCCAACGGAACAACCGTCTCGCCCTCCTCAACAAACCGGTCCTTGTAATATGAAATAATCATAAGCAGCAAGCAAAGGTCGCATAAAGATAATCGGCAATAAAATAGTGGTGCAAAAACGCGGGCAAGATGCCCACGCTCCTTTTAATGCTATCTGCACCGGGCTGAGTTGATTTTATGCGGATCCAAACAAAGGTATGGTCAAATTACCTGCCATATGGCTAAATCAGCGGCATGGATAAAATACAATTGGGCAAAACGGATTTACAAGTCACACGCATCTGCTTCGGTTGTTGGCAACTCTCGCCAACCTTTTGGGGCGACATCCCTCAGGATGAATGGCGCCAGTCCGTGCGGGCCGCATTGGAATGCGGTGTCAATTTCATTGATACCGCCGATGCCTACGGAGATGGCTTCGCCGAGGAATCACTCGGGGCACTGCTCAAGGAAGAAGGCACCCGCGACCAGTTTGTCATCGCCACCAAATTTTACTGGAACTTCCTCAAGGGCCAGAATCGTTACCCCGACACGCGCTACGAATATATTTTACAGGCCTGTGAGGCATCCTTGCGCCGTCTTAAAATCGATACCATCGATCTCTACCAGATTCATGCCTGGGACCCGCTGACCCGCCCGGATGAAGTCGCCGCCGCTTTCGCCAAACTGAAAAAAGACGGCAAAGTCCGTTGGTTCGGCGTCAGCAACCTCAACGTGGAACAGATGAAACTGTACGCCCAATACACTGATATCGAATGCCTCCAGCCACCCTACAGCCTGCTCAGCCGCGATATTGAAGCGAGGGAGCTTCCCCACTGCCAACAAAACCGGATCGGGGTCATCGCCTACTCCCCGCTTTACCGCGGTCTGCTGACCGGTAAGTACTCCCGCGACGAGCACTTCACCGATAGCCGCCAAAACAACCCGCTCTTCCAGGCTCCGGCTTTCCACCGCATTCTGGATGCGCTGGACTCACTTCAACCCTTCTGTGAAAAATATGCTTTGACCATGCCCCAGCTCGCAATCCGCTGGATACTCACTCACCCTGCCGTTTCCTGCGCCATTGTCGGGGTCAAGAAACCGGATCATATCCAAAGTATCGTGCCGGCGGCCAACGGTCAGCTTGACATTGAGGATTGGCACGCCATTGGCAGAATAATCGCCGAAGCCAAGAGAGAGGCGACCGACAAATAAGGCACCATGCTACCCCAAACACCTCTCCTTCCGGTCATCGCCTTACTGTTCTTTTCCGGAACGAATACCCAAGCGGAACCGGGTTTCCGACCTCTGGAGCCTCCGCATGAGTGGCGTTTTGAAATTCCCACCCCCGCCTACAGTCCGGATGATCCGCAGGTAAAACTGGGCGATTTCCAACCGGGCATCCGGGTCCGGGTCCTGGAGGAACAATGGGAGGATGATCAATGGCTGGTGCTCTTCCCCAACCCCGGGGCTCCGGTCAAAGCCCTTATTCCCATTCCGAATCTGACCGCGACACACCCGAACCGCTACGCCACCGTACGGGAATCCCTCGCCGGATTCCCCCTGCTATTGAAACAAATGCAGGCCGATGTCCCCTGGCCCGCCTCTCCGCAAGTACTGGCCCGTCGCCTCTTCGGTGGTGAAGTGCGTCTGTTGGCCGGCACCAGTGAGGACCCCCTCCGCCTGCAATCCATGCAGTCGGATCAGGATGCCAGTGCCTGGGACCTGAATGCCCTGCATCTGGACCTTGATTTCTCCCAAGAGGGAAACCCCCGGATCGTCATCGAATTCTGGAACAAGGGAGACTCTTATCAAAGCCGCATCGCCAACCCCCTGCAAGCTTACCGGACCCTGCAGGAACAACTGGACCGGATCGAAGGGGCTTTTGACACCGGACGGGGCAGCGGAGCCCGCAGTGGGGCCCGCAGCGAAATCACCGCCGTCCGGGACGATGTGGAAAATTATTTCCTCCCCAACGACATTCAGGCCATCCTCCGCCACCGGCGAAACGAGTACCTCATTCTGGAACTTCAATCGTTCCGCAAAAACCGGACGCATGAGGCCACCGCCATCGACTCCCCTCCTTCCGGAAACCTGACTGAAAGGCTCGCCGCCTCAGTCAAAACCTCCGATCAGGGCCATCGCTACATCGACCGGATCCCAATGATCAGTCAGGGCGACAAAGGCTATTGTGCCGCAGCCACCCTCGCCCGGGTCCTCAACTTTTACGGCTATCCGGTCGATATGCATGCCTTGGCCGAATTGTCGCGCACCGAGGCCCAGCACAGTACGATGAGCCGGGGCGGCACCCAGCGAAACAACATCATTCAAGCCATGCGACGGGTCTGCAACGCCACCCCCTTCCGACTGGAGGAACTGCGGACGCGGAGGCGCCATGAAATCCTGAGCGTCATCGAACAGGGGATTCCCATCATCTGGTTCATCCCCGGCCACGCCCGCCTGATGATCGGTGTACATCCGGAGGGAGACGTGGTTTACTCCGACTCCTGGGGACCGGGACATGAATTCAAGACCATGAGCTGGAATGACGCACTCAACTTTACCACCGACATGTGGATTCTCCGCCCCCAAAACTGAGTATTGATGAACAAAACCCCCAAGGAGCGGGGGTGACCCCACCCCCGAAAACAACGCTCCAAGCGCGGCGTGAGGTCACGCCACCTCCGTGGGGGGTATATTGAATAAAACTTATTCAAAGGATTCGCCGGACAATCGGTATCACTTTCGACGCCTTATCATGCCAGGATTTCAATAGCTTTAAACGGGCCACCGCATGCTCGCTATCCATCCCCTCGGAACCTTTTTTCACCAGTGACTCCAAGTGGTCGAGCCTTCTTTGTCCACTGTCCAGATGAGGCTCCACCTGATCCGCCAGAAACCCGCTGACCAATTGTCTCAACTTGGTTTCCGCCACAAAATGGTCGCGGCGGTCCCCCAGCACAAAGACCGGTTTCACCGCCCCGATCTGCCGCAAGGTTCGCAAGCCTTGGCTCGCCGAACCCTTGCTGATGCGCAGCCCCCCCACAATGTCATCCATCGGCAAGGGATCCTCACGGCAAAACAACAGTCCGTAAATCTGACCCACGGATTTTGGCAAACCGATCAATTGCGAGGCATTCACGAAGAGATCAATGACCGTATGCTCCCACTCCTTCAATTCAAGGACTGGAACCACTTCGCCTCCGACAGAAGCAGGGACAGGGACAATCTCAGACATAAGCCGTTCCTTGATCTTGTGACACCCCACCCTATTGTGTTCAAGTTTTTTTGAACAAAATGACCTTTACGAAAGTAGGCTGGTAGGGATTTTGGTGTTTTGTGGTTTAGGGGATTCGTAGCTGCGCTCGTAAGAGCGTGGCCGGAGGGTAAAACAGTCAGACTGCATGATCCTATAACTGTCAGACCATCGGACCGAACTCCGAAAAACGGCTCACGCAAAGACCCAAAGACCGGAATAAACCAGGCGGATGAAAGGCTTGGCGCCTTGGGGTCTTTGCGTGAGGTTCCTACCTTGCCTCTCGGTTTTCCCAATTCGTAATTCATAATTCGTAATTCCCAATTTCCCTCCCTCCGCCATTATTCATTATTCATCCGCTATCCGCCTATAAAGGCTTCAGCCAACCTCTTTCAGGCCTGGTCGAATAAGTGCCTTGCCGTGGATAGGCAAGGGCGGCTACATTGCGCGCTTTTATGAACGGATCTCCGCACAGTATTTCCCCGCCCCAAGGTATTCCAGCTGGTGGCATCGACTTTGAGCACGAGTTGAACCCCGAGCAGCTGGCAGCAGTGAAAGCAGGCGACGGGCCGGCGCTGGTGCTGGCGGGAGCGGGTTCGGGAAAGACACGCACCTTGACTTACCGCGTGGCCTGGCTGCTGGAACGCGGGCACCGGGCCGGAGATATCCTCCTGCTGACATTCACCAACAAGGCCGCCCGCGAGATGTTGCACCGGGTGGAGGAACTGACGGGCGTGCCTGCCCATGCCTTCTGGGGCGGCACTTTTCACAGTATAGGGCAACGCATCCTCCGCTGGCAGGGGGCGAGCCTCGGCATTGACCCCCACTTCACCATACTCGATCAGGGGGATGCCGAAGCCCTCCTTTCCGAAGTGATCCGTGAAGCGGACAGCGGTTTTCTCAAAAACAAGGATCACCCCAAGGCAAGGGTGGTGGCGGAAATCTTCAGCTATACCCGCAACACCTGCCGCAATCTCGAAGACGTTATCAGCGAACGCTACCCCTGGCTGGAGCACCTGCAGGAAAAACTGTGTTCCTTTTACCGGCTCTATGAGGC
>CAZCJJ010000118.1:0-10580 GCA_964499045.1 uncultured Opitutales bacterium | reverse complement strand
TTCGACTACGCCACCGTCCCGGCCTTTGCATTGGCCTCACTCCTCGCCTTCCTTGCCCTTTTCACCTTGATACTAAAAAACACCCTCGAATGGTACTCCCACCGCAGAACCTAAACCCCTACCACCACACACATCATGGGAATTCAAGCCATCCAAATCAATAAGACCTTCGGGACCTACAAAGCTCTGGACAATGTGAGCCTGGAAGTCCCGGACGGCAAACTGGTCTCGCTTCTCGGCCCTTCCGGTTCCGGGAAGACCACACTGTTACGCATTCTCGCCGGCCTTGAGTTTCCCGATTCGGTGCAGACCAGCCGTGTGCTCTTCCATGGCAAAGATGTCACCGCCACCCCGGCCGGCCAACGGGGCGTAGGCTTTGTTTTTCAGCACTATGCCTTGTTCAAGCACATGACAGTGGCGGCGAACATTGCTTTCGGCCTGAATTCACTGCCACGCAGGAACCGCCCTCCCCGTAACACCATTAAAGCAAGGGTAAACGAATTACTCGGACTCGTACAACTGGATGGCTTTGGGAAGCGCTACCCAAGCGAGCTTTCCGGGGGGCAACGGCAACGCGTTGCCCTCGCCCGCGCCCTGGCCATGAAACCTAAAGTGCTCCTGCTGGATGAACCTTTTGGCGCTCTTGACGCCAAGGTACGCAAGGACCTCCGACGCTGGCTCCGGACTTTTCAGGAGGAAATACAGGTGACCACTATATTCGTAACCCACGACCAGGAGGAGGCACTGGAACTGGCTGACGAGGTCGTGGTCATGAACAACGCAAAGATCGAACAGGTCGGAGATCCTCAGTCCGTATACGACCAACCGGTCTCACCTTTTGTCATAGAGTTTCTCGGTAATGTTAATCGTTTTGTCTCGGGCGTGAGTGAACGGCACAGAGAACAAATCAGAGACGCCCTCTACGTCCGTCCCCACGATGTGGAACTTGAACCGGAGGAGAGCCAGACCCACGCCTACGCCCTGAAAGCCAAAGTCCAGCATATCTTCTCCGCCGGCAACTATGGCCGGGTCACACTGGAGAGGGTGGGAACACACGAGCCCTTTGAGGCTGAGGTGTCCCGCGAACAGCTGCGCGAGCTGGATCTCCACCCGGGCAAAATCGTCTCCGTCTCTTTTCGCCATGTTCGGCTCTTTCCCAAGGGAAAGTTGATGGAGGCGGATATTGAGAAGGGGCAACTCGTAGCAAAGTCATAACCCACAGACGAAGCTCTACCCCGAATATCCGGTGAGATAATTCAGTGGGCGTCGCCCTGAGCCGCAAGCAGAGCCTGAAAATAGCCGCCCCGGTCTGACAGATCGTCGTAGGAGCCGGATTCCACCACCTTACCTTCCTGCAGCACCAGAATACGGTGGGAGTTCTTGATCGTACTGAGACGGTGGGCGATGGTAATCACCGTCCGGCCCTCAGCCAATCGTTCCAACGCTTCCTGAATCAAACGTTCACTTTCATAGTCCAGTGCAGAAGTCGCTTCATCAAGAATCAGAATGCGTGGATTCCGGAGGATGGCCCGGGCGATGGAAAGACGTTGGCGCTGACCTCCGGAAAGAGCCACACCCCGCTCCCCAACCGGGGTATGATAGCCCTGAGGAAGCTGCAGAATAAACTCATGCGCATTGGCCATTTTTGCCGCTTGAATCACCTCCGCCTCAGTCGCCTTCAAGCGGGCGAAGCGGAGATTCTCCATCACACTGCCGGAAAAGAGCAGGGATTCCTGCATGACAATTGCGCACTGTCGCCGGAACCAACGCATATTCAATTCCTCCTGGGGGACCCCATCGATCAGGATTTGGCCCCCAACCGGGCTGTAAAGTCCCAGGACCAGATTGGCGATCGAACTTTTCCCGGATCCGGAAGGCCCCACCAGAGCCACGTGCTCGCCGACATTGATTTTCAAGTTCAAGTGATCAAAAACCAGCGCTTTGCCACCATCATAGCGAAAGGACACATCCTTGAACTCGACAGATCCCTGCATGTTGGGAATGGTGCGTTCCCCCTTCCAGCTTTCCACGTAACGGCTTTCGAGTAATTCCTGAATACTGTTGTAGCTTTCTTTGCCGTTAAAGTACTGCTGGCTCATGTTGGTGAACATTTGAATGGGAGCCAGAATGAAAGGCATGGCCGCCATGAAGGCAAAAAGGGTGCCGATCGACAGATGGTTCTGCAGTACGAACAACCCACCTCCCGCGATAACCAACAAGGACAGGATCTGGGTACTGACAAAGGAAAATGTCCCAAAAAGCTGGTTGAACACTATCTGGTTTGAACGTTTCTCCGCATAGATGGCGCTGCTGTCATCCAAGGTGTTCGTTGCCTTGCGTTCCTGCCCATAGCCCCGGACGAGCCGGATGGCTGAAATGTATTCGGCTGCGGTACCCGTGAGGTTCTCGCGGGCCAGACGAACGGCCCGGTTGCTGGCCTGAATCTTCTTGAAAAAGTGAGCGCGAGAGATCGCATAAATTGGCAGATAAAAAAGCACCATCAGGCTCAGGCGCCAGTCCAGCAGGCAGAGCAAGCCGAACATGACGGTACCATAGAGAACCTGTGGCAGGAAATTATTAAGGATCGGAATAACCGCGCCCTCCACAACCTGGGTGTCAAAGGCATACTTGGAGATCAGGCGTCCCGTTTTCTGACCATCCAGATAACCGAAATGCAGGAACTGAAGTTTCTGAAAAATCCGTCCGCGCATCTCCATCATGCTGCGGGAGATCTCCATCGCATTATGATTGAGCCCGATCATGACAAAAATGAAATGCAGGAATAAGAGCCCCACCGTAATCAGGCTGACCGCACCGATACCCTGCACGTTTCCACTTTTCACATACTCGTCCACAATCAACTGGAAAAAGAAGGGAATCGGGCCGATCAGCAAAGTCCCGGCCAGGATGTAATAGAAGCCCCGCTTGATATAGGGCCATTGCAGCCGGATGTAACGTAGCAGGTCCTTCGGATAATTATCCTCCAGGCTGTTGGTCTTTATACGGGCGTTAATCATGAACTCGATTCTCTCCGTTCCTCGGCTTTGTTCAGAAGCAGCAGGAAAATATTCTGCTTACCCAGGATAAAGGTCGTTTTGAGCGTGGACCCCAATACAAGCGGATAGGGTGTCCGATCCACGCGGATCTTAACCTCATAGCGGGGCTCCTCATTCGTCGAACGATCCCGCAAAAAGTACGGCTCTACCGAGATACTGGTGACTTCCCCGTGCACATAGCCCTCGAAGGTGGAATCGAAAACCTGACTCTCCATCCTGACCGCCGTTCCCGGCTTGATCAGGTCGAGGTTGCGCTCCCCCACCCAGGCCCGTACTTGGTAGGGACTGTCCGGCTGGCTCATCTTGGCGACAAACTCCCCCTTGTGGACCGGCATTCCCGGCCGGCGTTTCCCCAACCAGGTCAATTGACCATCAATAGGCGCCCGGATGGAACTGCGCTCAATCAACTCATCCAAAAGGACAATTTCCTGATTCAGCAAATCAATCCGCTGCCGCAGACGGGCTTGTTGCAATTGCAGGGTACGGAGCTGAAATTCCGGCCACCCAGCCTTCGTTTGCTCATCCAAAACCCGGGTCTCCAGCTTCTGCAAATTCGTCCGCAAATATTCAATGTGGGAACGCGCCTGCTCCAAAGACACCCGGGACTGCCCCCGGTCGAGTTCGGCATAACGTTCCCGAATATCCTGCTGCAACACCGTGATTTGCTCCAGCAACTCCATACGTTGTTCAGCCAACAGCCGATCCAGATCCCGGGGGTATTTTTCGAGCGCCTCCTGCTCCAGCAGATTGCTGGCCAGCTCCCCTTCCGCCTCCGCCAGTTCCTGCCGCTTCTGCAGATGCTCGCGTTCCAGTTCCCAGGTATCCAGACGCATAAGCGTCAAACCCTGCTCTGTCTCCGTTCCCTCCCGAACCGGCAATTCGGAAACGATACCGTCCTTTGGACTGAAAAGATACACCTCCGACTCCCGGCTGACCTCGCCGTAGGCGACGGTATTCAGCTCAAAACGGATGAAGAAAGCACCCGTTGCAATGAGCAAGAGCCCGGAAATCAGTAAAAACCAAGTTCCCGGGCCTTTCCCGGAAGGGGCCTCGGGAGAGTCCGCAACCATCTCCTCATATTCCACAATGGTATTAAAAAAGCGTTACAACGTGAACAGTGCAATGTTATAAAGCATTTAATTTTAAAGCAAGGCGGGACATTCCCAGTTGGAGTCCCGGCTTAAGCCGGTCTTTCGGATAGGGATAAGACCGCCTAAAGGCGGGACCCCAACCAAAAATCCCCTGCACCGCTAGCGAATCTTTTTTTCTGTATTGCCGATGGCAAAACAGGTGGATAGTGTCCGTCGTATGATTGATCTATTCAAAAAAGGGATACTCGCCGGAATCGGCGCCACCGTTGTGACCAAGGAAACCTTGGAAAACACGTTGAACGAACTCGTCAAGAAAGGGAAACTCTCCGCAGATGAAGCAAAGGAAACGGCGGACAAGATCGTTGACCGCAGCAGGGCGGAATACGAGAAGGTCAGAGGTGAAATGAGTACGCTTCTCGAGGAAATGCTGCGCAAGGGAAGCGTCGTCCCCCGGAGCGATTTTGATGCCTTGCAAACACGAGTGGAAGCTTTGGAAAAAGCCATGGCCGAATGCTCGGGGGGAGAAAGCAAAGGCAAGTCCAAGTAAGGTCTTTCCCTTCAGGCAGTCAATCTGCCCACCACCAGCTTCTTTACGTTCTGCCGGATAACTGTTTCCTTTTGCCTCATTGAAACCATTTGACCTTTTCAGCAACGCGGTTCGCGCCAAAGAGATTGCCTCCGTTCTGGTCAGGCATGGCTTTGGTGATTTGCTGGAACAACTGGGGATACCCAAGACCTGGCTGGCACACTTCGTCCCCAAGGAATCCCAAAACCTCAACATCTGGCAGCGGCTCCGGGTGACCCTGGAGGAACTGGGACCCACCTTTGTTAAATTCGGACAGGTTCTCAGCAACCGGGCCGATATCCTTCCCGAGGCCCTGATCAATGAATTGAAACAGCTCCGGAGCAATGTCCGGGCTACGCCTTGGGAGGAGATGGAGGAGATCCTGCTGGAGGAACTGCCCGGTAGCCGCGAAGCTTTTTTCAGCCAGTTCAACCCGGTACCGGTGGCCTGCGGTTCCATTGGTCAGGTTTATCAGGCCACCCTGGCAAAAAACGGCAACAAGGTGGCCGTCAAACTGCAAAGACCGAAGATCAAGAAAGCCATCCGTTCGGACATAGAAATCATCGGCTGGTTGGCCCGCCAGCTGCATGAGAAGATTGAGGAATTACAGCCCTACGACCTGCCCGATGTGGTGGTTGAAACAGGGCGTGGTATGATGCAGGAACTCGATTTCTCAATCGAAGCCCGCAATGCGATTCTTTTCAACAGCCTGAATCCCGATCCGGACCATGTTTTTGCCCCGCAGGTTTACGACGAATTCACTTCACACCGGCTACTGATCACGGAGTGGATCGACGGCACTGCAGTCGACCAAACCCTTATCCCCCTGGAAAGCCGCCGGGAACTTGCCCGGATCGGAGGACAGTCCGTCTTCCATCAGATCGTCATCTCGGGCTTCTTCCATGCCGATCCCCACGGCGGAAACATTCTGGTCACCCCGGATGCACGCCTCTGTTTCATTGACTGGGGTCTGGCAGGACAACTGACCCGGCAAATGCGTTATTTTCTGGCCGACCTGTTCAGTGCCATCGCCGCAGGTGATCCAGAGAAAGTGGTCCGCGTTGTTGGGATCATGGCCATTGGCAAACGGCGAATAGACTATACCCGACTGGAAAAGGATGTCGGGGCTGTCCTCAGACGCCACCACCAGCATTTCACACTCAATGAAGCCATCGGCCGCATCATGCTCGATCTGCTTTATGTTTTTGGCAGCAACGGCATCCAACTGGCCCGCGATTATGCTTTGCTGGCCAAAGCAGTTATTTCAATTGAGGAGGTAGGCAAAACGCTGGATCCGGAGTTCGATATCCGTTCCATTTCAAGGCCCTACCTCGAGAAACTGGCTTTCGAGCGCTGGAACCCGCTTAATATCCTGAAGCACAGTTGGTGGAATTTCCTCGGGCATATGAGCAAGATGCGAGAATTGCCCGGCGATCTTCAGCGCTTTTTCCGGCGACTGGAAGACGGCGACATCAAAATCAAGATGCAGCATGAGGGATTGGGCAAACTAACCGAAGGGCTGGACAGCGGAATCAACCGCCTGGTTCTGGCCATCATAACCGCAGCCCTCCTCCTTTCTTCCGCCCAACTCGTCTCCTCCACCATTGACATCGAGCCCCGGCTCTTTTCTTTCCCGACCAGCATCGGCTCCATCGGCTTCGTTCTTTCCTCCGTCTTTGGACTCTGGCTGATTTTCGATATCATCCGCCACGGCGGCCATAAGAAATAGGGAGATCGGAGTTCGTAGCTGCGCCCGTAAGGGCGTGGATCGAAGATCGAGGGACGGTCGGAGAGCGGAGCTTGTGTCAGCGGCTTGGGCTTTTTCTCCGGAGGAGGCGCAACAACAGATCCCCTACTTCCCGGCGTTCCTCAAAACGCAAGGCCCACAGACAGGCAAAATAGACGAGGACACCGAGGGGAATAAGCACGAGGATAGCCAGGAGAAAGGCCGTCTTCCCTTCGCCCAAAGCGGAATGGATCACAAACCACCCTCCCCAGGTCACCAGCCCCATCACCGCACCGGCTGACAGGATACGGATCAGGGCCGCCCGCAACGAGACATCGCTGAAAACCGGCTTCTTACGGATCAGGAGCCACTGCAAATGAAAAGACTGGTAGATCGCCGCCAGCAAATTGGCCGCCGCCAAACCCGGGGTTCCCCAAAGTTGCATGAAAACCAGGCTGCAAACCAGATTGATGCAAAAATTCCACCCGGCCACCCGTACCGGTGTGCGCGTGTCTTTTAACGAATGGAAGCCACGGGTGACATAGGTGGAGAGCGAATAAAAAGGAATAGCGATAGCGTAAATAATCAGCAGAGGCCGGGTTGCCATCACATCCATGGCGGTAAAACGACCCCATTGAAAAAAGAAACCAAGTATAGGTTCACTGAGCAGAATCAGTCCAATGGAGGCCGGTACCGTAATGGCAAGAATCATACGCAAACCCTGACCATAAGTCCCGCACAACCCCTTTTCATCCTTGGCCGCAGCCAGAAGGCTCAGTTGAGGAAAAATCACGGTGGCGATGGCAATGGTAAAGAGCCCCAGCGGCAATTCCACCAACCGGTTTGCGAGGTAAAGAGCAGCTGTCGCTTCCGTGTTCAAACTAAAGGCCAGCACGCGCGATACCAGTATATTGATCTGCATAATCGCAGCACCCGCCACTCCGGGAAGAAACAGGAGAAACACCTCATTGACTGCTCCGTTGCGCTGGAAATCGGGACGGGGACGCCAGCCTTCACCCCACAGGGCAACAAAGGGAATCGTTAACTGGAAAACACCGCCCACGAATACCCCCAGGCACAGCAGATACGACAGCTGGAGCGGAGGCAGTCCCAGCCACCAACCGCCAACCACAAGGGCAAGAATCATCGCCATATTAAGCCAGACCGCTGACAGCGCATGGATGGCAAAGCGTTGCAACACATTGAGTACCGCTCCCAACAATGCGGCCAGGCAAACCAGCAACATATAAGGAATCAGGAACAGCCCCATCCAGGCCCCGGAACGCCACTGCTCACGCATCTCCGGATCCCAGTCCGCCCCCATACCCGATTCCATCGCCCAAGCCAAAGTTCCGTAGCAGGCCGCACCGACCAGAATCACCAGTGCCAGCGCCAGAAAGGCCCAGGACACAATCTGATTCACGAAAACAAGCGCACTCTCCCGCCCTTCCCGTTGCACCTTTTCTGCCAGAACAGGAATAAAGGCCGAAGTCAAGGCACCCTCCCCCAGCAGACGACGGAAGAGGTTCGGCACCGTGAAGGCAAAAAGAAAGGCCGAGGACGCCATTGACAGGCCGAGAAAAGACATCGTCAACATGTCCCGCAGCAAACCAAGGACCCTGGAGCCGAGAGTTGAAACCGACACCAGGATAATATTCTGGAAACGTTTAGCCATTGATTAAAGACTCCCTTTTGCTAACGTAAGGCAGAATTCTTTAGCCATGTCACTGATTAACCGCCTCTCCATCCGTTTACAAAATCACCCCAAACGCGTTGTTTACCCCGAAGGCGCCGACCCCCGTATCATTCAGGCGGCCCGGCAATTCGCGACCCGGGGTCTCGGCATTCCCATCCTGCTGGGCGATCGCTCCTTGATCAAGGATATCGCCGCCCGCCTCGATATTAAACTTGAGGGCATCCGGGTTCTCGAACCGGGGCGCAGTGATGAACTCGAAGGCTTCGCCCAAAAATTCCAGGGCTTACGGCGTTTTAAAGGGCTCACTCAGTACGAAGTGCAGGACTACCTGAAAAACGTCAATTATTTTGCCACCATGATGGTCGCTACCGGTCAGGCTGACGCCATCGTCTCCGGAGCCGCTGCCACTGCCTCCAGCGCCATCCGGCCCATCTTGCAAATCATACCCAGACAACAAGGAGTGAAAACCGTCTCCTCCATGCTCATCCTGGAAAAGGATGACTCTAAGCTTGGTATTCAGGGCGCCCTCTTCCTCGCCGACTGTGGTGTTATCCCTGACCCGACAGCAGAACAACTCGCTGATATTTCCATCACGACCGCCGGACTGGCCTATCACCTGACGAATGAACGGCCCCGTGTCGCCCTGCTGAGCTTCTCCAGCAAAAGCACGACCACGACCCACCCCAGTATAGCCAAAATGAAGGCGGCCCACACCCTTGCCCATGAATTGGCCAAAAACTACGACATTCCTCTCGAAATCGACGGCGAGCTACAGGTGGACGCCGCCCTTGATCCTTTTGTCGCCGAACAAAAGTCCATCACCGGCTCTGTCGCCGGCAAGGCCAATGTTCTGATCTTCCCGGACTTGAACAGCGGCAACATCGCATCCAAGCTCGTCCAGGTTCTTTCCGGGACCCGCTCCTACGGACAGATCCTCACCGGCCTCGCCAAACCCGCTGCTGAAATCAGCCGGGGTGCCAGTGCCCACGATATTTTCGGAACCTCCGTTATCGTGGCGGCACAGGCCGTGGACCGCTCCTTCCTTTACCCAATGGACTGAGGATCCACGGATTTTTCACCGGTCGAACCGCGACAGCCTATGGTCAGGAAAAAAACACTCACTTCATCCCCCTTCAGTGAAGCGCACGACAACGAACTCCTCAGCGAGCCGAGAAACACTTCCACCAAACGGATTTTTGTCGCCGCCACCCGGCAGAATGACGGCAAGACAACCACCAGCATGGGGTTGTTTTCCGCCTTCCACACCCTGACTTCCAATGTAGGATTCATCAAACCTGTCGGCCAGCGCTTCGTCGAGGTGGAAGGTCAGAAAATTGACGAGGATTCAGTACTCCTCGCGAGCATCTTTAAAACCGCACTTCCCCTACAGGCCATGAGCCCTGTAGCCATCGACGGAACCTTCACCCGGCGTTACCTCAAAAATCCGAAGGATAATCTCCCCATCCTGAAAGACAGGCTGAGCCGGGCCTTTGACCGTACCGCCTATGAACAGGATATCGTCATCATCGAGGGAAGCGGACATGCCGGGGTCGGAGCGGTATTCGACTTATCCAACGCACAGGTGGCCAAGTTGATGCGGTCCAAAGCGATCCTTGTCTCCGAAGGCGGGATCGGACGACCGGTTGATGAAATAGCAATCAACAAGGCTCTCTTCGACCAACACGGGGTCGAGGTGGTCGGAGCGATCCTGAACAAGGTGCTTCCGGACAAAGTTGATCTCGTCCGTGAATTTGCCGGTGAGGGGCTTCGACGGCTCGGAGTGCCCTTGCTCGGAGTTATCCCTTTGCAAAAACAACTCGCGGCCCCCAACCTCAACCAGATCGTCGAAGAAGTCGGTGGCCGCTGGCTCAATGGCCGCGACATCGGTCGCAATGAACGCATTCTGCGGGTCGTCATCGGCGCCATGACCGCCAAAGGCATCATTGATTATCTCCAGCCAGGAGTCCTGATCATCACCCCGGGAGACCGGGACGATATCATCCTCTCGGCCATCGCCAGTGCCGGTCTGGCCGGTAAAAAAATTGTTTCCGGAATCGTACTGACCCGCAACATCCTGCCGCATCCGAAACTGATGGAAATGCTGGCGCAGACCCATATCCCCTGTGTGATCTGTAACGACGACAGCTACAGCGTTGCCAACAAGATCAACAACATGACAGTCAAAACCCAACCGCAGGACCTCGATAAAATCCCAATCATCAAAAACCTGCTATTGGACCATATCGACGTGAAGGCACTGATGGAATCGCTGTAGCAGGCTGTAGCCGTTTAGGCTATAGACGGTAGGGATTTTCGGGGTTTCGTAGCTGCCCCCACCGAAGGCCCTGAGTTCGTCGAAGGGTAAGGGCGTGGATCGGGGATCGAAAGGTAAACCCGCTTATCTCACAAGATTCACAAGTGACTCTGGCAAGGCGCGGACCGGGTT
>CAZCJJ010000117.1:4778-10657 GCA_964499045.1 uncultured Opitutales bacterium | reverse complement strand
GGTCTGGGCCTGCGCAATTCCTTCTTCTTCCGCTATGAACAGCCCGAACTCATCACCAAGGATGAACAGTTCGTCAACGGGCTCGGCAGCTGCAAAGTCAGCTGGAACTTCCAGGGCGGCAAACTCACCAGCGAATTCGTCTTCACCGTGAAAAATCAGGTGCAAATGGACAAAATGCGTTACGTGATCGCCCTCGGCGCCCCCCACTCCTCCTACCGCAGCGGGCTGACCTACACTCTCGGGCCGGCAAGCCTCCGGCCTTCTGTCATCAAAGACGATTTTCAGGCAGTCTGGGAGGAAACCGAAGTGGTTTCCGATGATCCCCAATACCGCTCTTACTGGGGTAAAATCCATTACCTGCAGGTCCTCACCCGCGATCACCCGCTGATCATGCGCCCGGGACAACAATACAGGCTGGTCGTCGAATTTGAGCCGGATATCCGCTTCGCCGACGAATAAAAGAGGATCCGTATCCCATGCTCTCCGTCCGCATCATCCCCTGCCTCGATGTCCATGGCGGACGCGTGGTCAAAGGAGTCAACTTTGTCAACCTGATCGATGCCGGTGACCCGGTGGAACAGGCTAAAGCCTACGAACAACAGGGCGCGGACGAACTCGTCTTCCTCGACATCACCGCCTCCAGCGACCAGCGCAATATCATGCATGATGTCGTGGAACGCACCGCATCGGAGGTCTTCATGCCTCTGACCGTAGGCGGTGGACTCCGCAATCTCGACGATATCCGCCGCATGCTGAATGCCGGGGCCGATAAGGTCAGCCTCAATACCTCCGCCGTCCAAAACCCGTCATTGATCGCAGAATCCTCTTCCCGCTTCGGCAACCAGTGCATCGTCGTGGCCATCGATGCCAAACGAAACCCCGATGGCAAAAGCTGGCAGGTCTATACCCATGGCGGACGCACCCCCACCGGACTGGATGTCATCGAGTGGGCCCAAAAGGTCCAGTCACTCGGTGCCGGCGAAATCCTTCTCACCAGTATGGATACCGATGGAACGAAAGACGGCTATGACATCGCCCTGACCCGCGCTGTCAGTGACGCCGTGACCATCCCCGTTATCGCCTCCGGTGGCGCCGGCAACCTGGATCACCTCGTCGATGTGGTCAAGGAAGGGAAAGCCAATGCGGTACTCGCCGCCAGTATTTTCCACTTCGGCACCTACACGATCGAACAGGCCAAAACGCATCTCAAGGATGCCGGCCTCCCGGTGCGCCTGTAGCCTGTTTTTCCCGGTTGACCAGCGGTGGAATGAAACTAAATTGAGACTCAAACCATGGAGTCGCCGCAAATAAAATCCGTCGAGGTGGAAAATCCCCGCGAAACATTCAAGGAGTTCCTGATCAGCAAAGGGTTAAGGGTCACCAACCAACGGCTGGCCATCTTTGACGCCTCCTTCATGCTGCCGGAGCATTTCACGGCAGAGGACCTGCTCGACCGGGCCCGCGAACTGGACGAATCCGTATCCAGAGCCACGGTGTACCGCTCCCTGCCCATCCTGACCGAAAGCGGCCTGATCCGCGTGGTGGATGTAGGGCACGACAACAAATATTACCGCGCCAACCGCCGGATGAAAGCCTTCCAGGCCCAGGTAATTTGCGCCGACTGCGACAAAATTTTCGAGGTGGATGCCCCTTTCATGGAATGGTACGGGAAAACCGTCTGCGACAAACTCCAGATGACCCCGGAATCCCAACGCCTGCAAGTCACCGCCCACTGCAACCTGAAAGGCGACCGGCGCTATTGTGAAAGAGCCGGACGGTAAGCTGAACAAATCAGGTTCCCCGTATGAAAGAACAGCACGATTTTGAAATCCGTTTCTATGAGGGCATCCTCAAACACAATCCACGCTATATTGATGTCATCGAAATCCTCGGCGGCATCTACACCAAAAAAGGTCTGATTGATGACGGGCTGCGCATGGACCGGAAACTGGTACGCCTGCAACCGGATAACCCCACAGCCCACTATAACCTCGGTTGCAGCCTGGCCCTGAAATCCCGGCAGGCCGATGCCCTCCGCAGTCTGCAAAAGGCCGTGGAACTCGGTTACAGCGACTCCGAATGGATGCGCGAAGACCCCGACCTGGCCTCCTTGCAGCAACACCCCCAGTTCCAGAAAATCCTGCAGGCCTTAAAACAGCGGTCCGACCGCTCATAGCCCGCATATCTTTTGAGATAAGCGGGATAGCCCCCGTCCGTAGCCGCGCCTGCCTGCCCTGAGCGAAACCGAGGGAGGTCGAAGGATAAAGGCGTGGTCCGCGTTGCTCACGAACGCGGCTACTGACTTCAAGCTATTTTCCTGAAAAAAGAGATTCCTTCGCTGTCCAACGATGGTTTTAATGGCATCTCCCTTATTTTACTATGGATCTCTTATCAGCAATCGGAATCTATCCCGACGGCAGCCAGAATGCCAATCGGGACCCTTTTCTCATCGAATACGCCAACCTGAAGCTTTCTGCTCTGGAATGCCCCATCTATGGCAAAGAGGATGATTACCCCTTCATGAGCCTGGCCAAACCCCTCCTGAAGGCGCATCAGGAAAACAGCCGTCTGCTGGCGGATCACCATAGCCCGGCAGACCGGCGTATCCAGGCCTTCCTCGACGACTACCTGCAGGATGTCGAAGGCGA
The DNA here is from genome assembly GCA_964499045.1 of uncultured Opitutales bacterium. Taxonomy (GTDB): domain Bacteria; phylum Verrucomicrobiota; class Verrucomicrobiia; order Opitutales; family CAZCJJ01; genus CAZCJJ01. The sequence continues at coordinate 8,009 of CAZCJJ010000117.1, read as the reverse complement.
ATCCATCCCCCGCCTTCCCGGAAACTCCTTTGTCCTTGACCGCCACGGCCTCGCCCGTGTGCTGTCTGTTCCCCCGAATAGCGACCAGTTCCAATCCGATATCGTCCAGTCCTACCGCTCCCATAACGGGGTACTTCACAACCCGGCCAAGGACCGCCGGACCACGGAAGGGGTCTTTCATGTTGCGGAAGGTGGCCTGCCTATCCCCGCCGACAAAAAAGCGGTGCCCAAACTGACTTTCCTGCGGCTGCTGCAACGCGCCCTCAACCCTCCGTCCGATTTGCAACGGCTCCCCTTCACCTCCTGCCAGGAAAAACAGGCAGAATGCTGGGTGTCCCTGCTCATGCGCCCCACGGTGTGCCCGGAAATCCCCGGTCGGCTCTCCCGCAAAAGCTACGAGGTCCGTTTCTTTGCCCCCGGCAACCTGGTCTGCAACCTTGATTTCGTCGAGTCCATCTTCGGCAATGCCGGGGACCCCAACCTCCCGGAAAATGATGCGGCACTGGATGTCGAACACTGGACCGGCCACTCCGGCTGCGTGATCCTGGCCCCCCACCTCGTCAACTTCACCAAAAAGGAACTGGGCCTCCCTCCGCTCAGTGAGGCAACGGAAAGACAAAAGCGGGATGGCATGTGCTGGGAGAAGGAGGATGAACTTTATAACAACGGCAACGCGTTCAAAGCCACCGTCCGCGATGCCCGGGGTGTCGTCGTCACCCTGATTGCAGACAACTATTTCGGCTACTGCAAAAAAGAGGTTAAGACCCAGATCAGTTTCTCCGCCAACCTCTACGGCTTCTCCGAAGAGGAACACGCCGGAGGCGCTATTGCCTTCCCCAGTTACGACCTCGGAGAAGAATTTGAACTGAGCCGCTATTACAACATCGTGGACCACACCTTCGATGGCTTGGTCAAACGGCATGGAGATCAACTCATCGTGCAGCCGGAAGGCTATGCGGTGGATCGCAAGTACCCCGACATCCTCTATGTCCCGCAAGACGCCCGCTTCTCGCTCTCTGAGCAAAAAATCAGCTGGGTGCGTGAGGACGGGGAAAAAGTCATCCGGCTTCAGCCCAATGTCACCTACGTCCTGCCCTCCGGCTACAAGGTCGAGATGGTCAAACCCCATGCCGCCCGCCGCTGGCGCCTGGTGGGAACCACTGCAGAGGGTACTTTCTGTCACAAACCTTGTACCGTATCCGGTGGAGGAAAATCGGAAATTTCCAAACCCATCACCGACGCCATCATCCATGCCCCCGTCTTTGTCGCCGACTTCAAGTCGGACTTTGATCTGGTTGAAACCATCATCAACCGGGACTACAGCACACGCTTCAAGGAACCGGCCAAACCGAAGAGCGACAGCCGCTCACTGCTCAGTCCGGAACGCTCGCTCGGCTCCGTCGTCAAACTCCTGACACCGTCACCGGAATACAACGACGACTTCAATCAATGGCTCAGTTCGATCCCCTTCTACGTCAAGGAACTGGTCTTCATCGTCAAGCGCTTCCACAAGCCCGACTGGGGAGATGACTGGAGGAGCCGCTTCAAGGTGGACATGATTAACGGTGTCGGTGGCAACGAACTCAAATACCGTGAAACCAAACTGCTCACCCAGTATCTCCGGGTCGGCTTTCAGGAAGATGGCAGTTGGCGTACCTTTGGCCTGCGCAAGGACTTTGCCCCGGCACTCAAACTCCAGACCGAAGACGATATCAGTGCCTCCGCCGTGGTTCCCCGCGAATGGGTGCAGGGGCTTTACCCGCACGATGAGCAAGCGGCGGTCAAGTTCCTCGAAAATTGTGAATACCGCCTCTTTCAGCGCCCCGATGACGCCATCCACCGTGGCTACGACAAAAAGACGGAAAGGGACTTCGCCCAAACTTCCAATTTCTTCAGCAACTACGAACCCCTCTCACGCGATGTCGCGGTCAGCATCGCGGAAGACACGATCCGCTTTGACCAGTACACCAAACCCATTCAGGAAATCATCCACGGCTTCCTGAAGGCCGGCCAGCCGGACTTCATCATATTGCCTTCACACCCGCGTATCGTGGAGGGCAAGCCCAGTAAAAACCCGCGTTATCTCCAGAACCGGGACGATCTCGTCAATCCCCGCAGTTTTTACCTCGGCGAACTCGGCGTCCGCCTTTACCGCCGGATATCTTCCGGAAATCCGGTTCCCATGCCGGTCAATGCCGTTCTGCCCGGACGGAGAAACAATCCGCCTGAACCCGGCATCCGTTCCCTCGCCGTATTCAACCCGATCCACTACCTACCCTTGCCCGAGTTCTTCATGGAGGTCATTTCCAGTATGACCGGCAAGAGCCCCTCCACCACCGGAGCCGGTTCAGAGGGTGCCTTGACCAAGGGGCCCTTCAATGCACTTCCTCCCATCACGGACCTCAATAACGCGCTGATCTCCTTCCTCATCACCGGTTACCAGCCCTTCATCACAGCTGCCGGCTACGTTGGTCCCAAATTCCGGGTCGACCACGATATCAGCCTGCTCGTTCCCGAGTTATGGAGCCGGATGCGTTCCAACGAACGGGACCCCGGGTTCATGATCCGCGAGGGCTACCTCGAACGCTGCGAAGACCTGGTCATCAATGGAAAGACCGTCCCCTCCAACATACTCGGCTACCGGATCAATGCCAGTTTTGTCCGCTCCTTCTTTGGACGCGTCTTCGCCAACCCCGCCGTAGTGCTGTGCGAGGAGATGTTGAAGCCCGAGACACAGGATATGGGCTGCTTTGCAGATGGCATGGACAACATCATCGCCACCCATAAGCGAGTCGCCGCCTTGTATTTCGAAGACAATTCCATTGAGGGAGCCTGCCCTCCGCTCAAGGCTTTGCTGACCCTCATGGCCGAGGGCCGTTTTGATGCCGCCTCACTGAACGATCCGGACTTCCGCAAGCTCTTTGACCGCGACAGCCTCCTGGATAGCGACTGGTATCAGGAGCGACTCAAAACCCGGCAACAGGTTGAGACACTCCGCCTCCGCCGGCAGATCGAAGACCTGGAGCACTTCCTCACCCAGCCCAACCATCAGGAAATGGCCGGGATACTCTCTGTTCAGGAGAGGATCCGGGTAGCGAAACAGGAACTCAAGCAAGTCGTTTCCAGCGACTATCCATCTTCCATCAGCGGGACACTCGGGACGGATCCCTATCTTTACCGCAGGCATTGAGCGGATCGGATTCTCATACCCTTAATCGGAATCCACGAGCC
>CAZCJJ010000117.1:0-4678 GCA_964499045.1 uncultured Opitutales bacterium | reverse complement strand
GGCACTTTCCGCTTTCCCTGCACCACGATTTCCGCTTTTCTGTAACCATGACCAATAAGCAACGGTTGGATCTGATAGAAAAGTACATTCGTGAGCACCGCTATGCGGATCTCCATACCCTGGCCAAGAAGTTTTCCATCAGTCTTTCCACAGTCAGACGAGCCCTCAACGACCTGGAGGCCAAGCAAATCATCCGTCGCCATCATGGGGGGGCCAGCCTGATTGATGATGAATCGATGGCAGGGGGTTATGATTTCATTATTCAGGACGACCGCCAGTCCGACGAAAAACACGCCATTGCCCAAGCCATTGTCAGCCACATTGAAAACGGCATGACCATTATTCTGGACGGGGGTACCACGACTTATGCGGTGGCAAGGCTCCTGACCGAGAAACGTCTGGTCGTCATCACCAACTCTCTCCCCGTGGCCGCCTTGTTCAGTGAGGTCGGCTCCTGCGAAACCATCGTCACGGGTGGCACCGTTTACAGTCGTCTGGGTATCCTCTACGGACCCACCTGTGAACAGTCACTCTCTCAGGTCCACGCCGATATCGCGGTGTGTGGCTCCGCCGGCATCACCCCGGAAGGGATCTGGAACACCAACAATTTCATTATCTCCTTTCAACAACGTATGCGGGCCGCCGCCGACCATACCTACTTCTCCATGGACAGCTCCAAGCACGGCAAACGGGCATTGCATTTCAGCACCCCGTTTACGTCCGACTTTACAGTCGTCACCGAAAAACCCCTCCCGTCCGACATCACCAAGGCCATGAAGTCCGCCGGAACCCCCTGGCAACTCGCAAGGTAGGTTTTTAGGCGATAGCGGTTTAGGCGATAGGCGGTAGGGGTTTCGTAGTGGACAATCTTAAGTTGAATGGGGCTGGAGTTCCGCATTTATGCGGTCCCTGATCCGTATACCATCTTTCCTTAATTCCCACTCAGCCTACAGTCTAAACTCCTACCCCCTAATACCCAAGTACTGCGTTGCCTTCGTGGATCAAGCGGGTCACCGCCAGAGCCTCTTCGGGGGACGCTGCATTTTCCTTTCCTTCAAAGAAAGGAATCACGCGCTCAAGCAGGGAGGCATAGAAGGGGCGGTCCGTGGCTGGCTTGACCTGGAAGGGCACACTGCCCTTGGCAAAATGCACGGTTCCCCCAAAGCCGTTATTCTCTTCACGATTGCCGCGCAAAGTTCCGATGCGCCCATCCGACCAGACCACGGAAAGGACATCGTGCTTCTCCGAATGCTCTCCGGAGACTTTGACGAAATCCGGCCCCAGCCCGGCAATCAGCATTTCCACCACGTGAATGCCATACCAGTAAAGTCCTGGCAATTGTTCTTGCAACGCCATCGGACCATAAACATCGAGCCCCGTCACCGGACCAAGGTCCCTGGTTTCGAGCGCACGTCGGAAAGCCTCCGCAAAACGCAAAGCGGAACAACTCATCACCGGAATGCCCGCGGCCTTCGCCGTGGCAACCATTGCCTCCGCATCCTCCAGCGAGGCGGCAAAGGGTTTGTCAATGAAGACCGGTTTGCCGTAAGAAGCGACTTTCTCCAACTGCTCCCGGTGAACACGCCCGTCCACCGATTCCAGTAAGATAGCATCACTGGCCTCGGCCACGGCTTCGATTGAATCGACAATCCGTACGCCATAGGTGTCGCGCAGTTCATTGGTAAACTGCTCCACCCGGTTGATGCTCAACGGAAAGTCCGGAGATCCCCCCGGAAATGCCACCACAACCTTGGCTCCCGCCACGTGATTCACATCCTCCTGACTATGCAGCAGCTTTGTGAAAGCCGATACATGCGAAGTGTCCAATCCTACCATTCCCAACTTTATCATAGTACTTTCTCCTGTCTTGGTTAAATTGTTTCAGGCCCGGCTCTGTGCATCCAGTGTCCACCTGGCGACCTCAATGACACGTGCGGTATGCAAACCATCTTCACGAGGCTTACCTTGCATATCCAATAGGAAATCATGCAGGTACCGGTTGGTTCCCTTTTCCTTGGCCGGAACCCTGCGGGGCTCCTTGTCCTCATCGGAACACACTATAACATCCTGGGCATTGTAGTTCGTTTCCGCCACCCCTGCGGTCCCATGAACCGTAATACGCCAGTACTGCGGCAGACCAAATCCCGCCTCGTTCGGGGCCAAATAGGAAAAATCGCCGAATACACCGACTCCGCCTTCGAGTACCCCATGGACCTGGGCACAGTCCTTGAAATGCGGATACTGCTTCGCCTTCGCATTCCATTCACGTGCACTGAGCAGCTTTTCCCAGCGACGGCCCGTCAGCCAATCCACCAGGTCAAAGGCATGAATCCCGATATCATTGATCGTACCACCATGCTGCCCCTCCTCAAAATACCAGCCGGGACGGACCCCGATACGGAGCGGATGCTGGCCGGTAATCGTCACTGTGGCCGGTTCCCCAATCTGCCCGGATTGTATGATTTCACGCAAAGCAAGCACCGAACCTGCCTCCCGCAAATCAAGCTGGCAGCCGACACAAAGGCCCTTTTCCCGGGCCAGTGTTTCAATCCGGTCGAGTTCTTCCAGAGAGGTACAGATCGGCTTGTCCGAAATCATGTGCCGTCCGGATTCCAAAGCCGCAATCGCAATCGCCCCACGCCGGGCATACACATCCCCGATCGCCACAACATCAATATCCGCCCGCTGCAGCATACCCTGAATGCTGTCATCCGTGAATACTACCGTACCCGCTTTGCTCAAAGCTTCACGGCTCGCCGCATCTTCCTCACAGGCCGCCACCACTTCACAGGTGTCGGATTTTTTGACCGCGTCATAAAGCGCCAGAATGTGTCCATGCCGGAATCCGGCGAATGCAAATCGTGTTTTCATAACCATTGATCGTTTGTTTTTGTTAAGCCTGAAAAAGTTTTTTCGGAGTATCCTCGGTCAACAGACGGATCTTACCTTGATCAAGACCCATCGATTCAGCCAGATTTTTCGCCGCCCGTTCCATCGACATCGCCGATCCGACCAAGTGACTGCCATCCTGTGCCCAGGCAGCCAAATCCTCTTTGACCTCCACTGTCCAACGGCTGAGCTGGTAGGTCCCCACGCCCAACCCCGCCGCGGCCATCGCGTCCGAGGTCACCAGACAACCGCCGCCGCTGCCGTCCAGCGCCAGGTCCATGTAATTCCTCAGGGCGAAAAAGGGAACATGCACGCCGTCCGCAATGAAGCAAAGACAGAGATCCTTCCGCAGAAACAGGGCGCGCTGAACGATGTTGTCATGACGCGGCAATGTTCCCGGACAGCCATTGCCCAAGTGGGTGAAGAGGCTTAGGCCCGAATCAATGCTCTCCTTCAACTGGTCCAGCGAGGCATTCGTGTGGCCCGCCGATACCTTAACCCCGGCCTCGTGCAGGAAACGCGTCACCCGCCCGCCCGGATCACGTTCCGGAGCCAAGGTAAGCAGCTTGACCAGCCCCTGTCCGGCTTCCAGCAACTGACCTGCCACTTTTTCATCCGCATCCGTCATGACTTCCTCCGGATGGGCCCCCTTGAATCCCGCCTCCGCATTCAAAAACGGCCCTTCAATATGAATCCCGGCGATCATCGACTCCAGCAGGGGGTCCTGACTCCGCAATTCCGCCAGCCGCGCAATCCGGCTCCGCATCTTCACCACATCCTCTGTGATGATCGTCGGCAGCATCGCATCGACGTTCTGTTCGCGCATCAGACGGCAGGCCTTCAGCAAATCCTCCAACTGCAAATCGTCCTGGTTGAAATCAACCCCGCCATACCCGTTCACTTGAATGTCAAAATAGCCCATAATGTCTCTATATTCGTTGTGATGTTTCGAGTTATCAACCAAAAAAAGCGCTTACCGTGGTCGATGGGAAAGTGTCGGAGATCGGATGGCGGATGGCGGATGGCGGATGAATGATGAATGATGGCGAAGATCGGAGGGGCAACGCGGGAATCTCGCGCAAAGACGCAAAGGGGAGTAGGCTGAAGCTTTAGCGAGGCGATAGGGGTTTAGGCGGTAGGGGTTTTGCAGTTTTGGGATTTTGGCGTTTTGTAGCTGCGCCCGCCGATGGCCCTGAGTTTGCCGAAGGAGCTCAAAGGACAGACGACGATCATGGAGGCGGTGTGACCTCACGCCGCTTTTGGAGCAAAGCCAAGCCTGCTACCGGAGGTGAGGTCACCCCCGCTCCTTGGGATTAGCCAGCTTATCTCACAAGGATATTTCAGGACACCTATGAAATTTTACATCGCGGATGAGCAGGAAATCAGGAGATTAGGATTAGGAGTTAAGAAAGATGTCTCTCACTGAGCACACAGAGTCCACGGAGACAACCTCTCACATAGCAACGCCTCTGTGGTCTCTGTGCCTTTGTGAGAGAAATAATCTATCCACAAGGATATTTCAGGATACCTATGAAATTTTATATCGCGAATGAATGATGAATGATTGCGGATGGCGGAGAGGCAACGCTGGAATCTCACGAAAAGACGCAAAGACGCCAAGAGAAGTAGGCTGAAGCTTTAGCGAGGCGATAGGGGTTTAGGCTATAGAGGTTTAGGTAGTAGGTGTTTTGTAGCTGCGCCCGCCGAAGGCCCTGAGTTTGCCGAAGGAGGTCAAAGGACAGGCGACGATCATGGAGGCGGTGTGACCTCACGCCGCTTTTGGAGCAAA
>CAZCJJ010000116.1:0-10851 GCA_964499045.1 uncultured Opitutales bacterium | reverse complement strand
CGTGTGGAAGGCCGAGGGTAAATCAATCCTTGAAAAAATCCAACGGGCAAAGGCTACAATGCCGAAACAAGATTAATGTTAACTCAATTAACAAACACTACACTAGCCGGTCTTGGTGCCTTTGTTGGATCAGCTTCTTCACCATCCCCAGCGACACCCGGAAAAGTTTCGCCACCTCTGCCTACGTCCACTTGCCCTCATCATAGGTCTCTACGATCCGTCGTCTCAAATCCGAAAACAGCGTTTTCATGACTACCGATTACCATCTCTATCCATCAGCTAAAAACTTACTGTCGCCGCCAATAGACGAGGGCGAGGGCGAGTATTCCAACCAGAGCGGCATAGGTTGCCGGTTCGGGTACGTTTGAGGCTGCTGCAATTGACAGAGGGTTCACGTCCGAGCCGAAGGTGCCTTTAATAGTGCCGTTGCCGTCAATGTCATAAATAACCGATTCGCCTGATTGATACCCGGTGGCATAGAACTCACCATCGACAAAGACCAGGTCATTGGCAGAGCTGATGCCTGTGGCGACAGTACTGACAGTGTTAGTTGAGATCGTGTACTCCAGAATACGATTCTGAAAGTGGGCGGTCATATACAGCGTGTCGGCATTTGAGCCATTGATAATTGAGAAGGGACCGCCAAAAACCGGTGTTGTGCTATTAGTCAGAAGGGTTTCTTGGTAGGCTCCAGAGCTGTTAAGGCGGTAGAGATATGAGTTGCCGAAGTACGACGAGGCCAAGTAGATGTCTCCGGTATTGGAAAAGGCCAGGCTCTGATAGCCGCCGGTGGGCACACCGCTATCGATCCGGGCACTTTGAGTCCCGGTCGTTGCGTCGAGCTTGTAGATCCACGGGTCGAAGGCGGAGCCGGTAAAGGTCTGCCCGAGCATGTAGAGATTGCCGCTGGAGTCGAAGACCATCGACCTAACGGTTCCGTCGTTGTTTGAGCCCCCAGTCGTGGTGGAGAAAACATCTACGTAGGTGCCGTTCTGGTTGAAGCGTAGAACCTTGCCGTCATCTCCGTTAAAAACATAGACAAGGCCGTCTTCCCCGACTGCGATGGCAGAGGCAGAAGTCAGGTTCCCGTTTGTAAACGAGTACTGTGCTCCTGCCATTTGATTGGCTGTGTCAAAGGCATATACGTTGGCGTCTTTCTTGACGCCGAAGAGCATCGCTGCAGACAAGTCGCCAGCGGCCATTGCCAATAGGAACGGTAAAGCAAGACTGCGGAGAAATGTTTTTCTGATGCGCATTATAAGTTTAGGTGCTTGGGTGCGGTTGACGATTCTGTCGATTTAAGCGTTGTCAACTATATATTGAGGTGATGTTGATCGAGTTACGCAAACTGTGCCAATGCTTTCGTTAGTCTCTTGGCGTATATTGTATGTTTTTTGTTGTAGAGGAAGTCAATGCTTCGGCGCAGCGAGGGCATAGGCGGCCAAGGTTCGGCTGGTTTCGATACTGCCGGTTCGAATAGCAACCATGTGTTGGTTGATGTTCCCCTCAAATCCCTCGGGAACCACCGAGGCAACCGCCATACGTCCGACTCCCGTTATTTTGACCAATAGCTCGCCACCCTCCAGCCTACTGCGTTTCAAAAGCCCTTCATGGGTCAAGCGGGTGATGAGCTTGATGTCCTCAAGGTTCAACTCTCCTGTTGTCGAAAGATTCTGAACACGAATGAACGGGACACCGTCTTCAGGAGTAGTATCGTAGTGTTCGGCAGCGTCTTTGGTAGAAGGAGTCGCACCCCCTGCCAAACTGAGCGCGAAGTCACGCAAGCGCTGTGTAGTCACCTCTCCAACCTGCTTCTCTAGGGCAACCAGCTCAGGGCGGTAGTAGAACGGATCCCAGCGGCCCGTCACATTCGTCTTTCGCTCGATGAAGACCTTAGGCGAATCGATGTCCCTGCTCATCGCGAAGCTCATACCGTCCCCCCTTCAATCGCCTCAATGAAGCGAGCCAGCTCGATGGCGATGGGTTCGAGTTCGTTGGTTTTGGTGGCGCGTCCGGTGGCGTCGTAGCCGATGTCTTCGGCTATGGCCATGAAGATGGGATAATCGGGCAGGTCTTTGCGACGGCGTTCCTCATAAAGCTCGGACAGCTCAAAGCGGATCGCTTCGACCTTGCTGGCGATGTCGTCGGAGATGGCTTTGGTGGTCTCCTTGAGCTTCTTCTTGATGCCTTCTTTGATCAGGTCCATTTGCGATTTGTAAAGTAGTGTTGCTGGTTCAATATGGTGCGATTCGTGATATAACCGTTTGGGTTCAGCGGAGGCTTACGAGTTGCTTCCTTTTTCAAGAACCTCCCAGTGACCGCCCTTGGCTGGGCCGATGCGGCCAATCCAGCCTTTATCTTTGAGGAACTGGATGTTCTTGTCGGTGGCGTTGCGGCTGATGCCCAACAGGTCGGACAGGTCGGAAACGGTGATCGAGGGGTTCTTCGCCATGGCCCGGAGAATGGTGGCCCGGCGTTCACCGACCTTTTCATCCAACCCATCATCCAACTTTTCATCCAACCCTGAGTCAGTGTTGCTGGAGGACATCTCAAGAGCCCTCAGATACGCCTCGCTGAAGGGGAACTCCAACCAGAGGTCGCTGCCTTGGAGGGTGAGTTTGGGTTCCGGGGTGTTGGCGGCGGCGCAGGCGTCGAAGATGCGCTGGATACCGCGTCCCCAGGCTTCGATTTCACCGGCGCGGAAAAAGGCGTTGGCCACGATGGGGTTGTGCGGACGCGAGGAATGCGGGCCGCGCAGGTGGTCGAAGGTCCAGCCTTCGGACAGGACGGCCGGATTCCAGATACTCAGCTTGTCGCGGTAGACGCGGATTTGGACGGGCGCAGGGACTGCGTAATCGCGGTGGACGAGAGCGTTGAGGATTGCTTCGCGCAGGGCGGCGGCGGGAACCGGGAAGGTCTCGATGCGCTGGATGTCCTCGTAGGTGATAGCGGCTTTAAGGTATTTCGTGCGAAGCAGGTCGATGGTGCTGCGCACCTGGCTGAAAAGGTCGCCGTGGAGTTCATCCTGGTAAGACAGCTCGGACGCGCTGCGGAAATAGGCGATCTTGACAGAAGCACCAGTAAAAAAGCGGTCTGGCTCGGGATGGAAAAGCAGCGCGGCGGCACGGAGCAGATTGTCCCCTTCAAGCAAGCGCAGCTTGTCGAGAAGACCATCATCGGATTCGGCAAGAGCGGCTTCATCCAATCGACCGCTGCGACTGGCCAAGGTGCGGAAGGCACGGATCGCCTGATCGGAAAGCTCTTCGAACTTGAGCTGGGGAACCGGAACGGAGTCCCAGGTGCGCCCCTGCCGACCCAAGAGAAAGCGGTCAAGGGCTGCGCCTTTTAGCTCCTGTAAGGTGCTGCCGCTGCGTTGATAGTAATGCCCACGGTAGCTGATCGGATGGAGGGCCAGAATACCACTTCGGAGAGCGGGGCACTGGCGGAATGCCTAATGCACAAAATTTTCAGCTTCACGATGTGCGCGGTTTGTTTCAGGACCGCCCGTATGAAGTTGAAGGGATGGTTTATTGAGTGCCTGGCTCTTCTCATATCCGTTGACCGTATAGATTCGCTGAAGGAACGGGTGGTGTAAATACACGCACCAATAAAAAAACTCAAAGAAAATCAGGACACTCATAATCCTAAAAGCAGCAATTCAACCACTGATGGACACAAATGAACACTGATAATCATAAACTCAAAAGGTTAGCCCACATATATCACCGGCTTGTTAGCGAAGGTTATATTCTATTGAAAAACAATGACATGAAGGTTTTAGCAGAAGACAGACTGTTTGACCGGATTCGCCAACAAGCCTCAAGCCCAGCCGCCGTCGCAAGGCTATGGCGGGCCACGGCAAGCGGCTCTGGCTGTGTTGCGGACACGGAACCCGCTTCGTTACGCACTTGAGTGCGCGCCTTGCGGAACCCGGTCCGCGCCTTGCCAGAGTCACTTGTGAATCTTGTGAGATAAGCGGGTTGGGGGTATTCACCCGACAGGTGAATCGGTGAAGAACCTAAGTCGCAATGAAACATTATTTGTCGCCGAATTTGCACAAGGCTTGACTGATAATTTTATGTCCGTTCTATACGAAGGGTGTTTACTACGACAAAACTGTTTATCCGGCTTGCTTGCCGAGCCCTCCCGCTCATTGCCCTGTCAGGCTTTTTTGCATGGGTTCCCGTCACGATACGTGCGCAAACCCATCCCACGGCATCGTATCAACATCTGATGCAGGATATTCTGATCAATGCGGATCTCTGGAGTGACACCCCGGAAATTCTTTCGGCTGGCTATGGGTTTGAGGGCATCATCGGCGTACCTGGAAACCAGCAAGACGTTATCGCTGCCGGTGGAGCCTGGCAGGAAATCCCCGGTTACGATAATCCTCCTTATCGTGCGCAGACCTCGTCTGCTACGCCCGTGCAAGTCGCCTTTAGTTATGGATTTCCGGTCAACTATGCAGATGCGATTCCAGTCGTGTTCAGTTGGCCGGTCCTTCCCAGCACCGTACATCCTGAGGCATTTCGCATTACATTGAACACTGGGCAGACAGTTACCCCTCTGGTAGCTTCCATCGTTCCAAATCTTGAGTACAATGAGCGGAATACCGTCGTCATTTTTGGGGAGTTCGGAAATCGGCTTTCCCCCGGAAGCGAGGGAGCAATTTATCCTGTTTCCGTGAAGATAGTAGAAGGCCCCGCCTCCATGCAACTTGTAGGTTCAAACGGTCCAGTCAGCGCCACGGGCCTTTCCAAAGAGAGCGGTAACCCGTATGTTGAAAATGGGGGTCCCACTCTGGTTGGTGCTAAATTGAGTGTCATGTCCACCTTGGGTGAAGGAGGCCCTACTCTTTTTGATTCACAACTACCCAATGATGGAATCGCTTTATACGGCGATGACGCTCAATATCGTCTTCGGGTCCTAACCACCGGGGGCTTTTCACCGGACGGCATAACCAGTCTGCTCCCGACGGACTTTGAAAGGTTTTTCCGTCTGCGGGTTGAAGACCCTCTCGGAGAAGAAGGCGAGATTTGGCTTACGGAAACCGGGGTGGTCTATGAGACATCCGCTGGTTCGATTACCATCGTAGGCCTGGCTGACCTTGGCGTAGCGATGGACAGCTATGATTTGGCGTATATTGAAGATCACGACAATCAGATCGACATCATTTTAAAAGGTGATGAGGCCGCAATGCGGTTGATCACACACGTCGAAATTCCAGCCGAAGGAGATTATCAGCCTTTTTACAACCCTGGGGGCCCCGGTATGGACCCGACCCTGGGAGTCACCTACACTGAACCCGGCCCCTACACCTTGCAGTCGGTGATGATGGCGATTGACGACCCGTTTACCGTAACGTATGTGATCCCCGAACCATTCACAGCCGCTCTAATTCTGGGCATCGGATCCCTCGCCATTGTTCTTATCCGGCACCGCCCCGGCAAAAAGTGAATACTTCCTCTGTCAGGGAGGTAAGCGGGATAAAAACAGCCATTCAACCGCTGATGGACAGTGCCAAATGAACACTGATAATCAGAAACTTAAAAGGTTGTGAAGCGTTGAATGCACTACCCCTCCAGCTTCTTAAACAGCACAGCCATGCTTGAAGGTGGATCGCTTTCCAATTGCGGCAGGCCAATGGATGGGTCTTTTGATTTCAGGCTTTGCAGAAAAATCACCGGGCCTTCGTAGATGGGACGCTCCTTTGCTTCGGGCCGATAGTTGCGCTTCAAGTCCGACAGTTTAATCGCCGGAACATCTGTATAAAGGGTTTCGCCCACCAGACGCAGGCCGACTTCGCTGGCATGGATACGGAGATGGTGAGGCCGCAGGTAATCCGTCTCTGCTTCCCAATATGACCACCGGCTGCAACGGGACCGAAGCCGGAAGCGGGTTGTTATCTTGCGGCCGGTTTTGTGTGAAATCACAGCGCGTTCCTCGGTAAAGTGCGGGGCAACCGGCAGTTCACAGATCCGCTCCTCCGGACCGGTGTCGCCTTCGCAGAGCAGCCTAAAATGGAAAACCAATTGCCGGGAGCCATAGGCATTGCGCAGTTGGTCCAGACTGTCCTGCCTCACAGCAAAAAGCTGGACGCCACCTATGTCGGGGTCCAGGGCATAGACTGCCTTCGCTTTTTCTATGCCATAGGGAGCCAGCTCGGGTTTACCCTCCCTCGCCTGACGCTCCAATGCCGACTCCAGAAGGGGAGTTCGCCCCACCCATTTGCCTGCGGTCACCGCCACGCCGGGTGGTTTGCATAAAGCCAGCCAACCTTCGCCGGATCCGAGAACCTTCAACCTCCAAGGCTTTTCGCCCAGCAGGGGTGGAGGGAATCCGACGGCAGTTAAATCAGCCATGACAGTGGACGAGCAGCCGCAGGTCAGAGAATCATCCCGGCGGCCACCGTCTCATTGGTAAACTCGTCGATCAGGACAAAACTGCCGGTCTGGCGGTTACGGCGATAACTGTCGTAGAACAAAGGAGCGGATGTCCGCAGATGGATTCGGCCAATGTCATTCAATCCCAGCTCCAGATCATCCTCAATCTTGTGCAGGGTGTTGATGTTGACCTTGTAGCGGACATCCCGAACGACGGCTTTAACCTCCTTGGTCGTGTGACGGAGAATGAATTTGCCCTGTCCTGCCAATTTCTGGCGTTCCGAGAACCAGCAGATCATGGCTTCGATGTCCTGTTCGACATGCGGCTGGTTGTTTGGTTTTACAATCATGTCCCCGCGGCTGATATCGATTTCATCCTCCAGAGTGATGGAAACTGATAGCGGATAGTAGGCCTCATCCAAAGTACCGTCCAGGGTGTGGATGGCCTTGATACGGGTACCAAAGCCGGAAGGCAGCACCACGACATCGTCGCCCGGTTTGAAAACGCCCCCGGCGACCCGTCCGGCATAGCCACGGAAATCATGCCATTCCTTCGAGTGCGGACGAATCACCCATTGCACGGGGAAACGGGCATCCACATGGTTCGCATCTGAACCGATGTAAACCGTTTCCAGATGGTACAGCAAAGTGGGCCCCTGATACCAGGGCATGCGTTCGGATTTCTCCACCACGTTGTCTCCCTTCAGTGCACTGATCGGGATAAAAGTGACTTCAACAATGTTATCGAGGCGCGAGGCAAAGTTTTTGAAATCACTCACAATCCGGTCAAAGACTTCCTCCTGATAATCAACCAGGTCCATTTTGTTGATCGCGACGACAATATGCTGAATACGCAGCAGGCTGGCGATAAAGGAATGGCGGCAGGTCTGTTCAATCACTCCCTTACGGGCATCCACCAGAATAATGGCCAGGTTCGCCGTCGAGGCTCCAGTCACCATGTTTCGTGTGTACTGAATGTGCCCGGGGGTGTCCGCAATGATAAACTTGCGGCGCGGTGTGGCGAAATAACGGTAGGCCACGTCAATCGTGATCCCCTGTTCCCGCTCGGCCTTCAGTCCGTCGGTCAGGAGTGCCAGATTGACTTCCTCATCTCCGCGCTGTTTGGAGGAACGTTCCACCGCCTCCAGTTGATCTTCGAAAATCGCCTTGCTGTCGTAAAGCAAACGGCCGATCAGCGTGCTCTTGCCATCGTCCACACTGCCCGCCGTTGTGAAGCGGAGCAGATCCATATCCAGATAACCTTTAGTTTCCATCGAAAAATAATTTTAATTGTTTACAGGGTCAGTGAGCTCACCGGATTAGAAATAGCCCTGGCGTTTGCGGTCTTCCATCGCTGTCTCGGAACGGCGGTCATCGGCCCGTGCACCGCGTTCGGTCACCCGGGCCGCTGCCACTTCCTCAATGATGTCATCCAGATTCGCGGCCTTCGATTCGACAGCTCCGGTACAGGTGGCGTCCCCGATCGTCCGGAAACGAACTTCCCCTTGATAAGGTTTCTCATTCGGTTGCACTTGAATAAAATCTGTCAATGCCAGCAGCGTGCCATTCCGCTCTACCACTTGGCGGTGGTGCGAAAAATAGAGGCTCGGCATCGGAATGTTCTCCAGTTTGATGTACTGCCAAATGTCCATCTCGGTCCAATTGGAGAGAGGGAATACGCGGAAGTGCTCCCCATGCTGTTTGCGACCATTAAAGATATTCCAAAGCTCGGGACGCTGTTTCTTCGGATCCCATTGACCGAACTCATCGCGATGCGAAAAGAAGCGTTCCTTGGCCCTAGCCTTTTCCTCGTCGCGACGCCCGCCACCCAGGCAGGCATCGAAGCGGTGTTTTTCGATCGCATCGAGCAAAGTCACGGTCTGCAGGGCATTGCGGCTGGCACTTGCTCCGGTTTCTTCGACCACACGGCCACTGTCGATGGACTCCTGTACGGAAGCCACTTCGAGCTGCGCTTCAATCTTTTTCACAAACCAATCGCGGTATTCTATAGTCTCGGGAAAGTTGTGCCCAGTATCCACATGCATCAGGGGGAAAGGCAGGCGGGCCGGCCAAAAGGCCTTCCGGGCCAGCCAGGCCATCACGATGGAGTCCTTACCCCCGGAAAAGAGCAGACAGGGTCGCTCAAACTGTGCGGCAAACTCCCGCAACACAAAGATGGACTCGGATTCGAGCTGTTTCAGGTGAGTAATCTTGTAGCTTTGCATGATGTTAAAAGTGTTTAATCAAGTGGGGTTCCCCGGTTTCCGGATCGTTTGCAACACGCGCCCTCTCAGAATCTCGAGGCAGGCATCCTGAGTTGCTTTTTCGGTGTCGATAAGCAGGTCCGGTTGTTCCGGTTCCTCAAAGCCTGAATCTTTTCCGGTGAATTGCTGAACCTGTCCCGCTTTGACCTTGGCATAGAGCCCCTTGGGATCACGTTGTGCACAGGTTTCAAAATCAGCTTTCACATAAACCTCCGTGAAATCCGCCGCCCCTACAATCTGCCGGGCCTCTTCGCGCAGGGCACGCATCGGGGTAATAAAAGAACAAAGAACCACGATGCCCGACTGGGCAAAGAGTTTCGCAACCTCTGCAATGCGGCGGATATTTTCCTGCCGGTCCTCATCCGAAAAACCCAGATTCCGGTTCAAGCCGGTCCGGATATTGTCGCCATCCAAAAGCTGACAAAAATAGCCCTCGGCAAACAAATGCTTTTCCAATGCCAAAGCCAGTGTGCTTTTCCCGGAACCCGACAACCCATAGAGCCAAAACACGTGGCCCCTCTGCCCCAACCGCTCCTCCTTCCATTCACGCGGAAGCAGCTGGTCAAAGTGTGGATAGAGATGTTCCTGAGATACGGTCATGATTGAGTAAAATACTTCAGTAAAAAGATTATCGCAGGAAAGAGAAGACTCTTTCACCTGACAAGCTTTTTATTAGTATCTTACCTAAAAAACTAAAGATAAGACTTAATTTAGGCAGAATGGCACTTGATTAAGGGGATTGGACACACTAAACTCCTAAACAGCTAATCCCCGACAAGCCTCAAATATGCTTTGAGTCGGCCTCGTCTTTCACACTGTAGCCCGTTTCCTGGCGCTGGTGGTTGACCTTGTTCTTCTTCGCGTAAGCCTCATAGACATCGTCGGGAGTCATGCCCAGCACCTGAGCGAGCGATACCAGGAAGTGAAAGAGGTCCACCACTTCGACCCGTGCATTTTGCTGGTCAAAGGCCTGATACTTGGCCCACCATTTCCAGGGCACAGAATCGATCAACTCTGCCGTCTCCTGCTGTAAGGCGCGGGTATAATTTAGAACCCACTTAATCTTTTCCTCTTCACTCAGCGCAGAGGTATCCACCCCGATACGTTTGTTCAAATCTTCCTGCAGTGAGAAAATAGCTTCCAGTTTATCCATGGCTGAAAAACAAGCCCATTCATCCCCTGTACTGCAAGCTAATCTTTGAAGGCCGCCGTCAGGTTCAGATAAAGGTTGAGCCATGACCCCGACGTCGCATAGTGCCTGCTCATGCAAATAGGAGCTATATTTGACTGGGATGGAGTGATCATTGACTCCTCGGCCGCCCACGAACGCAGTTGGGAGTTACTGGCCGAAGAAGAAGAACTGCTGCTGCCACCCGACCATTTCCTCAAGGGGTTTGGACGTAAAAATGCCTTTATCATTCCGAATCTGCTGCACTGGTCGGAGGATCCGGTTGAAATTGAACGTCTGGGTGCGCGTAAGGAAAGCCTTTATCGCGAAATTATCCGTGAAAGCGGCATAGAGCCACTAGCCGGAGTGCTTGAACTACTGAGAGCGCTGAAAGATGCAGGGATACCCTGCTCGGTGGGAAGTTCGACACCGCGAGTCAATATCGACACCATCATGGAATTGATTGGTGTGAGTGACTATTTTCAGGCAATCACGACCGCCGAGGATGTTTCCCACGGAAAGCCTCATCCTGAGGTTTTTCTGAAAGCGGCAGCAAAGATCGGCTGTGCCCCGGAAAACTGTGTGGTCTTCGAGGATGCCCATCCCGGAATTGAGGCCGCTCTGGCGGGAGGAATGAAGGTCATCGGGGTTGGCACCACACACCCTAAGGAAGAACTGACCCAAGCCCATCTCGCCGTTCACCGTCTAACTGAAGTTGATGTCCCGGCCATCCTCCGCCTCTGGGGCGCATCATAAGCCAGGTTTGGCCAACGACAAGTCATCATGTCCAGGAAACAAACACCTCCCGCCAAGCTTCTGTATTTTGCCTCTGAGCAGAACGCGGATATCCTTTATTTTTCACATTTTTTCGCACCGGACCCATTCATTGCCATGGAGATCAGGGGCCGCAAAATTGGCATTTTCAAGATACTGGAATACAGCCGGGCCCTGAAGGAGGCGTCTCTGGATGAGATCCTCAGTTACGAGGAGCTCACGGCGGGTGCGGCCAAATCATTGAAATTGAAAGCCCCCGGAC
>CAZCJJ010000115.1:0-10864 GCA_964499045.1 uncultured Opitutales bacterium | reverse complement strand
AGCAGTACAGCTGTGAAACCGCCCTATCTTCCCTCAGTGAAATTGCCAATGGCACCAAGCCTTTCCCGGCAGCCTGGATCAACGAGGACGGGGTCAGCTTGAGCTACCAGTTCGTCAAGTACGCCCAGCCGCTGATCATGGGAGAGGTTCCGGTTCCTTACGAGAACGGGACACCCAAGTTTGCCCAGTTGGCGGCTCATCCGGTCGGCAAGAAGTTGCCCTCCTACAGCTGATACATTTCACAAACGTTTTGTCAGAAAACCCCGTGGCCATCCGCGGGGTTTTCTTTTTCCCATTGCACGCCGCGCCCGGGCACGCATAAACCTTTGCGCCATGGATCTATTCCGGAAAACCGAACGCCTGCTCGGCCGTTATGCCATCCCGAACCTCAGCTTCTGGATCATGATCGGCCAGATCCTTATTTACGGGCTGAGCCTTTTTACCAACTTTCCCACCGATGCCCTCTACCTGATACCGGCACTCGTCCTCGAGGGGGAGGTCTGGCGCATATTCACTTTTATTTTCGACCCACCGGCCACCCACCCCATCTTTCTGGCCTTTGCCTGGTACCTGTTCTATATGATGGGCAGTGCTCTGGAGCAGGCTTGGGGCGACTTCCGCTACAACTGCTTCATCGGGCTGGGCCTCATCGCAACCGTCGCAGTGTCCTTCCTTTTCCCCAATACCATAGCCACCAACGGCTACCTGATGACCTCCGTTTTCCTCGCCTTTGCCTTCCTGAATCCGAACTTCGAGCTGATGCTGTTTCTGCTCCTTCCGGTCAAAATCAAGTGGCTGGCCCTGATCACCTGGGTTCTTTACGGCCTGACCGTCCTGCTGATGCCGCTTCCGAACAAGCTTTTCGTCCTCGCCGCCACCTTCAACTTTTTTGTCTTCTTTGGCCGGGACCTGATTTTACACTCCCGTAACCGGCAGCGACGGCGACAACATGAAGCCCGGAGACAAGCCGCCGCCAATGAACCCTTCCACACCTGCAACATCTGCGGGGCCACTGACCGGAGTCACCCGGAACGCGATTTTGCCTACCAAAACGGGGTCGGCTACTGCGAGGAACACTACGACCTAATGGATACTTCCGAGGAAGCCCGCGAAGCCGCCCGCAAAACGTTTTCCTGAGTTCAGGCTTCGCCGGGTTAGGTTGGAGTCCCGCCTTTAGGCGGTCCCCTACCTGTCCGAAGACCGGCTGAAGCCGGGACTCCAACAGGGAATGTGCCCCGCCGACTCCCAGGTGAAATGCTAGCTGTCCTTTGGGGTAAATCGCCAACTTCGGGCTAGCCAGAACGAACTTTGCGCTTCAGGCTGCATCCACATGACTTTTTGGGAAGCTCTCATTCTGGGACTGGTCCAGGGGATCACGGAGTTTCTCCCGATCTCCAGTTCGGCCCACGTGATCATCATGGCCCACCTGATGGGATTGGAACTGCCCGGACTGGCGGTGGAGGTCGCCTTGCACCTGGCCTCCGTCCTCGCGGTCATTGTTTATTTCCACCGCGACCTGATCCGTTTGACCTTGGGTAGCCTGCGCTACCTGTTCCGTAAGGAGTACGAACACCGGCATGAGTTTTATTTTTCGCTCTATATGATCGTTGCCACCGTCATCACCGGAGTGATTGGACTGGCGGTTGAAAAAAGCATGGGTGATTCCTTGCGCTCTCCCGTACTGATCGGGTTTTCCCTGCTGGTGACCGGGGTGTTTCTTGTCTTGATTGAACGTTTTCACCGCATGGGTGAACGCAGAGAGGAGCACATGCGCATGACCGACGCGGTCATCATTGGCCTGGGGCAGGCCCTGGCTGTTATTCCGGGGATTTCGCGGGCCGGCTCCACCCTGATTGTCGCTCTCTACCGGGGCCTGGACAAGGATACTGCCGTTCGCTTCTCATTCCTGCTGGCGATCCCTGTCATTCTGGGTACCAGTGTGCTGGCCCTGCGGGATTGGCAGGCAGGGATCTTCCATGAGATCGGCCTGGCCCCCCTGGCCTTTGCCTTTGTCGTCACCTTTTTTGCCTCTCTGGCCGGGATTGTCTGGCTGATCGCCTTCCTCAAGCAAAGCCGACTGATTTATTTTGCCATCTATTGCCTGCTGGCTGGAGCCTTCTGCCTCGCTGTGCTGTAGTCCGGAACCCAGCCACCTTCTGACGAAGGCAGCTACGCTCAGGAAGCCTGCTTGCTGGCCAGAGCCTCTATGATGATTCTGGCAACGACCTCATCCTTCATCCGGTCGGTGTTGATGATCAGGTCGTAGAGGAGCGGGTTGTCCACATCCTCATTGAAGTAGCTTTTCATGTAGGCCTGACGGGTGGCGTCATGCTCGACCACATACTCGCTGGCCTTTTCAAGAGACAAGTTCCGGCTGGTCATGAGATGGCGTATCCGGCACTTGTCGGAACCAACCAGCCGCACATTCAGGGTCCACCTGCGATCCGGTGCCAGAATCGAGGCCCCGCGGCCGACAACGATCGCATGACCTTGATGCAGCAGGCGAACAATCGTTTTGGATGTCTTCTCAAAAAGCTCCCAGTGGGGAGGATGCAGACCAATGATTTCTCCGATCAAACTCTGCAGCTCATTAACCTTGTCTTCCGGCATGTGATTTTCCAACTGGCCCGGCAAGTGATTGTCTTCCAGTACCTTCTTAATCAGGTTTTTGTCAAAGAGGGTCCAGTCGCGGTCGGCACAGCGTTCATTGAGCACCTTCTGGAGAAGGCAACCAATGGTGATCCCCCGGGCACCGGCTTGCCGCGATATCGTAATAGACGGCTTGTGGATGATGGTGGAAACCGAATCTTTCCTTTGGACGACCGCTCCGATAAACGAAGCACAACGGGTGAATTGAGTGTTTGAAATCATCGGAGAACCCTTTCATTTCAACTTAACACAAATCGTGCCGAGTGCAACTTAAAGTCACCGGTAATCGGGATAGTCCGCATATCTTGTGAGATAAGCGGGATAAACCCCTACAGCCAGGAGAAGCCTCGCTAAAGCTTCAGCCTGCCTGCAATACGCGGCGCCAGTAGGCGATTTGCTTGCGGACCTGACGGGGGCCGGGCATACCGGTGTTTTCACGTTTGGAAAGTGCCCGGCGAAGATCAAAGACTTTGCGCCAATCGGATTCCAGTCGGGGGTCCACCGCCGCCACGTCTTTGTCAGACAAAGCATTCAGGGGAACCTGCTGTTTTTCGGCCAACGCGACAAGGGCCCCGACAATATGGTGTCCCTGCCGGAAGGGGACGCCTTTTTCCACCAGATAATCCACCAGATCCGTTGCCAGCAGGGCCGGGTCTTCCACCGCTCTGGCACAGGCCTCCCGGTTGGCTTCGGCTCCGGCCACTGTCTGTTCCAATACCGCCAGACAGAGGAGGGTCTGGTCGAGAGCATCAAACACCGGCGGCTTGTCTTCCTGCAAATCGCGGTTGTAGGTCAGGGGTAGCCCCTTAACCATGGTAAAAAGGGATTGGACATGCCCCTGCAAGCGGGCTGATTTACCCCGCAGCAGTTCAAGCGAGTCCGGATTCTTTTTTTGTGGCATCAGGCTAGATCCGGTCGTAAAGGCGTCCGGCAGGCGGATGAACCCGAACTCGGCACTGCTCCACAGAATCATGTCTTCCGCCACCCGGGAAAAATGCGTTCCAATCAGGGCACAGGCGGAGGCAAACTCGATCAGCAGGTCGCGGTCAGCCACGGCATCCATGCTGTTCCTCGTCACCCTGGGCTTGCCTTTCCTGTCAACAAACCCGAGTTGGCGGGCGCTGTATTCGCGGTCAATGGGCAAAGTCGTACCCGCGATCGCTCCGGATCCCAGTGGACACCAGTTGGCATGATCCGCGATTTCCTCCATCCGCAAGCGGTCGCGCCCGAACATCTCCACGTATGCAAGCAGATGATGCGCCATGGAAACCGGTTGTGCCCGTTGCAGGTGCGTGTAACCGGGAATGTAAACGTCTTCTGTACGTCCGGCAAGGTCCAGCAGGGTCCCCACCAATACAGACAATGCCCCCCTCACCTGCGTGCAGGCGTCTTTCAGGAACAGCCGCACATCCGTCGCCACCTGGTCATTGCGACTCCGCGCCGTGTGAAGTTTTGCGGCTGCCGGTACTTTGTCCGTCAAAGCCTGCTCAATATTCATGTGGACATCTTCCAGCTCCATCCGCCAGACAAAGCGACCGGCTTCAATCTCACGCCCAATGGCATCCAAGCCTTTGTGGATGGCGTCACGCTCCCGGGCGCTCAGGATCCCCACATGACAGAGCATGGCGGCATGTGCCTTGCTTCCCTGAATGTCAAAGCGGGCCAGACGGGAATCAAACGAAACGGATTCACTGAAACGCAGCATCAGTTCCGCCGGTCCTTTTGAAAAACGCCCCCCCCAGGTTACCTGTTTTTTCTCTTTGCCCATAAGGCCCCTCACCATAGCCCTTTTCCGCAGGCTAGGAAGCAAAAACCATCCACGCTCTTACGAAGGCAGCTACATTGCGCCTCCGTAGCCGCGCTCGTAAGAGCGTGGATGGTTTACATCTCCGTAGCCGCGTTCGTAAGAGCGTGGTCCTTTGCGCTCTCTTTCCCCAGCAAAGTCCGAAAGGCTGCCTCATCCAGGATGGGGACTCCGAGTTGTTCGGCTTTGGCCAATTTGCTGCCTGCGGATTCCCCTGCCAAAACATAGTCTGTTTTTTTGCTTACACTGGAGCTGGTCCGGCCTCCCGCCTGTTCGATCATTGCGGTGGCTTCCTCGCGGGTGAGGCTCGGCAAGGTCCCTGTCAGTACAAAGCTTTTCCCCTGCAGGGGAGAGGATCCTGTGGTCGGACCGACCTCCACTTGCCCTTCCCCATTCACTCCGACCGCCAACAGCCGTTCCACCAGAGACCGGTTCACCGGATCGGCAAAGAAATCCCGGATACTGCGGGCCATGATCGCGCCAATGCCATCAAGCGCGACCAAAGCCTGCTCATCCGCCGCCATCAGCGCGCGGATACCCGGGAAGGCGCGGGCAAGATCCTTGGACGCCTGAGCCCCCACATGGGGTATTCCCAGCCCATGAAGCAAGCGCCACCACTCGTTTTGCTTGCTGGATTCCAAGGCACGGATGAGGTTCTCTGACGATTTCCGGGCAAACTTTTCCAAACCAAGCAGGTCATCGACTGTCAGGAGATAGAGGTCTGCGGCATCCCGGACAAGGCCCTGTTCGAGCAACTGCCGCACCACCGCCTCGCCGAGATTCTCGATATCCATGCAGTGTTTGCCGGCAAAATGGGTCAGCTTGCGGTGTTGTTGTTCCAGGCTGCCGGTATCGACCAGCCTCCAGACTGCCTGCCCGGGTTCACGCCGGGCTTCGATCCCTTTTGATTTAAGGTAGCCGCCGAAATCAAAAGGCTCACTGTCCGCGGGCCGTTTTTCCGGAACCACTCGCAAAACCTGCGGAATGATTTCGCCCGCCTTCTGAATAACAACCGTATCGCCAGGACGTATATCTTTGCGGGCAATTTCATCTTCGTTGTGCAGGGTGGCACGGGAAACAGTACTTCCGGCCAGTTGGACCGGTTCCAGTTCGGCCACCGGAGTCACCGCACCCGTCCGGCCAATCTGCACATGGATCGCCTTGAGCAGGGTTTCGGCCTGCTCCGCCGCAAACTTGTAGGCAATGGCCCAACGGGGGGCCTTGCTGGTGAATCCGGCTTGCTTTTGCCATTCCAAAAGGTCCAGTTTCACAACGGCCCCGTCGGTGTCGTAAGTGAAACGATGACGCTGTTGGTCCAGTTCCTGAATCGCATCCCAGACGGCATCGATACCTTCGACCGCCCAGTATTTTTCCACCACCGGAAGGCCCCAGGATTGAAGCAAGGCAGGCAGCTCACTCTGTTGCCGGATCGGTTCGCTGGTGCAGTGGCCAAGAGCATAAAGAACCATCTCGATTCTGCGGTCACCAATACCAGCGAGTTGTTTGATTGTGCCAGCGGTCAGATTCCGTGGATTGGCAAACAGGGGCAGGCCCCGGGCCTCACGCTCGCGGTTGATGCGGAGGAATTCTTCGCGCAACATGTACAGCTCACCCCGAACCTCCATCGTTTCCGGCCAGTTGCTTCCCGTCAATTGCCGGGGTACCGTTTGCATTTCCCGCACGTTGCGGGTGATGTCGTCCCCTTCCACCCCGTTGCCACGCGTCACCGCATACTGCAGGCGGCCCTTGTGGTAGGTCAGGCTGACTGCCACCCCGTCGATTTTAGGCTCCACGACATAGGGCAGTGCCTCTCCTTTAAACGTTTTCCGCAACCGCTGGTGAAAGGCATCCAGTTCCTCCTGCGAATAGGTGTTATCCAGTGAAAACATCGGCTGGATGTGCTTCCGCTTGGCAAAGCCCTCAACCCGGTCATCCCCGACCTGGAAAGCAGGAGAGCTTGCTTCGCTGCCATCCGGATAGCGGGTTTCCAGATCCAGCAATTCCTGCTTCAGCAGATCGTATTCAAAATCCGAAATCTCCGGCTTTGCCTCCCGGTAATAACGCTCGTCATGATCCGCCACCTGCTTTCGCAACAACCGGATCCGCTTCTGGGCTTCCTCTTTATCCATAATGGTTTCTTCTTTTCCGTCCTGCTGTGTTTACGTTATTTTCATTTGCCCGCAACTCCGGATCAAGCCTCAAGGAGCCGGGGGTGACCCACCCCCGGTACGAACACCCCATGCGGCGTGAGGTCACGCCCTTGTTAACAGACTCACCTTGCCTTGACGGGGTACTCCACTTACTCCGCATCACCCTTCAACACTGGCAAAAGGTATTCCCACACCGTTTCCGCCAGTATCTCCTGGCCCGCGGCATTCGGATGGATGCCATCCGGCAGGTTCAGGCCCGGATCTCCAGCCACCCCTTCAAGAAGAAACGGGATCAACACAACATTCTCCTCTGCCGCCACCCGGGGATACAGGGCATCAAATACTTGGCGGTAATCTTCCCCGAAATTGGGGGGCATTCGCATCCCGGCAAGCAAGAGGGTCACCTCCGGGTTACGTGCTCTCACCTTGCCGATGATCGCCCGGAGGTTGGCCCCGGTCGTCTCCGGATCCGTCCCGCGCAGTCCATCATTTGCCCCCAAAGCCAGAATAAAGATGTCCGGGGAGCGACGCAGCAACCAGTCAATCCGCCTCAAACCACCGGATGTCGTTTCCCCGCTCAAGCCGGCATTGAGCACCGTCAGGGCTATCCCCGCTTCATCAGCCTTGGCCTGAAGGAGAGCCGGGTAGGCCTGCTCCAACTCCAGCCCATACCCTGCAGTCAAACTGTCACCAAAAACCATCAGCAGCGGCTTGTCCCCATAAACCGGACCGGAGACAAAGGCCACCGTCAACAACAGACAGGCAGACCAAAGTGTCCGCTTTAACTTAAAGCAGTGCTGCCGCTTGTTTTTTACGCATTGTTGTTCCATTCTCTTCCTGTGAGATCCTCTATGGAAAGTCCGGGTTCCGATTATATTCTGCAAGTTAACGAGCTGACCAAAGTATATCCTGGCCGTAATGGCGAGGCATTGACTGTTCTGGATCAGGTTTCCTTCCGTGTCCATCCCGGAGAAACCCTTGCCCTGGTCGGACCTTCCGGAAGCGGAAAAACCACCCTGCTCGGGCTTTGTGCAGGACTGGATGAGGCGACTTCCGGCGAGGTCGCGCTTCTGGGCACATCCTGGAAATCGCTGGACGAGGATGGGCGGGCCTTGTTCCGTAACGCCCACACCGGCTTTGTTTTTCAGAATTTTCAACTGATCCCCTCCCTGACCGCTCTGGAAAATGTGATGCTCCCTCTTCAGTTACGCGGCGAACGCCAGGTGGAAAGGGAAGCCCTTGCGCTGTTGGAAAAAGTCGGCCTCCAGCACCGGACCCATCACTACCCGGTCCAATTGTCCGGCGGCGAGCAGCAGCGGGTGGCCATTGCCCGGGCTTTTATCAACCAACCCAAAATACTTTTTGCCGACGAGCCCACCGGCAATCTCGACCGCAAAACCAGTCAGCACATCATTGACCTCCTTTTTTCGCTGAATGAACAGTCCGGCACCACCCTCGTTCTGGTGACCCACGATCTGGACTTGGCCGCCCGCCTGCAAAGAACACTCCGCATGCTGGATGGACGTTTGGTGGAGAGTGATGGAACGACCACGCCTGAATCATGAAGCTGACCGACCTTTTCAAGCTGGCCTGCAGGGAAAGCCGCCTCCACCGCAGCCGATTGGTCTTTTGCGCCCTGACCGTCGTGTTCGGGGTCGCCGCTTTGACCGCAGTCTCCTCTTTCAAGGCCAATCTGGAGCAAGCGGTGGAAGAACAGGCCCTGACGCTGATCGGTGCTGATTTGCAGATCACCGCCCGTATTCCTTTCAGCGCCTCCGCCGAATCCTTTTTCGAGAGGCTGGGAGGGGTGCAATCACGCGAAATCCGTTTTTCCTCCATGGCCTACTTCCCGGAAGCGGAAGGCTCCCGCCTTGTTCAGGTCCGTGCCCTCGAAGGCGGATTTCCTTTCTACGGCCAATTTGAAACTGAACCCGCCAACATCTGGAATCCGGACACCTCCCTACCGGAGGCCGTTCTCGAGGATACCTTGATGGACCAGTATGGACTCGATCCGGGAGACGTTGTGCGGTTGGGAAATGTGGACTTTGTTGTCCGTGGACAAATTGTCCGCGTTCCGGGTGAAGCAGCCTTTGCCGGGCTCTTTGCCCCACGAATCTACATCCCAATGGCTTTTCTCGAACAAACCGGCTTGATTGGCCAAGGTACCATTGCCTTTTACCGGCAATATTTTGATTTTGGAGGAGGCGAAGATTACCTGCCCGTTTTGCACCATGCCCGTGATTTTCTGGCCGAGGAACGGCTCAACTGGGAAAATGTCGCCGGACGCAAACAGGAAATTGGAGCCACTCTGGAAAATTTGAATCGCTTTCTCAGCCTCATTGGCTTTGTCGCGCTATTACTCGGGGGCATCGGGATCGCGGGGGGAGTGCAATTGTATTTGCGGGATAAGATCGAGATTGTCGCACTCTTCCGTTGCCTCGGTGCCAGCAGTCGAAAGGCATCATTGGTTTTCTGGATACAGATTCTGCTGGCCGCCGCCGCCGGGGCTACAGTCGGCCTGCTTTGTGGTGTTGCCATCCAACAGGTGCTGCCGAAGTTGATCCAGCCCTTCCTCCCTTTTACTATCAACCATTTCATTCACCCGCCGAGCCTGCTCGAAGCCTGGAGCTTCGGACTCCTGCTTGCCTTTCTCTTCAGTTTACTCCCCCTTCTGCCCCTCAGGAAAATTGCCCCCTTG
Source organism: uncultured Opitutales bacterium (assembly GCA_964499045.1). Classification (GTDB taxonomy): domain Bacteria; phylum Verrucomicrobiota; class Verrucomicrobiia; order Opitutales; family CAZCJJ01; genus CAZCJJ01. Next base: position 1,563 of record CAZCJJ010000115.1, on the reverse strand, counting down.
CGGGTTCTGCGCTCCACCGGAGAGTCCCCCACTTCCCGCGATTACCTCCAATATGCCCTGCTGGGGGTCATCGGAATCGTTCTCCTGCTCTATTGCCTCCTGCAAGTCTCCATCTGGTGGCATGCGTTTGTTTTTGCCGGAGGCCTGCTGCTTGCGCTTCTCATTATTGCCGCCATCGGATGGAGCCTGCGGGAAATACTCCGCCATCTCGTCCTCAGTGGAATGCCTTTTCCGCTCAGACAAGGGCTGGGCAATTTATACCGCCCGCAAAACCGTACCCTTTTCCTCACCGTCTGCCTTGGGGCTGGTGTTTTCCTGATCTTTTCCCTCTACCTGATTCAGGATGCCATGTTGCAGCAAAGCGATTTCCGCGACCGGGAAGGTGAACCGAATCTGCTTTTCTACGATATTCAGGAAGACCAACAGCAGGGAATGCGCTCATTGTTGGAAGAGGCGGGATTGGATATTATTGAAGATGCCCCCGTAGTCACCATGAGGTTACATTCTGTGAATGGGCGAAACTTGCGCGAATTACGGAACGATCCGGAAAAACCGGTCGATAACTGGATATTAAACCGCGAGTGGCGTTCAACCTACCGGGATCAACCGGGAATGGCGGAAAGCGTGGTGGCTGGCGAATTTGTCGGGGAATGGCCTGCCTGGGAGGAACCCGTGCCTTTGTCACTTGAAGAGGGCATTGCCCAGGATTTGCATATCGAGCTCGGTGATCGCCTTGTTTTTGATGTTCAGGGAATCCTGATCGAATGCGAAGTTGCCAGTTTGCGGTCTGTGGAATGGGCACGGATGCGTCCAAATTTCTTTGCCGTTTTCCCCACCGGAGTGCTCGAAGCCGCTCCGACCTGGTACATGGCAGTGACTTATTCCCCGGATCCCAGCGTCACAGCCTCCCTGCAGCGGGAAATGGTCCGTTTATACCCCAATATCGCCACTGTGGATCTCCGCATAATCCTCACCACCTTGACCGATATTCTCGGGCGGGTCGCCTTTGTCATCCAGTTTTTGTCGATTTTCACCATTCTCACCGGGCTGATTGTGCTGGTTGGAACGATTATCAGCAGCCGATACCAGCGCATCCGCGAAAGTGCCATTCTAAGAACACTGGGAGCTTCCCGGCGACAGATACAATGGATTCTGGTGGTGGAGTACCTGATTTTGGGGGCATTGGCCGGAGCCGCGGGAGTCATTCTTGCCACGGCTGCCGCCTGGGGACTCGGGGTTTATTTTTTCTCGATGGAATTCAGTATCCCTTGGATCGGTTGTGGGGTGGCAATCCTGTTTTCCTCACTACTCACACTTGGCGCGGGCCTTTTTACCTGCCGCGGCATCGCCAGCCGTAGCCCCCTACTCCTTATCCGCGAGGAGACATGACCCCGGTAAAGCTTCAACTTCACGGACAAGATGCCCGTGCTCCTGTCAATAGTACTCCCATTCCCAAAACCCCCAAAACACCAAATCTCCAAAATACCTACCGCCTAAAAAGCCATGACAATAAGTTGTGGATAAGTCCCCAATAACATGGGTTTAAGACGAAAGATACTTACT
>CAZCJJ010000114.1:0-11392 GCA_964499045.1 uncultured Opitutales bacterium | reverse complement strand
CATAAAGACTTTATAAAAAAACAACTTAAACCACTTTTCGCACAATCCGGTGAATTTTTCAGGCTAAAAGAAGCCGGTTGCCAGGAACGCCAAGTTCCCCAACCGGCTCTCTCATTTTATACTTTTCTTCTCATCCCAACTTCTCCATCCATTCCCAGCAAATTATGAAGACCCTTGTCATTGCAGAAAAACCGAGCGTCGCCGCCGATCTTGCCCGTGTGCTGGGCAAAGTGCCCAAAAAGGGAGACCATTTTGAAAATGACGAACTGGTGATCAGTTCCGCCGTCGGCCACCTCGTGGAACTGGTCATGCCGGAGGACATCAAAAAGGAATACAAACGTTGGACCCTCAAGGACCTGCCCATCATCCCTGCTAAATTCAAGCTCAAGCCCAGCGCCAAAACAAAGTCACGCTTTCAGGAGCTCAAACAACTCCTCGCGCGCAAGGACATCGGCTTGGTCGTCAATGCCTGTGATGCCGGACGCGAGGGGGAACTGATCTTTACCTACCTTTACGAACTGACCGGGGCCAAAACTCCGGTCAAACGGCTCTGGATGTCCTCCATGACACCCGAGGCAATCCGCGATGCATACAAGCATCTGCGCGATGGCGAGGAGATGCAGCCCCTGCAGGACGCGGCACGTTGCCGCTCCGAAGCGGATTGGCTGATCGGGATCAACGGTACACGCGGGGCCACCATACAATTCGGACGCCGGGGGGGCACCGCCGCCACCGTAGGCCGTGTCCAGACTCCCACCCTCTCCCTCGTTTATCAGCGGGAGATTGAAATACGGAATTTCGAACCCAGGGATTACTGGCGCATTGAAGGCCGCTTTCAGGTTTCCCAGGGCGAGTACACCGGGGTTTACCAAAAGCCGGACTTCAAGAAGGGTAGCGACGAGCATGACCGTGCGGACCGGCTCTGGGACGAATCACAAGCCAAAGCAGTTCTCGATGCAGTGAAAGGGACGCCGGAAGCCGAGGTATCCGAGGAGAAAAAACGCACCCGCCAGTCACCACCCCGGCTTTATGACCTGACCAGCCTCCAGCGCGAGGCAAACAGCCGTTTCGGATTTCCCGCCGGTATGACACTCAGCATTGCCCAGGCCCTGTACGAAAAGCACAAGATGCTGACCTACCCCCGCACAGACTCCCGGGCGCTGCCCGAGGATTATGTCGCCACTGTCGGGGACACCTTGAAAAACCTGTCCGGTGAATATTCAGGATTCGCCTCCAAGGTCCTGGAAAACCGCTGGATCAACGGAAAAGACCGGAGGATCTTTAACAACAAACAGGTCAGCGATCACTTTGCCATCATCCCTACCGATGCGCCGCCCAAGAAGCTGCAAGAGAAAGAACAGAAAATCTATGATATGGTGGTGCGCCGTTTCATTGCCGTTTTCTATCCGCAGGCCGAGTTTGACGTCACCACCCGCCTGAGCAGCGTTGGCGAACATACCTTCAAGACCGAAGGCAAGGTCCTGGCCGAACCCGGCTGGCTCGCGGTTTACGGTCGCAGCCAACAGGGGGACGATACACTGGTGGCCCTCAGCCCCGAGGATGGAAAGCCAGCCCGCGCCCGCGTAGCCGCCGCCGATCTGCTGGCCGACACCACCAAGCCGCCCCCCCGCTACTCCGAAGCCACCCTCCTCGCCGCCATGGAAGGTGCCGGCAAACTGGTGGAAGATGAAGATCTCGCCGAAGCTATGAAAGAGCGTGGTCTCGGAACCCCCGCTACCCGTGCGGCCACCATTGACCACCTTATTCACGAACGCTATCTCGAACGTCAGGCCAAGGAACTCGTCCCCACCACCAAGGCTGAGGGCCTCATGGAATTCCTCAAACAGTTCGATATCGAGGTGCTGACCAGCCCGGGCCTGACTGGCGAATGGGAATACAAGCTGCGCCAGATCGAGGAGGGCAAGCTCACCCGCGAAACCTTCATGGAGGGAATCAGCAAGGTGACCAAGGACATCATCACCAAGCTGCAGGAACCCCCCGCCGCCACCCGGACCCACGTCATTTCCCCTTCCAACAACAAACCACTGATGGAAGACCACCGGGCTTGGTTCTCAGAGGATTCCGTCGAGATCCGCGGCCGGAAATTCCCGGTCTTGTCCATCAATAAGGTCATCGGCGGACGACGCATGGAGTTGGAGGAAGTCCAGGCCTTGATCGAAAAACGTGAACTGGGTCCCCTCGAAGGCTTCACTTCGCGCACTGGCAAGTATTTTGCCGCCACATTGAAGTTGGTCGAAAAGGAGAATGGGACGCTCCGGATTGACTTTGATTTCGGCAATAACGGCAACGGGGCCAACGGCGATCCGGATGATGTCGATCTGAGCCAGTACCCGGTTGTCGGCCAATCCCCGGTTGACCAGTCTCCCGTCCGGGAAACCCCCAATGCCTACGTCAGCGAAGGCAAGGACCCCGACGGCAAGCCGGCTTTCCGGATGAGCCGCTACATGCTGGGCAAGGCCATCAGCCCGGAGCAGATCAGCAAGTTGCTCAAGGACAAGAAAACCGATCTGATCAAAGGCTTCAAATCAAACCGGACCGGACGCCTCTTTGATGCCTTCCTTCTCCTGAAACCGGACGGAGGGATCGGATTCGAATTCCCCCCGCGCGCCCCACGTAAAAAGGCCGCCGCCAAGAAGACCGGGTAACTTGACAAAACCTCATTTTGGCATCATGATGCCAAAATGAGAACAACCATTAACATCAGCGAGGGGATTCTGGAGGAATTACGCAGCCTCGCTGAAAGCAGCGGCCGCCCGTTTCGCAAGGTCATGGAAGAGACACTCCAACGCGGTCTGGCTGCAAGACCGACAGCTAGGGCACGCGTGACGATTGAGTCCTACCCCGTTGGCATCAAGCCCGCCTTCAAGGGCATGAGCATGAACCAAGTGTACGATCAGTTGGAAGCGGAAGAAACGTTGAAAGTGGCTGAGCCATGATCATTCCGGATACCAATCTCCTCATCTACGCTTACGATTCGCATTCGTCACATCACGCCCAAGCCAAAGACTGGTGGGAATCCGTCTTGTCGGGAAAAGAACCTGTTGGCATCCCGTGGATCGTCGTACTCGCCTTTACACGTTTGATCACGCACCCCAAAATCTGTAGCAACCCTCTTTCCATTCAACAGGTACATGACATCACAAGTGTATGGCTACGCTGTCCCCACGTCCGGGTATTAAGCACATCCGCAACATCCCTGCCTCTCTTTTTCGATTTGCTGCTTGAAGCTGGAACCGGCGGGAACCTTTCCACGGATGCCATGATTGCAATGCATGCGATTGAGCACTCGGCCGTTCTTTACACACATGACCGGGACTTCACCCAGTTCAGCCGGGTAAAATGGGTGAATCCCCTTTCCGGAGGCAGGAAATAGTCTCGCCAAACGGACAAGTGTTGGGCAGGGTATCCCCCCTTTGTCACCCAAGTACTTCTTTCTCCCAGTACCATGTACCAGGAATTCTTCGGTCTCAGCGAAATGCCTTTCAATGTGACGCCGGACCCTCGCTACCTTTATCTGAGTCCGACGCACGAGGATGCGCTTGCCCACTTGCGCTACGGCATCGCCGAGAAAAAGGGCTTCATTGTCCTGACTGGGGAGGTCGGGTGCGGCAAAACCACCCTCTGCCGCACACTCCTTAACGAACTCGACGAAAATCACTACGAAACAGTCCTCATACTCAACCCCCGTATCAATGAGCAGCAACTCCTGCTCAATATCCTCCGCGAACTGGGAGAAAACACCGGGCGCCATCAGGGAGATCTCACCGGACGGCTGAATGAGGCCCTGCTGGACCGGATTCACGCCGGCAAGGAAATCGTGATGATTGTGGATGAAGCCCAGAACCTCTCCTTCGGGGTATTGGAACAGATCCGCCTTCTTTCCAATCTCGAAACCGATGATCAAAAGCTCCTCCAGATCATCTTGATTGGACAGCCCGAACTAAAAACCATGCTTCGCCAGCGCCGTCTGCGGCAACTGCGTCAGCGGGTTTTGGTCGATTACGATCTCTGCCCCCTCGGTCATGCTGAAACTCAGGCCTATATCCAACATCGACTGACCCTCGCCGGAAGCCAGGGGAAGCCCCGCTTCACCGGACCCGCCCTCTGGCGTATCCACCGCACCACACGCGGAACCCCGCGCCTGATCAACAACCTCTGCGACAAAGCCCTTCTCTCCGCCTACATCCGCGATTCCGACGAAATCAACTTCTGGGACATCCACCGGGCCATCCGTGACATGCGGCGGCTCGGCGGGATATAAGCCATCGACAAAATCACCTCTTTCCCCTAACCTGCCTTATTCTATCATCGGCCTATGAGTCTCATCAATAACGCACTCAAAAAAGCCCAGCGTGAGCGGGAAGGCAACCGGCCCGACCGCTCCAAACTGCCTATGACCGGACCACGTCCGGGCAACCCCGCAAACAGCACTGGCTTCAAGTTCATGCGCTGGACCGTGGCCGGTATCCTCCTCGTCGCAGGCTTCGGAGCCGCCCTCGCGTTCATGTTCACCCTTGTGCAAAAGAGCGATCCCGTTCCCGTGGCACAGGAGGATCCCCACGAAATCGAGGTCAGCATCCGCACCACACCGCGTCCGGAAGCGGTCCCGCCGCCCACTCCGGCCATAGCGGCTGCTCCCACTCCGGCCATAGCCACAGCCGAGCCTACACCACCATCTGCCCCTATATTGCCAACCGAAGAGGCAACACCCTCCCCTGTCGCCCAGGCCACCGAAAGCTCCCCGGTGGCAGTCACCGAACCTGCCCCGGATCCCGACCCCATTCCAAGCCCCGATAAGGAAAGTACCACCACCGAGGTCAGCACCGGGACCATCGCCGAAACGAAACCGGAAGCTACAGCCCCTCTCCGTACTATCGCCGAACAACCCGTTTCCACTTCAGACCCGAAAGCCGGAAGCAACCCCGCCATTATCCGTTTCCTCGAAGACGCCAAAGTCACCGGCATTAAAGTGGCTGGCGTCCACAGCAGGGTTCTGATGAACAATCAGGTCTTCAGGGTCGGCTCCGTCGTCGAACCCACCACCCAGCTTACCATTACCGATATCCTCGAAAACGAGATCCATTTTACCGATGAGTCAGGACTCCAATACCGAAAACAATTCTAAGCCCAGACTCTCCCTCAAGAAAAAGGGTGATCCCCTGACGCCACCGTCTGAAAAAACTCCCCCCCCTCAGGTGGAGCCGGAACAGGCTATGCCAGAACCACCCGTCCCGGAGACCCCTGCCGAACAACCCTCAAGGAGCGGGGGTGACCTCACCCCCGACTTGGAAAAGCCGCCCGAGCAGCAGACACCCACCGCCAAACTCAATCTGAAAAAAACCGGAGAAACCACTGCGGACGTTCCGGTGGAAGGCCTGGAACTCGGTGAAATGGACCCCTTCTCCCCCAAGTCCCTTTCCCAGGCGCCCTTCGCACCTACTCCGCCAACGGATAACCCTTCGTCCAAAGAAGGTCCGGCAGCCGCCCCTTCGCATTTACCACCACCCCTGCCCACACCGCCCACACCGCCTACCGAATTACTCAATGAATCACCCAAACCCGAAGGTCATAAAAAAGCATTCACTTTGCTCGCCGGACTGGCTCTGCTTTTTCTGATCGGCGGTGGAGGCATTTATCTCCTCTATATCGGGCTGGCCGGAGCCATGCAGTCCGAAGACCCCGCCACACCAACAGCCAAAACAACAGCTCCAGCTGCACCGATACCCACCAAACAAGCCCGAACACAGGCTCCCACCTCAGCTGAAAATGTATCAGCACCTGCTCCAACACCAGCGCCCGTTACGGACGGAGCACCCACACCCAGGGTAGCACAGGCTGATGCTCCCACCGACCAAGCCCCAGACCGACAGGTCGCTGACTGGATCGAATCCATGAAGCCTCAGTCGGTCGCCCGCAACCGAATGATGGTGGACGGCCAGCGTTACGATCTCGGTTCCCTTATCCACGAAAATCTGCAGATCCGCTGGGTTGCAGTGGATATGGACCTCGGTGTACTCGTTTTCGAGGATGCCAAAAGCGTACGCTACGAAAAAGATTTTTAACCAGCCTCCCGCCACTCACGGGACAATAAGGCTCCATGCTGCTAAACTAACTCTTAACAACTATGTGTGGAATTGTCGGATATGTCGGAAAACAACCAGCCACCCCGATACTGATCGAGGGGCTGAAACGTCTGGAATACCGGGGCTATGACTCGGCCGGTCTGGCCCTCTGGCAACAGGGAGCCTTCAAGGTGTTCAAGAAAACCGGACGGGTGGAGGCGGCCGCAAGACTCGCCACTCAAGCCAACTTGTCCTCTCCAGTCGGGATCAGCCACACCCGCTGGGCCACCCATGGTGGAGTCACCGATGCCAACGCACACCCCCACCTCAGCTCGGACTCGAAAATAGCACTAGTCCACAACGGGGTGATCGAGAATTACGCCAGCATCCGCAAGTACCTCGAAAGCGAGGGTTTTACCTTTAAATCCGATACGGATACCGAAGCCCTGGCCAACCTGATCGCCTACCACTATCAGAAGGAACCCGCCGACACCGGAGACAACAGCCGCAACCGGCTCGTCACCGCCGTCCGGAAAAGCCTGCGCCATGTCGAAGGAACCTACGGTATCGCCGTCCTCTGTGCAGACCATGAAAACGAAATCGTCGGAGCACGCAAAGGCTCCCCCCTCTGCCTGGGGATCGGGACAACCGAAAACATGATCGCCAGCGATGTCTCCGCCTTTGTCGGTCGCACTCAGAATGTCGTCTACCTCGACGATAATCAATTGGTCCACTTGACGGGAGAGAACTTCACCATCACCACCACGATGGATGAAACCGTCGACCCCGTGATCAACCAGGTGGACTGGAAAATCGAGGAGTCCGAACTGGGAGTCCATACCCACTTCATGGAAAAGGAGATCTTCGAGCAGCCCAAGGCCCTGGAAAATGCCATGCGCGGGCGCTTCAGCGACGACCTCTCCACCGCAAAGTTTGGGGGGCTCAATCTGGATGCCCGCGACCTGCGCATGGTGGACCGCATTCTATTCCTCGGCTGCGGCACCGCCTGGCATGCCTGCCTGACCGCCGAATACCTGATCGAACGCTTTGCCCGTATCCCCGTCGAGGTCGAGTACGCCAGCGAATTCCGCTACCGCAATGCCCCTCTGGACAAGAATACCCTTGTCTTCGTCGTCAGTCAAAGCGGCGAAACTATCGACACCCTGGAAGCCCTCCGTGAAGCAAAACGCAAAGGCTTCCGCGTTTTGGCCATCACCAACGGGGTCGGCTCTACCATCGCCCGCGAGAGTGACGGCGGTATCTACCAGCACGCCGGACCCGAGATCGGGGTCGCTTCCACCAAGGCCTTCACCTCGCAGGTCCTGCTCAGCGCGATGCTCGCCCTCTTCTTCGGGCGCATGCGGGACCTTTCCTTCACGGATGGCCGTGATATCGTCAAGGCCCTGAATCAGGTCCCGGGGATGGCGAACCAGATTCTTGATCAGGCCGACCACATCCGCAAGCTGGCGGAAAAGTATGCCCACTACGAAGACTTCCTTTTCCTCGGACGCCAGGTCATGTTCCCCATTGCCCTGGAGGGCGCGCTCAAACTCAAGGAAATCTCCTATATCCATGCCGAAGGCTACCCGGCTGCCGAAATGAAACACGGGCCGATTGCCCTCATTTCAGAAAAATGCCCGAGTGTCGTCCTCTCCCCCCACGGCGAAACCTTTAAAAAAATCCTTTCCAACATTCAGGAAACACGCGCGCGCAAAGGGAAAGTCATCGCCATCACCAGTGCCGGCAGTGAATTCCCAGCCGACGGAGCCGATGACATTATCCATATCCCCGAAGCCCATGAAATCATCATGCCGATTCTCGGGACCATTCCCCTCCAGCTCCTGGCCTACCACATCGCGGTACTCCGGGGCTGTGACGTGGACAAACCCCGTAATCTGGCCAAAAGTGTGACCGTCGAGTGAGTTGCCCGGAGACAGAGCATGCCCCGGACATAAGGAAACTGCACTTGTGCGCCGGGTGCGGACAGGCCACACGGCTACCGGAACTGCAGCCGGGCCACATGGCCCGCTGTGGACGCTGTGGAACGCGCCTCGCCAGCTCCTCCCGCAATACCCTCGATGTTCCGCTCGCCATGGCACTCACCGCCTTCATCCTGTTCTGGCCAGCCAACTTCTTCCCCATCCTGACCATCTCCGAGATGGGGAACAGCCGGAGTGCCCTGATCTGGGATGGTGTGGTCGCTCTCTGGGGTGGAGGCCTGGAAGCCGTCGCTATCCTTGTCTTCGTCTGTGCAATCCTTGCGCCACTCGCCGCCATCCTGCTCCTGCTCTATTTGCTGCTACCTTGGAAACTGAAGGGACAACTGCCCCGCCGCAGCGCCTGGAGCCTGCGATTCCTGAATAAAGTCGACGACTGGCGCATGCTGGATGTTTATATTTTGGCCATCTTCATCAGTTACACCAAGCTGGTCGATCTGGCCCAGGTTGAACCCGGGGCAGGCCTTTTCGCCTTCATCCTGCTGTTGGCCACGACCATGATCGCCTATTTTTCGTTCGAACCCTCGGAACTCTGGGACCAAGTGCCTCCCGTCCATTCCCATGCCTGAGCCCTCCCCAGTCAACCGCCTGCTCAGTTGCCACGATTGTAACCTCACTCTGGAGGCGGCACCCCCGGCACCACACGGACACCACATCGGCTGCCCACGTTGCGGGGCCTCTGTTCACCCGCGTATACCCAACAGCCTCCAAAGAACAAGCGCCTTGGTCATCACCGGGTTTATCCTCTTTATCCCCGCCAATCTCCTGCCCGTGATGACCGTCACCATGATGGGCTCCAGTCAACCCGATACTATTTTCAGTGGGGTGGTTCAACTCTTCCAAGGCGGCATGTGGGCCATCGGTCTGCTACTCTTCACCGCCAGCATCATTGTCCCCCTCATGAAACTCGTCGGGCTCGCTTTTCTCGTCTTGTCCGTCCACCGGAAATGGAAGTGGAGCCCTTACGAACGAACCCGCCTTTATGCCGTCATTGCTTTTATTGGACGCTGGTCCATGCTGGATGTGTTCACTCTCTCCCTCCTGGTCGGACTGGTCCAACTGGGCAATCTGGCAACCATTACACCAGGCGTAGGAGCCTACGCCTTCGCCGCCGTTGTCGTCATCACCCTTTTCGCCTCACACTCCTTTGATCCCAGGCTGATCTGGGATGTTGACCACACCACCCGCAACCACGACTAATACGACACTATGCCAACAGCCGAACCTGTCATCACCCGCCGCAGCCGTTTTCCCCTGGTCTGGGTTACCCCCATTATCGCCCTCCTCATCGGCGGGTGGCTCATTTACAAGGAAATGGTGGACAAGGGACCTACTATCACCGTGACCTTCGAGGATGGTTCCGGGCTGGAAACCAAAACCCCACTGAACTATAAGGGGGTCGGTATCGGCACTGTCACCCGTATTTCCCTGAGCAGCGACCTGCAGAGTGTGCAGGTCCGGATTCAACTCGATCGTTCGGCTGCGGATATTGCGCGGGAAGATTCGCAGTTCTGGATTGTACGTCCGGAAATCGGCTTGGAAGGAATCACCGGACTGGATACGATTCTTTCCGGCCAATACATTACCGTTCAGCCGGGTAAAGGTGCTCCTGCCACCCACTTCCAGGGACTCAGCAATGCCCCTCCTGCCGGGCAGGCCGAGCCGGGAATCAATCTTTTGCTCCAGGCAGATCGCCTGGGATCTGTTTCCGAAGGCTCCCCGGTTTACTATCGTGAAGTCCAGGTCGGTACGGTGGACCGCTTCCGGCTGGCAGGAGATGCCGCCAGTGTTCTGATTCACGTCCACATCAAGCAGCCCTACGATGCTCTTATTCGCGAGAACACGCGGTTCTGGAATGCCAGCGGCATCGGGTTCGATCTCAGCCTTTTTGGAGCTAAAATATCGACCGAATCCCTCGCCGCCCTCCTCGCTGGCGGCATTGCCTTCGCCACACCAGACAACGACCAAATGGGCTCGACGGTCTCCGCCGGCTCCCTTTTCACCTTGCACAATGAACTGGACAAATCCTGGCTGGACTGGAAACCCGCTATCCCCCTCGATTTCAAAAATGGCCCCGATGGCAGCAACGGTTTCTTCCCGGACGGCAGTCAAAAACTCACCCAGCCCCAACAGGAAACCCACAGCCCCGCATCCCCACCCCTTTCCACTCAGGACCCCGCTCACCCGGGCCCGATCAGGCATCATTGAGACCCTGAATTCCTTGTTTTTCATTAGCCTGAAAAATTCACCGGATTGTGCGAAAAGGGGATTCGTGAATATTCCAGGTTAGAGAGGATGGCATTTAGTTAAGGTGGACTATCGAAATCGGCGCCCATGAGGATTCAGGATTTTTCTTCAGAGTGGAAAGGAGCACGGGCGTCCCGCCCGTGTTATTCCAAGTTCGCGGGCAGGATGCCCACGCTCCTTTTGGTTCCGGGCTTGCTCCGTCGATTGCGGTAAACGACCCTGATGAAGGCCCCTAACTAAGTGCGATGCGGGTTAGATAGAGATTTGGCCTGCATCATTCTCCGAAATAGTTCAGGTTCTTTTTTCTGTGATTTCTTCCAAAAAAAAGCGGTGGCTCCGGCGCTTAGTCTGGCTCGGAGTGATTTGTGCCCTGATGCTGATAACCACCCCTTGGTGGATTGGTCTACTGGCACGGTCGCTTGCACCTTGGTTTGGGGTTAGTCTGAGCCGTTTGGAAACCCGTGGCTGGAACGAGTGGGTTTTGTACGATGCAGGCTGGCAAACGGAAAATAAAACTCTGGTTTTGCAGGCTGGAAGAATCCATATTCCCAATCCCATGTTCCTGATCCTGCGGGAAACCGGAACCCTCCGGGTCGAGAACTGGCGGGTGGACCTGAAAGAGCCGGGCCACCACGAAACCTCTGAAGATCCACCCGGTGGCATCCCGGAAGACTACGTTAAACTGCACCGCTACTGGTCACTTCTCGAAAAATGGAAGGTCGAAGCCCACTTCCTCAACGGGGAGGCCAGCTACGAGGGAGAGCCCTTTGCAATCCACAGTTTGTCACTCACCCGGGACTATCTGGCTTTCTCCGGGGCATGGGCCTCCGCTCCTGATGAACCCCTACCCTTGCAGTTCCGCCTCACCCGCGTCGCTTCCAGGCAGCTTGATTTCAGAGCCCATAGCCCTGCTTATCCGGCTAAATTGGAATTACACTTCGACGGCAATGAAGCGGAGGTGCATCTCCGGGGATCCTTTTCCTGGGAGAATCAGGAAATAACCCTTTCCGGCCACTGGGATCCCGTCGGCATCCTGCCAGCAAAGCTCTGGCTCGAAGCGTCCCA
>CAZCJJ010000113.1:0-11395 GCA_964499045.1 uncultured Opitutales bacterium | reverse complement strand
CTAACCCGCATATCTTGTGAGATAAGCGGGCTAAATAGGGTTGCCATGCCGGGAATGTGTCTTTCCGTTAGCCCCATGAATACATTAGCTTGGATAAAAGTTTTTCATTTGTTGGGAATGTTGATGTGGTTTGGTGCGAACATGATGGTTCATGGCACCATGGCACGTAACCTGAAATCACCCGATAAAACGATCCGTAAGAGTTACGCCACCACCATCCGGAATTTCAACCTGCGCTACATGCTTCCGGGGCTGCTGGTTTCCGTCATCACCGGTGTCTGGATGATTGTCGACCATTATGGAATGAAGGCTCCCTACATCCATGCGAAGGTAACCTTTGGTATCCTGGCCGCAATCCTGACACTGGTTTCGTTTCCGGCTTTCAACCGTGTGGTTGCGGGCGCCGAACAGGCTGACCCCGAATCCGCCGACTGGAAAAAGACGGTACTGAAATGGCGCATTATGACCATGGTCGTCTCTCTCCTGCTTCTATTGACTCTGATTTCAGCTCTACTGAAATTCGGTTGATCAACGCATTTCCTCGTCACCCTCGTGCGAGAGTTCCTCCAGCGTGCGGCCCTTGGTTTCATGGACGAATTTCTTGACGAAGATTGAGCGGGCTAGAATCTCCGCGATCAGCTGCTATCTCCCAGACAACTTGCTCCGAATTTCGCGGATGGAAAAACGTTGCTTTTGTAGTTCACGGATTTGGCGAACACGCTCAACCATCTGCGGATCGTACAGTTGATAATTGCTGTCAGTTACGGCAGCGACCGTCAGCAGACCTTCCTTTGTCCAGAAGCGCAGCGTCGGGACCGTTTTTCCTGTAAGCTTGGCTAACTCGCCGATACGCAGGAGTTGCGCCTCTGTTGGTTCGTCTTCGGCCTGTACGGCTTCACCGCTAACCGCTTTTAGGTAAATATCCAGCGAGCGGTTCACGGCTTCAGCAATAATTTTATAAAACGCATCCTTGCTGCCGCCCAACTGTGCGGTTTCCAGTGCCTGAATGTAGCGCAGCCGATCCCGAGTGCGAATCAGCGCAGGAGGATAACCATGCTGCATCAAAATCAGATTCATCAGCAAACGGGCTGTGCGCCCGTTGCCATCAATAAATGGGTGAATAGTAACAAGCTGATAGTGTGCTTCAGCAGCCAGCATGACTGGATGCAAACTCTGATTACTGGTGATCTCCCGCATGAATGCCTCCATCAGATCTGGAACTTTGCGCGGATTGGGCAGCACAACCATTGAGCCGGAGATACGCACAGGAATCGAACGGTAGTATCCCGCATGGGTGTCATCAATGCCACGCAGAATCGCTCCGTGGATGTTGAGCAAAGCAGTCTCGGTTAATTCCGAAGTCTTTGACTGCGCAAGACACATGACATGCTGCAACGCTTTGGCGTGGTTCGCTGCCTCCAGGTGTTCCACCAGCGACTTGCCGCTGACAGTAAGGCCCTTTTCAACCACCACAGCCGTTTCCTTGCGGGTGAGCGTATTCCCCTCAATCGCATTGCTGGTATAGGTCAGCTCGACCAGAAACCACTGCTCCAGATTCCTGACCAGAGCGGGCGGCAATGGCCGATGGCTATCCAACTGCGCTTTCTTCTCGGTAAGCTTTTTGAAATCCATGGAAAAACAATAAAGTAACACTTCACGCTTTTCAAGTCAAAGTCTTGTATCCTGTTCCGCGCATTTCTGCGCCTTCAGCGGCCAACTCATTTTTGCCACAGAAAGCGCTGAACTTGCAGGGTTTCGGATTGGCCCTGCTCATTGTCACTGGACTGATAGGCTCAGTTGGTCCCAATCCCATTTTGTAAAATTTACAGGATTCGAAAGAAATATATCAACCGGTTGTAATTCGGGTTTTGCAAGGAATCCATCAAGGGCGGTTGCAGTTGACTAGCTGTACAATCTCCGGTCGTGGGATTTGCAAACGTAACTGACAGCTTGCCCTCAGGGGAAACATCAGGTGCCAATATTAGCATTAATAGCAGTAGTGAAAAACAGGTAAATGGTATAAGCTGGGTACAAGTTTATGGATTTTTGGGACTACGGAAATTACCTAAGTTATTGGCCTGCAACGAAATGTAAAGATGGCGGAGAGGGGGGGACGCGGACAGTGTTTCCTTAAGCCCTTCTAATCAATGGCTTATCGATTTATCGAAAATTTTTGTTAAGGCATAATTAAGGCATTTGAGTAAAGTCTGGTTGGTTTAGGTTGAGTTTAGACATTTTTCGGGGGGAGGTGGGGGCACAGGTTGGATTAGTTTGTGAAAACTTCATGCCTCAGCCAACAAGACTTCTTGAGACGACTCCAGCCTTGACCTTCTGCGGGCAAACCCGCTACAGTTCAAACCTTCCGTGCCTCAGCTCGGGGGTTCGAGAAAAAAATGAACTACCTCACCGCATTCCGAATGCCTACCCCTATAAAGATCACTGGGCGTTCATCGTCGATTACCATTGCGTTCATCAACTCGATTATTCCGGTAATCCCCCCCACTGAGAGTGAAGTCCGAAAGGCGCTCAGGATTCTACAGATGGAACCCTACGAACAGGTCTTTCGTCCTTCGAGCCATAATTTTGCGGTGATGGTGGGAGAGAGACTCTGGTCTCAGCACTGGGAGAATTGGCAGCGAATCATCGATGAGATGAAACAGGCCCAGATTCTTGCTTCGGAGATCAACACAAGAATCAAAAGCGAGAACAAGGCGGAGCATGCAACGCCTACGGGAATCGGAAGCCACGGCAGGCTTACGCATTGTGGGCTTTATGACACTGTTGTCGCCAGGGAAAGTACCCCTAATGAAACAGTTAGATCCAAGTCATGAACACTGCCGAAAAGTTGGACGAAATCCGGAGCTTGCGGAAGCGCGATCGACATGAAGAGGCTATCGAGGCCGCAAAGTATATCATCTCAATGGAGTCGCGAAATACGGATGCGTGGTGGAATCTCGCCTTGGCCCAGCACTCTTTGAACAGGATTGATGATTCGCTCCCATCTCTAAAAAAAGTTATTTCGCTTGACCCTAGACACGCTCCTGCCTGGTCGCTAATCGGCGTCATTTTGGCAGCAAATGGGGAACCACAACATGGACTCAAGGCTATTACGAATGCTCTTCAAATTGATCCGAACCTGACGTTTGCAGTAAGAAAGGCCGTCAGTATTTGTCGTGATCTAAAAGACTTGGATGGCGAGATTCATTATATCAAGCGACTAGATGCGATGGGGCAAGCCGATGGACACGATTTGAATCGCCTTGGGATCGCCTATTGGGAAAAAAAACATTTCAGTAAGGCCATAGATTATTACCGCAGGTCAGCCGCTGAGCTGAAGAGCTGCGCGCCCTATTTCAATCTTGCACTGGTCTATAACCACAACGAGGTTTCACAAGACGCCGATGCGATTGATTGCCTTGAACGGGCGCTTTCCATTAATCCAGAATATGACAGGGCAACGAAGCGGTTGGAAATTATCAGGCCAAGGCTGAAGAAACTGGCCGACGATGTTCTAAGCGATGGCGAGTCATGCCTGAGCAAGGAAGACTGGTATCAATTCTACCTCAATCCGTTTGAACTCTTGGGTGCGGACCGGGACGAAGAGCTCGAAGACTACGACACCAAGCGTATACAAAAGCTCAAGAAGCGTCTGCTACAAGAAATAGAACTTGAAGACGGCAAGATCGACTATCTGGAGGGCCTGACCATCGACAAGTCACGGGCGATCGGTATCTGCGAGGAGCTAAATGATGAGATCGTGAAGGAGTATCACTGGCTGGTTTTCTCGGAGCCGTATCTTCTCGGTTTCCTGACGCGGGGTGAAATCCGGCATTTCCTGTGTCTCGACGATTATAATCCTATCGATCTGCTCAATGAGTTGGACAGCGAATGGTCCGGATTCCGTGAATGGCTGAGCCAACCCTTTGCCCGACAATACGACCTCGTTCTAACCCGTGCGTTGCAGAAGAAACGGGTGTCGCGGATAGAGTCGCTTTTCGATGGTCGCCGCTGGATACTGCGTGAACACGAAGATCGGTGCTTTGAAGGTGCGAGACGACAAGTGGAGCAACTCCTTGTGCCGCTGAGGCAGGCTGCAGAGCGGGCTAAGGAAGTGAAACCGACGGCTAGTCAGATGAACGTAACGTTCAACCAAAGCGGCTTGATCTCGATCATAAACCTACTGTCGGAACCTTTTAGAGACCAGCAAAGCCAAGCGGTGAGCCTGATCCGGGATATTGCCATAACGACCTATAACGAGCACGGCGACACGGATCTGTCGAAAGAAATTCTTACTTTTTCACGGAAATTCAGCTTCAAGAGTGCAGCATTAACCCAACGGTTGGAATCAGATTTCAACCAGATCGAGAAATTGATTGCACATGAACGCCAGCATGAAGCCAAGCTGACACTCGGCAAAGGCAAAATGGAGGTCACAAAGGACGGTGTGCGACAGGGGGCGACCTATATCGCGGCGGACAACGTGACCGGGATCCGGTGGGGCGTTTTTATAACCGATAGAGGATACAGGCAAATCTATGAATTCCTCATGGTGTGCCGCGATAATGCTGGTCTTGAGACAAAATTCTCATGGAAGTCGTACGGTAAGCATGAAGAGCAACAGAAGCATTTCAGTGCTCTGGTGAAAGCTGCCCTGAGCTATATCGTCCCAAAGATATACGAAAAGATTCGAGCGCAGATTGGCGCTGGTCGAGTAGTCGAGATCGGCCCCTGTTCTATCACGAAGAATGCATTGATGTTCGAAAAATCGGGCTGGTTCAGCTCAAAACAAATGACAATCCCCTGGAGCAGGGTCGAAACCTGCATGAGCAATGGAGTGCTTTCGGTCTATGACCGTGAAAGCCCAAAAACACGAGTGGAGATGGAAATAAGCGATACAGATAACGCGGTAATTCTTCAGTTTCTAGCATCCATTCAAAAGTAATCGTAACTTTATGAAATCAGGACAAACCTACAGCCAACCAAGTACTTCGAAATGGGCGCTAACGCTGCTGAATCAGCTTTTCGAAATAGAAAAAAAACTTTCAGCCAGTGAAACCAGTGATCCCAGCAACTGCCTCCGAAATGTAGGCAAAATCAAAGACGCTTTGGAAGAACAAGACCTCTTCTATGAAGATCCGGCAGGACAACTGTTTCAAGAGACCCGAACCGACCTGGAAGCAAGCATCTCCGGATTGGGCACGGACAATCTGAGGGTTGTTGAAGTTATCAAACCTATTATCCGAGAAGGCACACGCGACTCTTCGCGAGTGGTCCAGAAAGGAATCGTTATCGTAGAATCTCAACCAACCGAGGAGGAAGAATAAAATGGCTATGATCAATTTTGGAATCGATCTTGGAACAAGCAATTCCCTGATCGCAAAGTTCGAAAAAGGGAACGTGGAGGTCTTCAAAAACCCGACTGGCTTCAAGGAAACGCTGCCTTCAGTGGTGGGTTTCCGAAACAATCGGATACTAGTCGGAGAACAGGCACGAGCTTTCGTGGAGCGTGACCCGAAGAACGTAGTAAGCCGTTTCAAGCGAAAGATGGGCACAACGGAGACGTTCAAGATCAAATCACTCGATACGTCGAAGTCGCCAGTAGAGTTGTCCGCTTTCGTGTTGAAGGAATTGAAGACCTTTATCCATTCGGGTGAAAAGCCTGAGGCTGTGGTCCTTACAATCCCGGCCTCCTTCGATACGGTGCAATCTAACGCGACCAAAGAGGCCGGCTACGAGGCTGGTTTCAAGCAGGTTGTACTGCTCCAAGAGCCCATTGCTGCAAGCCTTGCCTATGCCAATAAAGATAATGATGCCGACCTGAAGAATAGCCAATGGATCGTCTATGATTTGGGTGGCGGTACGTTCGACGTGGCGTTGGTGCGCATCGTGGAAGGCGAACTCACGGTAGTTGACCACGAGGGCGACAACTACTTGGGTGGCAGTGATTTTGATGCGCTAATAGTAGCGCACCTGATTGTGCCAGAACTGAACCGTTTGGGTAACTTCGGTGAGCATCTCGCGGAAATGAAGAGCGAGAAGGGAAAATACAATCGATTGTGGCATATTCTGCTCCATAAGGCCGAGGAGGCCAAAGTGGCGCTTTCAACGAAGACATCTGCAGATATCGACTTCGATGTCGAAGATGAGGAAGGCATCAAGGTCAACTGCTTCATGGAAATTACGCGATCGGAGTTTGAGGCTTTGATTAAGGAGGCAGTAGACAAGACCGCAGATATGTTGAAGCAGATATTAACCCGAAACTCACTAAGAGGGGAGGAATTGGAGTTTGCCCTGATGGTTGGCGGTTCGACCTATGTGCCCTATGTTCGCCAGAGAATTGAAGAGTTGCTCGGGTTAAAGGTAAACACGGCTATCGATCCGACAAACGCGATTGCTGTCGGAGCAGCATATTTTGCAGCTACAAAGGAGATTAGAGTCGATCAACAGGAAAACAGTAAGCCCGCATTCAACCAAGGAGGCCTAAAAGCTAAGGTTTCCTACAACAAGGCGTCACAGGAAGCGGAGGAGTTGTTTTCTGCAAAAATAGAAGGAAATACCGAAGGGCTTTTCTACAGGATAACCCGAAATGATGGATCTTTTGATAGCGGCCTCCGTGAGTTGAAGGGAAGGGTGGTTGAAGACCTTCCGCTACAAGAAGGTGCCTACAATCTCTTCACTTTCAAAATCTACAACTCATCGAATGATGAAGTCCCATGCGGCGTTGAAACAATACAGATCGCCCACGGAAAATACAGTGTGGCCGGCCAAATGCTGCCTGAGGATTTAAGCTTGGTTAAAGACGATATGTCGATCCAAGACACCCGTCTGGAGCGAATCTTCGCCCGCAATTCGGTCCTGCCATCGCGTACAAAGAAAACGGTTGAGGTCGGGAAAACCATTGTACACGGATCGGACGATGAGCTGCGCATTATTGTTGTGGAAGGGCCGTCAGAGCACCACTCAAGCACAAATAAGCCGATTGGCGTTCTCCTTATTTCCGGCAAGCAATTTTCTCGTGATGTGCTGAAGGGCACCGAGATTGATCTAACGTTTGAAATGTCTGAATCACGGGACCTGACGGTCAGCGCCTATGTGAATGCCACAGGGCAGGAGTTCTCTCAAGTGTTCGATCCGAAACCCAGAGCCGTGCCGGTGGATACGCTTGCCGGGGAAGTCAGCATGCTGGAGACGCGCCTCAGCAAAGAGATCAAATATGCAGAGGAGAATGAAAACTACGAAGTGGTTAAGGAACTCAAAGAGCTTCAAGGGCAAGTCTATGAGCTCGTGGGTGAAGCTACACTCCTCAAGATTGACGACGTAACTGACGACCGCTTCAAGTTGGAGGACAAAAAACGACGGCTTGCTCAGAGGATTCACCAATTGACATCGGGCAAGAAACTGGAACAGGCGAAGATCGAATACCAGCAGGTCAAAGGTGAGGTTATGGCGATGGTCAATGAATTTGGCGATGATCGTGAGCGGCATCAGCTCGAAGAATTTCTTGCCCGTGAACACGCCGTCGTCACCTCAACAAGCCAGGAAAAAGTTGAGGCTGCAACGAATGCGCTCAACAGTCTCCGTTTCCAGATACTCGGTCGGACACCTCGATTCCTTTCCAGAATGTTTGAACATCTCGTCGAACGACGCACAGCGATGAATGACCAGGTCCAAGCAAAGAACCTAATCGACGCGGGGCAGCGTTATATGGGCACTGAGGATTGGGATAACCTAAGAACAGTCAATGGGCGGCTTTGGGATCTACTCCCGCAACCGGAAAAACAGTCCAATGAGTTCAGGCACTTCACGGGGATTGTGTAAGAAGCGCACTTTCGGTGGACGCCTTAATCTCAAATATTCTATACAAGCTAACATTCAAAAAATGAGCATATTGAATGAATAAAATAGCAACGACTGAAGCAAATCCTTCTCTAGCCCGAGTCTGCGAGAGTATCAAAGTAACAGATTATGGACAAATATCTAATTGTAGTATTAGCGAAGATGGAACAACCGTAATTGTAGCACGTTCGACAGACTCGGGGTCAATGAACCTTGGTGACGGAATCCGTATCCCAACCCACGATCTGGAAGCCCCATCACTTTTTGTTTACAATATCGCCGTACAAAAGCTGATTTGTTCGAATAGCACCAAACTTTCGGACTTTGAGACTTTTGCTACTTCGGACGGAGGTCTCGTGGCGAAATATGAAAGAAATAGGCTGACAGTTATCAATGTTATGTCAGGAGAGCAAACTCATGAGTTCGAGGCTCATGCATCTTCGAGGAACACTATAGCAATAAGTGACGATGGAAAGAGTATTGGTTTTCTTAGCGGTGAGAGAGAGTACACTGTTGTTAAAATATCTAGCGGAGAAAAGTTAATAAAGGTTTCGTTGCCATCCGGAAAACTTGCAGGTGCTGAGTTTTCTAGGTCTGGGAATAGTATAATCCTTTACGATTGGGATATTTTAGACGGAAATTATATCAACCACCTGCTTCTCATAAACCTAGATACGGGGCAGCGAGGAGAGTTTTTTCTACCTGCAGATTGGCTGCATTGCCTGTGGATAGATCAGAGTGCATGGAAAGCAATAACCCTAGATGGTAATGGCCGTTTGCAGACTTGGGAACTGGAACCGGGCGCAACTACAGAGGACTCTAAAAAATTGCCAATAGAGGCACCTTGTTCGCAAGACATATCAACCGGTCATAAAGGCCATGGGCTGGCTGTAGGTGGTGGTTCCAACATAGCAATAACTTATGGTTATGGCTTTAGCGGAGTAAAACTTTGGTCTATGAAAGCCCCTCCACATTGCACACTCTTGAGATCTCATAACAGGGTATCGGCTTTAAGTAACGTTTCATCCGACGGTAAATTCGCTGTATGCACATCTAACGGATTCCTTCATGTATTTTCTACAGACGCGAGCATAAGCGCAGCGCCTGACTTTAACGCATGACCCACAGCGTATGACTTTAGTAGAATGAATCGGATTTTTAAAATAAAATCTACTACAAGACAACCTAAGGGGCGATGACGAAAGCAAAGCGGTAGCTGCTGTGGGAGAGTGAACATTCTTGGTATAGGCATTGTGGTCTCAGTGGTCGTTGTGTTTGATTTCATTCTCTAGAGCCGTAATGGTCCGAATTTTCGCCCCCTATGCAATGCGTCACTTCTCCCCCACTGGCCACGTCCGGTCCCAATTGCGGCAGTAGCGCCATGCGAAATCGAGCTGTTTCAGGTACTCATCCGGGTTCGTTTCCTTCAGATGCAGGAGCTTTGCCAGGCGTTCCGAGGTTTCGATCATGAGCCGCTTCATTTCATCATTGGAAATTCGGCTGACATTCGGATCTTCTAGAGCCGGGTGGTGACTGCCGGCATGAAGCTGCTCAAGGAAGCCGTTACGCAAAGCCAGAGCGGTCAGTGCATTGGCTTCGTACCGGAAAGTAAACTCTGGCAGAGCTTTTTCATTTTCCATCGCTGGATACAGACAAATGTGCATTCAAAATGCGATAGTATTCCTGTCTCCTGCTCACCGCTTCACAATCTGGTTCCCAAAGAACATCCCGATGATGGTGATCAGAATATTATTCGTTACCGGGCTGACCACAATCGGCCTGTTCCCGGTGCCAGCGGCCACCCAGTGAATCGTTTCGTAGGTGGCGGACCACGGCCAGAAGCCTCGGGCGGTGTCGTAGTAGCCGATCACGATGGTGATGTCGGAATAGAAAGCGGGCAGAATGATCGGTAGGGCAATCCCGCAGACGACGACAATCAGGGCGATGGCTCGGCGGGTGTAGTGGAACCCAGCCTGCCCCTCAAACTCCCGGGCTGCTTTTTGTGAGGCTTCGGTGGCTGCGTGGCGGTCGAGAGCGGCCTGTAGAGCCATTTTCTCACGTTCCGCCCTGTCTTTCATTCCCTGCGACCAGAGGGTCATGACGCCACCAAGAAGGAGGCTGGCGACAGCGTTGATGAGTTCGAAGGTTCCCATGGTGTTGATTGAAGAATGAAGATTGAAGAAGGTAGATTGCGGAAAATCAGGGCCGGGTGTTAGTGGGGGTCATTTCGAGGTAGTACACGTTGCCACGCTTCACCCATTCAATCTGGGGCGTGCCTGCGCTGCGTGGGGCGATTACCGTGGTATTCCCGGACGGGACGCTCTGGCACCCGGTCAGAAAGAGGAGTACGATCACTGCGATGGCCCGGTTCACGCAGAAGCCGCCGTGTCAACTGGACCCAATCTTCATTCTTCGATCTGCAGTTCCATCATTCCCGAACTGGCAATGTCCTGCTCCTTGGCGATGGTGTAGGAGGTGGTCTTGAAGTAATGAGTTGTGTCCGGCTCAAATACCGGATCCGCCAGTGTGCAGAGGTGCTCCCGGCGGATGAGGAAGGCAAGTTCGCCCAGAGGGTGTTCTCCGGCTTCCGTCCCGAAGCGCCCGCGCCGCAGGTTCGTCAGAGTGACCTCACCGTTCGCTCCTACGGTGTAGTCCTCGATGGAGAGGATCTCATCGCCGATGAACATCAGGACGCTGTCGGCATCGGCCTGTGCGGGGGTCTGGCTGCTCAGCGATAACCGATCAACCGGGTGGGTGTCCAGTACGGCTTCTTCATCTTCCTCGCCCAAGGGGGCGGTGAGCACTCCCGCCACCGCAAAATAGCGGGACTGGGCGAGAAACCGGTACTCAAGGTCATCAGCGGAGGTGAACACATTGTAGCCGGTGATCAGGCTGTGGGCCCGTACTCCCAGGTGCGCAAGCACCCGCATGGTTTCACTGGAGCCGGGCCAGCCTTCCGGTAGTATCAGTACCCGCTCAAAGGGCATAGGGTCGGCGTCATAGGTTTGTTCGGGCGGGGGCGTGTAGGGAGCGGGCGTGACTCCCGAAACCTGCGTTGCGACATCGAGGACAAATCCGATCTCCAACTCACTGTCGGTGCTGCTGCGGTGAGCCTTGCGGGTCACCCGGCAGTTGAGGAGATAGTTCGCGCCGGGAAAGGGCCTTAGCTTGAACGGATCGCCCGGGTTAAGTGCCACGGCCTTGGAGTACAGAACCATCACCTTGCCTGAGACCTGCGGGAGCGCGGCCCGGCGTCCTGCTCTGGAGACTTGGACATTGGCCACGTCCTGCCGTGTGATCCAGCGCCGCTGAAGGCTGAGAGGCTCGCTGGTACCGTTCAAGGCGTGGGCGGCGGCATCATGGTGGATCGCCACTGATTCCTTGAAGTCACGTTCCCGGTCGGTGTAAACCAGACGTGTCTCGCTACTGACCCGGGCGAATGTGCCGGTATCAATCTCGGGAAAGTCGGTCTGATCCTCTGTATCGATCACAGGGGCTGCGTCATAGTCCACGGGCAAGGAGGCCGAGCCGAAGCGGTAGCGTCCGTTTTTCTGGTAAA
>CAZCJJ010000112.1:0-11691 GCA_964499045.1 uncultured Opitutales bacterium | reverse complement strand
GGCTTATCCAAATTACTTATGGCAATGGAGAAAGTCTGCGCATCAATGTTTACATTAAATGTAACCTGATACCAGTCACCCTTTATAACATTGGACATAAGCGTTGTAATATCCGTCGGGCCATAGTGGGCTGCAAATGAGGTTGGACCAAAGCGGAAACGCAATGCTGTAACACTGCTAACAACACCATCTGCTCCCCGCAGCGTAATTGCCTGTATCTTATCATGGTTCGCGCCTATTTTCAGTTTGAAGGTTGTTTCCAGTATACCGGTGGACTGTGGTGCAAAATCACGCATCAATGTCGGAACAGTATCCCCTGCAACCTCTTTAAAATAATGGCCGACCATTTGGTTCGCCCCCATACCACCGGTGGAAGCTCCTGCAACCGACAGGGCGCCTCTTGTATCAGAGACAACGACACTCCAATTATTGGAATTCCCATCACCGGGGTTCTTGGCATTAAGAGTTTGATCGACCTGATAACTTTCAAAGGTCTCACTGAAGATGACCTGAGCCTGGGAAACACTGAATGCGAAACTGGAGGCAAACAACGCGAACAGAACGGTTTTTAGCTTTTTATTCATGATAGGTTTTTGATTTTGGGGTTGGAGATCTCTCGTTTTTGTTTTTTTGGTGAGCGACACCAAAAGGCTTTAAATTTGTTTTATGTGTTCACCTTACTTCTCATTTTGGAAGGGGAAGCCTCCGCTGTGGTAATAGAATTGTTCACCATCGACACGGATTGAGATGGCAATACGGCCGGTGGCATGCTCACCGACGGGCATCTCTAATATAATATCTGTTTTCTCGCCCCTGTCCAATGTCTCGGTGGATTCCAGTGTCTCCGAAGGCTCAATGTCGCCCTCGGCATAAAAATGGACGGAGGTCTGGATCTGGCGGGGGCGGTTCCCTGCCGCAATCTCAACTGGAATGCCGACAAAGCCATCGTCATGATACCAGTCACCCGCACTGATGCGAACGGCTCCAGGTATAAAACGCAAAACCCCCATCCGCTCCACATTTTCATTCCGGCCCGCCGGATACGCCCAGGCGAGATCCGCCTTTTCATTGATAATATTCAGGGTCCATGTTTCGCGGCTGTCAGGTTCCGACATTCCCAGATCCTCAAAGCGGGCGGAAAATTCAGCTGTCCAGCCTGTTTCATCCACATTCGTCTTCCACTCCCAGGCACCATCCCAGTCCGGGTTCGGAATCGGCAGCACCTGGGCACTGTCCTGTCCTCCCTTAATATCTCCACTCATGCGGACAAGGCGGCGTGGACGTTCACCACTGACAAAGGGAGGTCCAAAATAAATATCGAAAGATTCGTCTTTTCCGGCGTAAGTACCCTCCCCGTCAAAGTACCGGACCAGGGCAATATAGATACGCTCCTTGTCGTAGCCCAGATAGCCCGCGACATTATCTCCCACAAAACGGCCTTCACTGGCGCTCACCCAACCGGAAATCCGCACGGCATCGGCCCACTCGTTCTCTTCGAGAACACCATCGATTTGGGGGGCTTGGCCCATTCGCGAAACGACCACCGCATTATTCCCCACCGTCGGTTGACCGAGCAGGAGTGTCAGGTAACGCTGGCGTAAAACCTTCCGGTCCATACTACCACCCGCAGTGACAAAGGGGCCCATGTAGGCGGTACCGGAAGCACTTTTCAAGGTCAGTGAAACCAGACTGCCATGCACCTGAGCAGGCTTGATAATACGCGCCGGAAAGCCGTCTATCGTCAGTTGCAACTGCTCCCCCGATATACTCACTACAATATGATGCCAGCCCAGACTGCGCTGAAAGGGTCGCCTCCGCAGTTGCCGTTCATCCCATTGACTATAGTCCCAGCCATAGATCGGGTACAATTGGATGGGCTGGCCGTCTTTAGCCAAAATCAGGTTGGTCCGATCCGCCTCCTTTTCCAAGGTATAGCGATCTGTACCTATCACAAACTCAGCCAGGCTCCGTGCTTCGCCGTCCAAAGCATTCCAGCCGACGGTCTTGATCCAGAATTCAATGTAATACTGTCCCGTGGGCCCGGCATCGGGATACTCCCAACTGACCGATCCGTCCCGGACCAGCATCGCACGGTCACCTTCCAGACGGCCTTCTACCGTCAAATGGCTTACGGGTTCCTTAACGATTTCCGTTCCGGGAATCGCCGGGATATTCCCGGACAGTGATACTGTTATGAGTGAAATGAAAAGGCTGCTTCCAGCCAGGTATTGAATGACTCGCATCGCTCTATTTAGTAGTTGGGTGCTATCTTGATGGGTTCTTGGAGAAAGGTTCTATTTTTGTGTCCGGCGCAGAAAAAAGGTAATCACTGCCGTCAACAGTCCAAAGAGAACAGGAAGTGAGGAGGATTTGGGAATCCGGACCACAATATCGTCAAAAGATGCACCGACGGGGCCAACGGAAGCCTGCTCTGCCGACCATCGGTCGAGTGTATGGGTATTGCCCCAGAAATACAGTTCATCGGAAGTTGCGCTCTGGTCAGGCGCATTGTTGTCCAAGTTCCTGACTTTAGCCCGGAATGTTTGGGCAACAGGATCAAGGTAGATGGTCACTTCATACCAGTTACCGATGATAACGTTCTCGATCAGAGTCTGGATGGGGGCATTCGTGCCTCCCGCCTTATCCCTTTTGCCTAGCACGCCAAAGTTGTTTGGGCTGAAACGGAAACGACTGGCCGTATGGGCGGGGCCGGTTGAGGTACTTCCCAGGATGACTTGGTGAACACTAGCCTTAGGATCATCGATACGGATTTTGAAGCTTGCCTCGATTTTGCCCTTTTGCGGCTCAAAGCTTCTTCTCATGGTTGGCATCGAACCGCTCGCTTCCGCACTGCGGAAATAGCTGCCGATGCGCTGGTTGGCCCCGGAGCCTCCCGAGGAGGGACCGGCCAGCACGCGTGCTCCCTGATCTCCGGTTTCGTATTGTACCGTCCAGTTGTTCGCATTCCCGTCTGCCGGGTTGCGTCCCTGCAGGCTGACATTCGCCGGATATTGCTCAAAATCCTCGCTGAACACCACCATCCCGGCCTGTGTAACGCCAACAGTGGTGACCATGGCCAGCAACCCCACTATCAAGGCCTTGATATTGTATTTCACTGACATAATAGGGCTCAATTTTGAATGGTTTCTAAAAACAGGTGTTGATTTTTTTTGAGTTTTTAACCTTCGTGCTCTTCGTGTCCTTCGTGGTTAAACTGCAGAATTTAGTTTGGGTCGGTTATACGGCGGTTTTCGGGGCTGGGGTCTTTAATTCTGATAAATCCAAGGTTCCCAGTCCCATCCCATTGAGAGGGGCAACGATCCCTTTTTCTTCCGCATCGTAGAGCGCCCAGATTACACGCAGCCCTTCCAGGCTCGAAACAGGATCGGTCAGCGGCTTTTTACCGGTGCGGATACAATCGATAAAATGACCCATTTCCTCGGCCGTCGGTTTGGCATGGGGACTCTCCATGAGGACGTTCGTGGTCTGGACGGAAGGATCATCCGGAGTGTGACCAGCCATACGGGTATGGGCGATCAGTTTGCCGCCATGGAGGTCGAGTTCCAGCATCCCTTCGGTGCAGTGCGCATGAAAGGCATAGCGCAGGCGGGAGCCGCGTGCGCCCCAGGTGGCACCGTGGTAGCCGAGGACACCGCCTTCGAATTCAATGGTCACGTTGCTGGTGCCCTCACGCTCCATCCAGGGCGTACCGGTGTTGGTTCCCATGTGGACCCCCTGGATCGGTTTCCCGAGCATCCAGAGCATCAGGTCGATATAATGGCAACCATGACTGAAGAGCTGTCCCCCGCCCAGGCGTTTAGCCGAACAGATCCAGTGATCCCTCGGGTACTCAGTGTACTGTTCGGTCCAGATGGAAAGCTGGAAGACCTCCCCGTATTCACCGGAGTCCAGTAGGCGCTTGAACTCACGGATGAGCGGATGAAAGCGCATACTGTAGGCAACCATGAGTACACGGTCATTGCGCTGGGCAGCTTCAATCATTTCAAGGCATTCCTGCTCGGAATTGGCCAGTGGCTTTTCCACCAGGACATGCTTGCCTGCATTCAGGCACTCAATCGTGACCGAATGATGCAGATCGTGAGGAAGCACCACCAGAACAGCATCCACCAAGGGCAGAATCTCCCGGTAGTCCGTCGCCACCTTTGGATCGTTATCCAAAAGCGCCGCCAGCGCCTCGGCCCGTTCCGGAACGAGATCCACGAGTCCGGTCACTTCCATCTGCTCCGTGACTTTACTAAAGCGCCTGGCATGTGCGGCTGCCATGCCGCCACATCCAATAACCCCTATTCTGATTTTGTTATTCATTGGTAAATTTGATCATTTCGCCAGCCTTCACACCGTACAGACTACGGCCAACCCCACACGGGTTTGATGGGTGATGTATTGGGGAGGGGAACGAACCTGTATAGGGGCAGGTGAGCATTGTTCGTCTAATATGAGCCTGATATATGGTCTCGTCAAATCGAAATGACTATTTTTTTCAAATTTAACATTTTTGAATAATCGGAGGTGGTTCATTTAAAGAAAAACGGGGGTGAGGTCACCCCCGCTCCTTGGGTTTACATCACGGAGGCGGCGTGACCCCACGCCGCTTTCCTGGAGGCTTGCAGGTGATAAAGCTGATTGAAAAGTAGGGCCATTTATAGAGGGGTTCAGGAGTTGGGATTGACGCATGGGATAATAGGAGAGAAACAGGGTAGAAACATGGACGCCATACTCTCCCATTTACCCCTGATCGCTGCCTCATTCATTATTTTTCTGGGGCTGCTGGGCGCTTTACTACCGGTCCTTCCGGGATGCTTCATCATCTGGGCAGGGATACTGCTTTACCATTTCTGGGGGCCGGATGACCTGGGGTGGGCTTATCTTATCACCAATGGCCTTTTAGCCCTGGCAGCCCAGTTACTTGATTACCTCTGTACCGTTTGGGGAGCCCGGCGTTTTGGCGGCAGCTGGCGGGGGGTTATCGGTGCCTTGGCTGGTGCTCTCATGGGTCCCTTCCTGCTAACACCCCTGATTGGCCTCATTATCGGGCCGATCCTTGGGGCGGTGATTGGGGAACTCTCCAGTGGCCGCACCTGGAGGGAATCCGGCCGAGCAGGAGTGGGCACGGTTGTCGGGGGTCTCGTTTCCTTTGCCCTGAAGCTCGCACTTGCGTGTTTTATGGCCGGCTGGTTCTGGTTCAGGGTATTGTGGTAGTTCGGATATCGGATAATTGTTTTTAAAGGGAAACGGGGGTGCGGTCACCCCCACCTTTTTTTTGATCCCTTCTTCACCAAAGTTACCTGATGAATACGGATCGGAATATTATTTCCACGACCTCCGGTAACATCCAAGAAAAACAATCACCACCCCAAACAGAGCCTGCAGAAGCAAAATCGTTTGGGCCAAAAGCGAAGACGGCAACCATGAGGCATCGTTGAGCCGAAAGGCGTCAAAAAGCCGTGTCTCCACCATCGTACCCAAATACCCGGCCCAGCCCCAGTAACTGGTGATAAATGGGCGGCAAAGCCAGACAAGCGATTCCGGAAGGGCCAAAACAACACCCGAGAGCGGCAACTGAAAGCCCACCAAATAAATGGACAGCAGGGAGGCTTTCTCCGCCGAGGAAAGCCAAGCCGAAAAACCAAGGCAAATGACGGACATACTGGCACAGGCCAGAGCCAGAGTCACCCCCTGCCCCAGCCAGGGTCCGGGAAAGCCACAAACCAGTTTCACAAACAGCATCATCCACAAACCCTGCGGCACCGCCAGAGACACCACGAACAAGACTTTCGATACCGCATAGGCCAACCAGTTTAGACCAGCCAAACGCTCCTTCTCATAAAGAGCCCGCTCCCCGGCTATTTCACGCGCCCCGTTATTCGATCCCATCAGCGTGAGCAGGATGACCTGAAACATGATCAGCCCGGTCACCAACGAAGCGGTTTCCATCGCCCGGACACGGTAACTGATATTCTCCTGGATTTCTTCCAGCCAGCCAAGCTGCCGGTCGAGGGTCAGGCTCTCGATCTGGGGCAGCCCTCCCAAGGCAAAGATCACAACCAGACAGGGAAAGCCCAAGGTGATGGCGAGGGTCAGCAACAAATAACCCCGGTCACGAAAAAAAAGCAGATAGCGGCGATGCAGCAGTGTTTTCAATTGGCTCCCAAGACGGGGAACAGCGGGCTGGGCAACTGTCTCATCCACCACCCCTTCTATCCTGTCGAAGTCCGTTCCAACTGCTTCCCCTGCCCCTTCCTTACTCACTGAGCGAAGAGACCTCCAGTGCCCCACCGGTTTGCTATTGAGAACATCGTACAGGTGAAGTGCATCCGGAATGCCGAAATGCTCCAGCAAAACTTGCGGGGTGCCCTGAAAAACAACATCCCCTCCATAGACAACGGTCACCGAATCAAATCGCTCCAGTTTGGCCAGGTTGTGGATGATACAGAGGATGGTTTTATCATGCTCGTCCACCAGACTCCGCATAAGGTCCAGTATCTGGTCCTCCGAGAGCGGATCCAGCCCCGAGGTAACTTCATCGCAAATGAGAAACGGTGGATCCTGAGTCAACTCCAGCCCTAAGCCCAAACGCCGGAGTTGCCCCCCGGACAACGAGTCCACCCGCTTTCCCCCATGCTCGGACAGTCCTGTCCAGACAAGAATCGCCTGCAAAAGCTCCTCCCGCATCACCGGATCACTGCAGGCCAGTTCCAAAGCAAAATGCAGGCATTCATTCACCGTCAACTTAGCCGGTGCGATACTGAATTGGGGCGCAAATCCTATCTTCCCGGCCAATTGCTCAGGGCAATGCACCGTCTTTCCATCAAAGAAGACCGTCCCCTCCCTGGGCTGAATCCCCAGCAATGCGCGGACAAGGGTCGTTTTTCCACACCCGGAGGGTCCGATCAATGCATGCATCCCCTTCCCGCTGAATGACGCATCCACCCCCCGCAGCAGGCACTGCGACTTGTCATGAGTATATACGGTCAGTTCTTTGCAGGTTAACATGAAACACTATTTTCAGACTGGCTTGTTCACGGACTCAATGCTTTAAGAGGGCATGAGCTATCTTAAAGTAACCTGTCTGGCAATGTCGATACTCACGGGCCTGATGCAGGCTGAGGTCGAGGTTAGAGATAACGGGATTAGAAACAACAATCTTTTTGGGATCACTTTTGAGGGCAGCGAACAGTCCTTCTACGGCAAAGTGGCAAGCGTTAACTCCGCCTCCTTGCAAGAGTACCTTTCCGGCCCTTACATGGTCACTGAAATGGTGATCGATATGGAGGGCGGTACGGTGCAACTGCGGATTTATCAAACCGAACTACTCGACCCCTCAAACCGCATTCCAAGCACCGGCAACCCCACCGTCGACGGAATCAGGCAGCGCGTCAGCAGTTCTCCTCCCGCCGCTGTGCAGCGATTGACAGAACAGGGCCGAAGTGTCCACAACCAGGCCATAGGCGACATGGTGGTCAAAGAGTATCCCTCGGCCACTCACGCCCGCACACTTGAGTTCAGAATCGCCGAACGCGAAACCCTCCTTGAACTCTATAACCGCTTCATCGACCGCTACACCCAGCGCAATATGGAAGCGGCAGAGGGCCAAAGGCGGCGCGGTTTGGCCGGTACCTTGTTTACAGTCAACCCAAGGAGCGGGGGGTGACCCCAAAAGATCTAGCCCTATACCCCCAAGACAGTATAAGTCGTCACGAAATAAACCGGATCGTCATCGGATATCGGTACCCTTCCCCATCACTCGCCCGAATGGCTCCAATAATGGTACAAATAAGATCAACGATAAAAAGGACCGCGATCATCGCTATGCCGATAATAATAAAAATCAATATCGCGGAAACAATAAGGTAAATCGTAAGGCTGATCTGGAAATTCAAAGCCTCCGATGCATGATGACGAATAAAGGGGGAACTGTCCTTTTTCGCCAAAAACACCACCAACGGGCCGATGATATTCCCAAACGGGATAAGATAACCAAGAAAGGTAAGCAGGTGGCTGGCCATCGCCATGGTTTTCTCTTCCGATGTTAAAACCGGCGTTGTCTCATTCATTTGCATAATGTCATTAAACCTTGAACGGAAACAGAATCTCATCCAACTCCGGATACAGTTTACGCTGAAAATTCCGATTTACTTCACGTCCATGAAAATGGCGGTCCATGAAATCGAGCAGGGAATCGTAATCCACCGCAGTGTGCGAATGCCCCCCTTCACGAATCACCCATCCAACCCCTTCAGGATTACCCAACATATCATAGACCTTCCGAGCCTCCTGACAGGCGGCATAGGTCCCCGGCGGATTGGCTCCAGGATCCTCATAGGCCTCTGTCAGTAACAGCAAACGCGGGGCCACCAGCGCATGCATAAAGTGCTGGTCATAGGGTAATTCACCATCACGCAGACGATAATTCGCAAATCCTTCACCAAACCAGAAAATATTGCCCCCGGTAAAACTGTCGATTTTTTCACTGCCAGCCGCTTTAAGCCGGTGAAGCCCAGCCCCTCCAATTCCGGAGTTGTTCGGATTAACCAGGGCAATGCGTTCATCCATAGCTGCCGCCAGTAGAACCGTTTTTCCCCCACGGGAATGACCAGTGAGCGCAATGGCATCTGAACGCACCCGATCGATACGCTCAAGCGCATCAATCGCACGGTGACAAGCCCAGGCCCAGGCAGACAGAACTCCAAACTCGGCATCCGGGAAAATACGGTACAAACCGGTCTCCCGATAGTTTTCCCGATTGTCAGCCGCCGCCATCGTGCGATCCAGAGAGGCGGCAATGTTCCCACGCGCTAAAACACGCTGTACCGTCTGATCATTGAAATAACGCCAACATCCATCCCCATCCAACACCACCGGGAAAGGCCCTTCCCCGGGAGGTGTCCAAAGCGACAGAGTCATCGAAATCTCACGACCATCCTCAAAAAGTGAACGCAGCTCAAAGACCTGATATGTCACACCAGCCCATTCCCGCGACTGGCTGCGGCAGCGGAGATATAACTCCGTTCGCTTCGGCAAAGGTGGCATTCCACCATACTCATGCGGAATAATCACCTCCGATAATTCCTGTCGCCGACGACGCCATGTTCCCGCATCCACCCGGGAACCGTCATCAAACGTAAATAGATCAGGGAACAATTCCATAGCCTCTATCCTTGCTCCCAATCTGAAACAACTTCAAGCCCTCAAATTTGAAATTTCAAATCCCCCTGACGGCCCCCCTCATCTAACCCGAATCCTCCATCGGTCGCTGATCCAGCAGCCTTTCAATTTGCTGCAACTTTACCGCCAACCGAAGCTCAGCGATAGCCTGCCTTAACTGTAGATTCTCATCCTCAAGGCGCTTCATCTTATCGCCCGGATTAAAAAACCAGTCCTCAGCACAAAACTGAAGGCCCCCAATAACAGTCGGTTGCTCAGCCCGAACTATCGCCACTGCAGCACTGGCCTTCGATTCCCATTTGAAATAAGGTTTTGAACGCGGAACCAAATCAGTCGCTCCGGGAGGAGCACCCTCATGAGGTTGGCTGATCAGGTTATCCCACTCCCCACCATTAAGCGGAACCAAGTGTAGGCAAACTGCCCCAACTATAACCGAAAATAATTTACGAAGCATATAGTCACATTTCTTGTTTCTATACGAACATTGAACAACTCATAAAAATAAAATTCTATATTGGAGGCTGAGGACTACCGGGGCAGTGACTTGTGTGAGCCGTCACAAACCACACCACTGCCACTCTGCTTACATGCACAGAAATAGACAGGGCCATCCTTTGAGGCTTTGTAGGCCACTGGCTTGAATCCTGTCCCCTTGTGGGTTCCATCACAGAAGGGCTGCTCCTTGCTTTCGCCGCAGGAGCACCAATAGTAAGTCTTGCCAGCCTCGATCGTAACAGCGATAGGCGAAGTTTGAGCTATCTTTGGTTTTTTCATATGCATGGCTATCGTGGCTGATTCCACCTATTCGTTATTACCTTGAGTGAAAAGCTTCCTGGGAGCAAGACCTTAACCCGAGTGGCGAGCGGTTGAAGTATGCGGGCTAAAAAGGGCATTGATCCCGCGCCTTTATCCCGGACAATGTCCCCTATGTCCTATTCACAGCTTTGTGACCACCTGAAGGAAACGGCCCTGCTGGATTCTGTGCAATCCTTGCTGGCCTGGGATGAACAGGTGAACCTACCTCCGGACAGTGCCGAATGGCGGGCCGGACAGTGCGGGTCCCTTGCCAAAGTACTGCATGCCCGCCAAACATCCCCTTCTCTGGGTAAATGGCTCGCCAAACTGGAAAAGGAAACGGATCCCCTCACCGCCGATGAAAAGCTCGTCATACGCGAGGCCCGCCGGGATTACGACCGTAACACCAAACTCCCGGAAACCTTTGTTGAACGCAAAACCAAAGCGGAAAGCCTGGCCTACCATGCCTGGACCCGCGCCCGGAATAATAATGATTTCAAAAGCTATCTCCCTTTCCTGAGGGAACAGCTTGATCTCGCCACAGAAGAGGCAGGCTACTTCGACAAAACAGGATCTGAGGCCTACGACTACTGGATTGACCGCCATGACCCGGGAATGACCGCCAAGGCCATTGAAAAACTCTTCACTCCCCTGCAAAAGAGTCTCGTTCCCTTCGCCGAAAAGGTCCTCAACTCCCCGGTTAAAGCCACCACCGGAATTCTGAAAAACTTTCCGGTCAGTGCCCAGGAAACTTTCCTCCGCAAAGTGATTGAGAAGATGGGATTCGATTTCAAACGGGGACGCATTGATACCTCGGTCCACCCTTTCTGTTCCGGGAACGGGGCCGATACCCGTTTGACCACACGCTTTGACCCGCAGACCCCGCTCGACTCGCTATTTGGCAGCATCCATGAAACCGGCCACGGGCTCTACGAGCAGGGCCTCCCCCGGGAGCACTATGGCACCGCGCTGGGACAGGCCGTTGGGATGGCTGTCCATGAATCCCAAAGCCGACTCTGGGAAAACCAGATCGGGCGCAGCCGGGCCTTCTGGCAATATTGGGAACCACTCTTCCGCAAGTATTTTCCCGAGCAACTGGCATCCATCGACTTCGAAACCCTTTATCTCACAGTCAACGCGGTCGAACGCAACCCGATCCGCGTCGATGCGGACGAGGTCACCTATAACCTCCATATCATTTTACGCTTCACTCTGGAAAAGGCCCTTTTCAACAAGGAACTCCGGGTCAAGGACCTTCCCTCCGCCTGGAATGAAGTGAGCCGCAAGCTGCTCGGGCTAACCCCCAAAAACGATACGGAAGGGGTTCTTCAGGATGTGCACTGGTCCGGCGGGGCTTTTGGTTATTTTCCCAGCTACTGCCTCGGAAACATGATCGCGGCGCAGCTTTGGGAAAGCCTGCAAGAAGCCCTGCCCAACCTCGATCAGGAAATCAGCCAGGGCAATTACAGTTCCATCCTGCAATGGTTGCGACAGGAGGTGCATGCCCACGGTAAAAAATACGACACGGGAACCCTCGTGCGCAAGGTGACCGGAAAGCCGCTGTCTCCGAAGCCTTTCCTCAAGTACCTGGATCAACGCTACGGCTCGCTCTATTTGCGATGAGCGAAACCGGACACACGATGAACCTAATAACCGCTATTCAACCACTGATGGACACACATGAACACTAATAATGAGAAATTTAAAAGT
>CAZCJJ010000111.1:0-11769 GCA_964499045.1 uncultured Opitutales bacterium | reverse complement strand
GCGGTTTTGGGGAAACCGGAGAGGCAACGCTGGAGTCTCACGCAAAGACCCGAAGACGCAAAGGGGGCGGGGTTGCGACGATCTTTGAGATCATGGAGGCGGCGTGACCTCACGCCGCTTTTTAGTTTGTTCCGGAGGGATGAGGTTCGAGGGGTGAGGTCACCCCCGAGTGAATTCAGGACACCCATAATTTCTCTTCGTGGGCTCTGTGCCTTGGTGAGAAGATAGGGCTGAGGTTTAGGCTGTAGGTGTTTAGCTGTTTGGCCTACAGTCTAACCCGCAGATGCGGGACTCCTTGCGGAACCCGGTCCGCGCCTTGCCAGAGTCACTTGTGAATCTTGTGAGATAAGCGGGCCAGGGGAAAACGGCGGGGGTCTTGACCTTCATCAAGGACGGGGCAGCGGGTATCCGCTATGATCCGGCCCCTGTGAGAAGCCTTCTATTGAGATTCACTGCCTTCCCCGGCAACACGGAGCTTGCCCCCTACAGGGCGGCGACCGCCGCCGCCGCCGCTGACGGTTCGGAGGGTACGGACCACCCGGTGCCGGAGCCGGCCCGGCGATGGATCGCATTGGCGGTCGGCAGTCTGGTGCTCGCCGGCCTGCTTTCACTGGCGGTCGTGATCGGACGGCTTCCGGGGCTTTCACGATGGATCACCGATCCACTTCTGTTCAAAAGATGCCTGGTCGTCCATGTGGATCTCGCCCTGATCGTATGGTTTTATGCATTCGCCGCCGGGCTTGCCGCCATGGCGGGCAGTTTTCGTCCGGGGATCGCAAGGATATCTCATCTGACGGCATCGGCAGGAGTTCTGATCATGCTGGCCGGGGCACTGGTCCCGGGTGCGGAACCGGTGCTGGCGAACTACATACCGGTGATCGACCATCCGCTGTTTCTCGGCGGCCTGGGCGTTTTCTTTATTGGTGTCGCCCTGTTTTGCATCCAGTCACTGCTCCCCGCCAAGAGCGGACGGACAGGCATTCTTCCACCGGATGCGATCATTGCGATTCGCGCCTGTTTGGTCGCGATCCTTCTGGCCTGCATCACCTGGGTTGCGACCCAGCAATGGTTGCCAGCCGGGATGGATACTTGGGCCTATTATGAATTTTCCGCCTGGGGCGCGGGACATACCCTGCAAACCGCTAACGTGTGCCTGATGCTGGCGATATGGCTCTGGGGATTTTCCCGGCTCACCGGCCAGTCTGTTCTCGGCCCCCGGACAGCCGGCACCCTGTTCACCCTACTGGTGGCCCCCCATTTCCTCCTGCCATTGATCGCATTCTTTCCCTCCTGGCAGGGCTACTATATTTCCGGCTCCACCCAGCTGATGCGGTGGGGTATTTTCCCAATGGTACTGATTGTTCTGGCGCTTTCACTGCGTCATGCCCGCAAGTACCGTTCCGGCGAAAAGACGCCTTTGAGCCGCGCCGTGACCGCAGGACTGACGTCCAGCATCGGGTTGACCCTGCTCGGATTTATTCTCGGAGCGATGATCCGCGGTTCCAGCACCCTCATTCCGGCGCACTATCATGCCTCCCTGGGCGGAGTCACCCTGGCCCTGATGCTGGCGGCATACCTGATCGCCTCCACTGTATCCCGCAGGGATGGAAGAGGCGAACTGACGTCCCGTTACTGGAAGACCGCCCGCTGGCAGATGCTGGTGTTTGGTATCGGCCAGGCGGTCTTTGCCTTGGGCTTTGGTATTGGCGGCCTGTACGGCCTCGGACGCAAAACCTATGCCGGGGACCAGGTGGTGCGCAGTACCGGGGAACTCTTTGGGCTCGGGATCATGGGAATCGGCGGCCTGATGGCCACCGTCGCGGGAGTACTCTTCCTCATCCTGATTCTCCGTCAAATCACTCTTTGGTGGGGGCGTGGAGCCTCTGCCGGAAACCTCAACCTGAAATCGAACTGATGATGAAAACCGAAACGAAAGAGCATTGGCTGAAACGGCTGATGGATAACACCTGGCTACTCCTGGTACTGGGGGTGGTTATCCCGTTCCTGTCCTACACCCTCTGGGGTTGGATTGAACTGTTGTTTATTCAACCGGCCCTCCTCCCTTAACCCTTACCGACAAACATAATCATGAGCCTGACAGTACCTGAGAAAAACTGGTTCCGAGCCCCCGAGGGTGCGGAAAAACTATGGATAGGACTCGCCCTCGTATGGTGTTTTATCATGAGCCTGATGATGCCTTTCTGGCACTTCAAGGGGAAGCAGAACAGCCGTGGGGAAACCTATTCTGTGACGGCGGACGCCTTTATGGCCCGGACGGAACAATTCGTGCAAGACAACCAGGTGGGCGAGATTAACGGCATTCCCGTGGTAGAGCCTGCACCCGGCAGCGATGTTTATCTGGCGGCCCGCATGTGGTCATGGTACCCGATCCTCAAACTCCGCAAGGGAGAGAGCTACCGGGTGCATATGTCCTCTCTCGACCTGAACCATGGGTTCTCCCTGCAACCACTCAACATCAACTTCCAGGTTTTGCCCGGATACGACCATGTGATCACGATGACCCCGACGACCTCGGGCG
This sequence comes from uncultured Opitutales bacterium, assembly GCA_964499045.1. Taxonomy (GTDB): domain Bacteria; phylum Verrucomicrobiota; class Verrucomicrobiia; order Opitutales; family CAZCJJ01; genus CAZCJJ01. The sequence continues at coordinate 9,230 of CAZCJJ010000111.1, read as the reverse complement.
AATTCGTCATTGTGTGCAACGAGTTCTGCGGCATCGGCCATGACCGTATGATTGGGAAAATCATTGTTGAATAAACCCGTCCTTCCAACCTGAACCACCTTTTTACCATGTCCACTTCATCCACTCATCCCGCGTCCCTCGCGGATCCCGGTGCGGAAACGCGCACCTGCAGTACGACCGGCCTTCAGGTCTGCCTGACGGCCCAGCGCTTCATCAAGCTGAACGCGGTCTCGGCCATTGTTTTCCTTCTGGCCGGCGGCATCGCCGCGATCCTGCTTGCGCTCACGCGCTGGCAGGCCGTTCACCTGTTGCCGGTGGACTGGTTTTACCGGATCCTGACCTTTCACGGCCTCAACATGCTGATCTTCTGGATCCTCTTCTTTGAGGTCGCCATTCTTTACTTCACCTCTACGAGCCTCCTCAATTGTCGCCTGTTCTCAAAAAAAGTGGCCTGGGTCTCCTTCGGGATGATGCTGGTCGGAGCGCTGATGACCAACACGGTGATTCTGCAAGGCAAGGCGGACGTGATGATGACAAGTTACCTGCCGCTGCTCGCCCACCCCCTCTTCTACCTGGGGATTATTTTGGTGGCGGTTGGAACGCTCATTGCGGTCTTCAACTTCTTTGCCACCCTCTACATCGCGAAACGGGATAAAACCTACGAGGGCTCACTCCCGCTGGTCACCTTCGGGGCAATGGCTGCCGCCATCATCGCGGTGATCACCCTGCTCCACGGAGCGATTGTCATGATCCCGACCTTCACCTTCTCGATGGGTTGGACACCGGAACCGGACCCCATGTGGTACCGGATGATCTGGTGGGGTCTGGGGCACCAGTCGCAGCAGGTCAATGTCTGTGCGATGGTCGCAGTCTGGTATTTGATCGCCAATCTGGCCACTGGAGCCAAACCGGTCAACGAGACCGTTTGCCGGGGCGCCTTTGTACTCTATATTTTGTTCATCAATCTCGCCTCCGCCCACCACCTGCTGGTGGACCCGGGTGTCAGTGCGACCTGGAAGATCTGGAACACCTCCTATGCCATGTACCTGGCGGTTCTGGCTTCCATGATCCATGCCTTCACAATCCCGGCATCGGTTGAAGTTGCCATGCGCAACAAAGGCTATACCCGGGGCATCTTCGGCTGGATCACCGCCCTGCCATGGAGGAATCCGGCTTTCTCCGCTGCCGCACTTTCCCTCGTCATCTTCGGATTCATCGGGGGGATCACGGGCGTCACCTTGGGAACCCAGCAGATCAACATCATCGCCCACAATACGCTACGTATCACGGGGCACTTCCACGCCACAGTCGTGGGCGGAACCACCCTGGCCTTCATGGGACTGGCCTACTACGTCATTCCGCTGATCTTCAAGCGTGACTTCATCTGGAAATCCGTGGCCCGCATCCAGCCCTGGCTGTTTGGCGGAGGTATCCTGTTCGTATCCATCGGCATGTCCTTCGCCGGCTCCCTCGGGGTAGCCCGCCGGACCCACGACATCGAACACGCCGGAATTTATGGTCCCGCCACCCACCTGTTCCTCGGCATCATGGGGATCGGGGCGATCCTCGCGGTAGTGGCACTCTTTGCCTTCATCATTCTCGCCGTAGGGACGGTACTGTTCGGACGTAAAATCGAAAACCGTCCGATGGCCGACTGGGGTGTCGCGAAGCCCACCATGGGAGCCAAGGATGGCCAGTTCGACCACGACCACTGGGCCATGAAGGGCACCATCGCCCTCACCTCCGTCTTCCTGTTGTGCTTTGCGGTGTATTACTTCGCCAACTGGAAGGCATTGGCCGATGTCTGGCCCGTAAGGTAAACAATCAAAGGAGATCCAGACCATGGAACCGATCCAAACAGAAACATCCACAGGCAGCCGGATTAGAAGAAACGTGAGTCAATTCATGACCGGAGGCGGTTTGCCCGTCTTCCTCGTCACGGTGACTTTGCTCTATGAGGCCTTCCTGTTGGCGGTGCTTTTTGCTCCGGACGGTTCCGGGCCCTGGAGCGGCTTTGCCGTGGAGTTCAAGGTCTGGTGCTTCAACTATGATCCGCGTACCGGGGGCATGGAATGGGCTGCGGTCTGGATGATGCTGCTGGAGCCCCTGTTCATCACCGGGATGATGTTGCTGATCTGGCGTAAGGGCTTGCCCGCTCTGTTCTCGTTTTCCGGCTGGTTCGCCTACCGGAAAACGGTCGGGGCCGGGGTTGCCACAGCCATCGCAGCACTGGGGGCACTTTATGTCCTCGGACTTCCCGGAGAAGAACCGGAAACAGCCCTCCCCTTCCCCGGCGAACGCATCCGCACCCGCCTCACCCCACCACCTTTTGCCCTGAATGATCAGATGGGCAATCCGGTGGTGCTTGAGGATATGCGGGGCCAAGTCGTACTCATCACAGGCGTGTACGGCCATTGCACCACCGCCTGCCCGCAAATATTGATTGAACTGAGAACACTGCTGGACGATCTACCCGCCGGAGTAAGCGAGCAATTATCCGTCATCGCACTGTCCCTGAATCCCGAAAAAGACACCCGGGAACTCATGCAAGCCGTGGCCAGTGCCTACAATTTCGAGTATCCCGGATTTCGCTTCATCAACGGGGATCCCGAAGTGATGCGCCCTTTACTGTCGCGCTATCATTTCTCAGCGACCCCGAACCCGAAGACCGGACAGATTGATCACGCCAACCTCTTCATCCTGATTGATGCGGAAGGGTATATTGCCTACCGCTTTAATTTGGATCCGAGGCACGCACCCTGGCTGAGGGAAGCCGTCATCTCCCTGACGGTGGAAGCCGAAAGTACGGCATTGGTGGCCGAGCGATGAGTACGGAGTCAATGAAACAGCCGGACACCCGCGTGCGTTTCCAAAGCATACTGGTGGGGGGGGACAAACTGCTGGCCTGGCTGGACAGCGCTATGGATCGGTTGATGCCGACGGAGATCAATCCGCTGGCCCAATCCGGCCGGGTGGCCAACCTCGCCATCCTGATGGCGGTTGTGACGGGTGTCCTGATGCTGTTCTGGTACTCACCCAGCACCCAGTTTGCCTACAGTTCGCTCGAAGCACTGGAACCCGGTTCCCTTGGGGCCTGGGTCCGCACCATGCACCGCTATTCTTCCGACCTGATCATGCTCTTCCTCGCGGTGCATGCCATCCGCATGCTGTTTGCCAGGAAATTCACCGGAGCCCGCTGGCTTCCATGGGTGTCCGGAATCGCGATGGTTGTTCTGATGTGGTTCATCGGCTGGACCGGATTCTGGCTGGTCTGGGATCAACCCGCCCAACAGGTCGCCATCACCTCCATGCGCTTCATGGATGCCCTGCCTATTTTCGGCGAACCCATGAGCCGCCTTTATATTGCCGACCGCCTCGTCCCCAGCCTGCTCTTCTTTGTCGTCTTCTTCCTCCACATGCTGCTGCCCCTCATGATCGCCATCGGACTGATTTTTCACCTGTCCCGGCTGAGTCGTGTGCGGTTGCTGCCAGGAAGAAACCTTTCACTGCTCATTATCGCCGCAGTGGCGATCGCCTCCTTTATCGTTCCCGCTCCACTAGACGATCCGGCTGACATGGCGCTGAAAGCTGAAACACTTAAAGTGGACGCCTGGTACCTCACCCCCCTCGCCCTTGGCCTCCGGCTGAGCGACGGCGGGCTTTGGCTGGCCATGGGCTTGATTTTAACTCCGGCCTTTGCCCTGCCCTGGATACTCGGGCGACGGCAGTCATCTCCCAAGACGGCCGCGGATGCGCCCCCTGCAGGGGCTCCCTGGCAAACGGTGGTCAACCAGACCCGCTGCCATGCCTGCACCCAATGCGTACAGGACTGCCCCTATGGTGCCGTCTCCATGGTGCCGCGCACGGACGGCAAAGCTTTTTCCAGCATGGCCTGGGTCAATCCCTCCCTCTGTGTCGGCTGTGCCGTTTGTGTCGGCTCCTGTGATTCCGAGGCGATGGACCTTCCCTGGTTCTCCCCGCACAGCAAGGAACAGGATATGGAAGCCGCCACGACGGAACAGGTGAAGCAGGGCAAACCCGCATGGGTCGCGCTCGTCGCGGGCGACATTGACGGTGGCTGGAACTTCTTTTCGCGCGCTATCTGGGAAAAACGGCTGCCGGGTTACTCCGTTCATTTTGTTCCCACTGCAGCATGGGTACGCCCCAGACTGGTGGAACGTCTGCTCAAACTGGGTGCGGATGGTGTGCTTATCGTGCGCGATGCCCGTCACGAATCCGCCGCCCGCGATGGCAACCGCTGGGTCGAAGACCGTCTGCGGCAGACCCGCAAGCCATTTTTCCGCCCCTCCCGGGCGGGTGATAACAGCGACCATTGGCAGGTACTCGACTACGATGCCTCCGCGCCCAAGGCGCTCCAACAGGCGGCCCTGGCTTTCCAGCGCAAAGCCGTCACCTCTACTGAGGAATCCAGCCGCCGCAGCCCCTTTGTCGTGGCGGCCGCTTCCCTGATCCTGCTGACCGGGATCATGTTGGCCACGGTCTGGCCCAGTCACTTGAGTGTGAGCAATCCCGCCAACCCGGAACCGGAATTCGTGTTCTCTTTCAAACTGTTCGGCGATCTGGAAACACCTGTGGAGGCGATTCCCGAGGACGATGATTCGCGGCCCATTCACATGCGGGGACGCGCCACCACCAAGCCCAGACGGCATCCTGTCACGGTCCGCCTGACCATCGACGGGGAAACCGCCGAGCGCAGCTATACGGCAAAAGGTATTTCGCGGGACGGCCCCGCCATCGACGAATGGAGGGCATCCCTGCCCCCCGGCGAACGCCGGATCGCCATCGAAGTACTGCGTGGCGGAGACAGTGAGCCCCTCCGCTGGGACGGCCCTCTGACCGCCGAACCCCGCCGCATCCATGCCATCACCTACACCCCCGAAGATGGCTTCCGGGTGGAGTCGGACCTATAACACATAGCCGCGCCGGGATGAACTGCAGTTAACACAAGATATGCCGCTAACGCCTTGCGTTCCGGCGTTGTCGGGTTAGGATACCATAAACGCGACAACACTGGTATTCACTCCAACCCCCCGAGAACCGATGCATTCTGAAATTTCAGTCTCCGACAACAAAACCCGAATTTTTCGTCTGCGCCTCATCCTTGTTATCTTCTGGGTCGTCGTGCTGGTGAAATGTGTTCTGGCGCAGTGGGCCATCGTCACCTATGATATCCCGATCAACGGATGGCTCTATGTTTGGACGCCAACCTGTGTCCTCGGCATCGTTTGCACTGTCATTTACAGCCGCTATTTCGGGCTTTGCCTGTTTCAATGCGGCGTGAGGTCACACCGCCTCCGTGATACAGACCCCACGGAGCGGGGGTGACCTCACCCCTGAACGGCCTACAACAACTCCTCCAGTGCGTTGACTCCAAGTTCGTGGGCAAGACCTTTCAGCCAGGCTACAGCAACTCCTCCAGTGCATTGACCGCCTGCTGAACAAGGAAATTCTAAACACCCATGGATTTTTCCATGAAACCTTGGCGTCTTGGGCGTGAACGGGCGTGAAATTCAATTTTGTTGGATTACCGAATCCCCTCAGTCACAATCCAAGTTTCATCCTTGCCAGGCCTATTTTATGTAATTTAATCTCCAAGAAATGAAATTGCATAAAATTATCCCGCGTCAACTGAGCGGTGAAATACTGACTTGTGCCGGGGAGTACCCGGTGGTGAGCCTTGTCGGCCCGCGACAATCGGGGAAAACCACTTTGGTCAAGAGCCTCTTCCCGGACCATGGTTACGCCAATCTCGAACACCCGGAAATTCGTGAACTGGCCGAGCGGGATCCCAAGGCCTTCCTGGGCCGTTATCCGGCACCGGTGATTTATGACGAAATACAGCGGGTGCCTCCATTACTTTCCTACATCCAGGTTCTTGTCGATGAGACACCTGGAGCAAAGGGCCAGTGGATCCTGACCGGATCAAACCAGCTACGGCTGCGGGAGTCCGTGGCTCAATCTCTGGCTGGACGCACCGCTCTCCTGACTCTCCTGCCCCTTTCCATTGCCGAAATCCGGGCTGCGGGCCAGGAGCCTTTCACTTCTTTCCCCGAATGGATCCATCACGGATTCCTTCCCCGGATCTACGACCAGCAGATTCGCCCGCTCAGCGCCTGGCGCGACTACTACCAGACTTATGTCGAACGCGATGTGCGCTTGTTGATCAACCTGGAAAACCAGACTGGCTTTGAACGCTTTCTCAAACTGCTGGCCGGACGAACCGGGCAACTGGTCAATCTCAATGCCATGGCCGGAGAGGTGGGTGTGGCCCAATCCACCCTGAACAAGTGGTTGAGTATCCTGGAAGCCTCTTTTCTGGTTTTTCGTCTCCCACCCTACCATCGCAATTTCGGCAAGCGGCAAACAAAATCACCGAAACTCTACTTCACGGATCCGGGTCTCGCCGCCTACCTGCTCGGGCTGGAGACAGCAGACCAAATCGGGCGCGATCCTCTGGTCGGAAACCTGTTTGAAAACCTTGTCGTGGTGGAGGCCCTTAAGTCACGCACCCATCGGGGCAAAATCCCCAATCTGTATTTTTTCCGCGACAGCAACCATCAGGAAGTGGACCTGCTCTACCCGGACGGCAGTAACATCGTTCCGGTTGAGATCAAATCTGCCCAGACCTTTGACCCCGAATTTGCCCGGGGAATCCGCTATTTTCAGAAGACAGCCTCAATCACCACCCCCGGCTGGATTATCTACGCGGGCAACACCGAATTTGACAGCGAGCATTACCGCGTCCGCCATTTCACAGCCGCATTCGATCATGAAAATAAATTCGGGAAATAAATTCGGGACACCCACAATCTGAACCTCCGAGTAGGACGCCGATTCATCTCTGGCTCACTTCTTTTGCCTCTCAGTTTGGACGCCAACCTGTGTCCTCGGCATCGTTTGCACTGTCATTTACAGCCGCTATTTCGGCCTTTGCCTGTTTCAATGCGGCGTGAGGTCACACCGCCTCCGTGATATAGACCCCAGGGAGCGGGGGTGACCTCACCCCTGAACGGCCTACAACAACTCTCCCAGTGCGTTGACTCCAAGTTCGTGGGCAAGATGCCCACGCTCCTTTCAGCCAGCCTACAGCAACTCCTCCAGTGCGTTGACGGCTTGCTGAATACCTTGGTGGATGGATGTGATTCCGGCATCCATCATGTAGCAGGGGGTGGTGATGATCTTGTGCTCTTCATCCACAACGATCCGTTCGACTTCGCATTCGACTGGAATCGCGCCGACCTGTTGCATGCCAGCGGAGACCTCTGCCACACCGTTGGATGAAGGTTTGGCGGTGGTGCCCACCGTCAGGCGCACCTGGCGACCGCTCGGTTCGAGAGCCTTGGCGAGCGTGGCCGGAGCGATACAGGTTGCCAGGATCGGCTTGTCGGCATCAGCAAAGTCGAGAATGGTCCGCTGTACTTCCGGATCGACTTTGGCTTCCGGCCCGTCAAAGGCCCAGGTGCTCAGGTTTTTGGCCGCGCCGAATCCACCGGGGAAACACAAGGCATCAAAATCCTCCGCCTGAAGGGAGTCCAGGGATTCCACCTGCCCTCGGGCGATCCGGGCCGCTTCCACCCGGATATTCCGCTTTTCGGGCATTTCCTCACCCGTCAGGTGATTAATGACATGGTGCTGCTCCTTGTCCGGAGCAAAGCAGGTGACCTGATACCCCTTCTGGCTCAGGGCCAAGAGCAAGAGGACCGATTCATGAATTTCCGCGCCGTCAAAGACACCGCAACCCGACAAAACAACTGCTATTTTTTTCATGATAATTCCTTTCCTTAGCTACAGTCCCCCGACCCTGCCAACTGATCCACCCGGGTTCAAGTGTTTTAGCCCGCATGGCACTTGGCTAAGGCAGGTCATCGGGGTTCTTCAACCTATCGCCCAACCCGGAACCCCGAAATATCAGAAGACAGATCCCCTCCGGAGGACAAGTGGGTTATCCTTCAGCCTCTCTCGCGCTTACAGCCACTTGTCCATTTGGAACAGGGCTGTCAGGGTGCGGAGTATATTGGGGAAGACATCCAGACGGGCGACCTCGTAGCCATGGCTATTGTAACGGGTATGGCCGATGCAGGCCACCTTGCCCACCGCCCCAATTGAATAGGCTGAGGTCGCATCCGAATGACCCCCGGTCAAAACTGCTGTCTGCGCCTTTGTGCCCGCTTCGTTAGCCGCGGTTCCGAGTGTGCGCAGCAAATCCTGATCGTAGTGTCCGAGGGCATCCATGCTCCAGCAGGTCGGCTTTTCGTTCACCCCATAACCGCACCCTGGGATAAAAGGACAGCCATCCACGGCAAAAAAGTAATCCGGCCGTTCATGGTTCGCCAGGAACTTGGCGCCGTGACATCCGCCTTCCTCGTGAACCGTAAAGGCAATAATAACCGGACCGGGAGGTTGAATCGCCTGTTTCTTCAGATCCTCCAGCAACATGAGCAGGATCGCAACCCCTGCCCGGTCATCCAAGGTCCAGGCCCCGACCAGGGGCTGTTCTTCGCCTCCGAACAGAATAGGCCCGCAGCCTTCGCGCACGGGCACTCCGGAGGTGCCGGGCCGGATACCGCAGGCATCCAACTCCTCGCGGGTCATGCCGGTGAGGACCGGAATGCCGTCCCAGGTGTCCAGTGCTGCTATGGAGGCTCCATGGCCGCCGCCCAGCGAAATCATGCCGATAACCGGTTTCACATCGCCGAAAAACTCCAGAGGGCGTTCACCCAGTTTGAAAGGCTTGAGTTGCCCCGAACGCTCCACCTTCAATATGCCGCCGTCTTCAATCGCGGTCACCACCACGGCGATTTCGTCCATGTGCGCGGCAAAAACCGATGTTGGCGCCGAGGCATCCCTTCCGGGCACCCGCACCAGCAGGTTGCGGGCGCCGTCCTGCTCACAACTGTAGCCCAGTGCTTCGATTTCCTTTCGGATCAGCACCGCCATCCCGTGCTCACAGCCCCGTGGGCTGGCCTGAGCGAGTAGGCGTTCAAGGATACGAAGAAAACGGGAGGCTTCCGGTGAGTCTTTGCGGGCGGTGGATTTCATGGCGGATGACTTTTAGTTGATCAGGCATTTTGTCCCGGCACAACACAGTGAATTCCAAGTCAAAAGGAGCGCGGGCAGAGGCATTTCATCTAAACGTTTTGGTTTGAGTTCCGACTTTAGCCTGAAATATTCGCGAAGCCCAGAAGTGATGAAGCGCAAGGCGCACGCCG
>CAZCJJ010000110.1:0-12042 GCA_964499045.1 uncultured Opitutales bacterium | reverse complement strand
AACCCGGTCCGCGCCTTGCCAGAGTCACTTGTGAATCTTGTGAGATAAGCGGGCTTTCATCTCCAGGACTTCAACCAAAAGGTCATGTTTTTGGGGGACTCCCCGGTTTCTCCGATCTCCTTCCAGCTGAAACTTGTCTGCAGCTCCGGGTGCCGGGTGTAGCCGCGCCGCTCCCAGAACGTATCCAGCGGTTGGTAAGAAGGAGGCCGGGCCGGATGATTATCCGGGCGGTTGACGGCACAGAAGCAGGTGTAGCAGAAGCGTCCGAGCTTCAGGGCGAATGCCTCTCTTTCCTTAAAAAAGCGGACACCGATTCCCTGTCCACGATACTGCGACAGCAAAACGGATTCCCCAAAATAAAAGAAGTCCTCCGGGTTGTAGCCGTTGTTTTCGAAAGGTTTACGGAAAGCATCCACCTCTTCCGCCAACGGAATCCCGGTTGAAGCCCCAACTACGGTATCGCCGTCCCTGGCGATGACGACCAATGCCTCCGGACATTGGATGTAGGTGTTGATGTATTTTTTCTCATAGTCCATGGTTCCCTCATACAAATAGGGGAATTCACGGAATATGCGGATCCGCAGGGAAGCCAGTTCAGTGGCGTAAGGGTGTACTTGCTCTCCGGTCAATGTCTCCAGTGCCAGCATGGTCAACCTTGTCCGGAATTCAGGGCTTTTGGCGGTATTGCCTCAATTCATGCTGACGCATGGGGAGGGCATCGACAGTGGCAAAAAGTTTCTCCAGATCAACCGGGTTGTCGATTACCTGTTTTATTCCTCCATCCTTGCCGACTAACAGTGCCTGAAAGCGATTGTCTCTTAGGTTGATTCGACGGGCAATCAAGTTCCAGAAATTCTTTTTCAAAACCGGATCACCGATATTTTTGTCTCGCAAATCAATGACCAGCATTTCGCGGAAGCGAATTTGCTCCTGCTTTTCTTCCAGTAGATTCATAAACTGTTTTGAATCCTCGCTTTTACTCTGACCGCAGACGACGATGAAGCGGTGTTTCCAACGATAATCAGCCAAGTCCAAAGGATGATCGGTTAAGGAAACAAAAACAGGGATCTCAACGGCTTCAGTTTCAGCAATCGCAGCAGTGACAGGCGTGATAAGGGCTCCCAACAGCAGTGCTAGCAGGAGATGGCATGGATATCGGTTTCCGGCATGACCGGATTTTTTTGAAATAGTGTACATCATTTCCATTAAGCAATATTCATTCCAACGGAAATAGCGAATGCTATTCGGATAATTCGTGGGTAGGGGATTTCCCCATGGCGGAGAGATTGATCAGCCCGTGGCTGATGCAGCCGTTCTCGATACAGGTGTTATCATAGTTCTCCGACGATTCCGGTTTGTTTTGTGTGTACCGGAAATGGTAGGAAACGGAGGTTTTGGGCACAAACAAAGGTCCGATCCGGAAGGGGGCGGGTTCTGTATAGCGGATGGGGGTGTCTTTTCTTGTTTCGCAAGGGAAATTGATGTTATGCACGACCAGATCCGGTGACGGTTTGCGAATCATTGGACTGGAGGCAATCGTTACGGCATGGCGGGAGGCGATCCGGAGGGATTCCGCCAAAGCGCCTTTTGCCTGTCCATGGTTTTGGCGAAGTGTCTCGTATTCGCTTGGCGGTATTTGGTGTGAGAAGGCAAGGGCCGGGAGCCCCCAACAGGCTCCTTCAATAGCTCCCGCAATTGTACCCGAACTGAGAATGAGGGGGAGGGTGGCATTGAATCCGATATTAATACCTGAGCAAACCAGTTCTGGAAAATCATCCTGCAACAGGTGACCCAATGCGATGTTGACACAATCGCTGGGGGTCCCGTCCAGTGCAAAAGCCCGGCAGGGAAAGTCTTCGCATTCGGCGACATGGACCTCACGGTTTCTGCTCAAGGCGCGTCCAATCCAGCTTTGTTCTCCCATAGGGGCAGCCACGGTTACACGGAAAGACTCCATCAGCCCTTCCACCAGGCAGCGGAGAAAAAAAGAATCAATTCCATCGTCGTTGGTTACCAGTACATGTGTCTTTTGACTCATACGCCCAACTACACGCTTATCGGATGTCCATGGCAATGCCTGGTTTTAATTTGGACGGTGCCGATGGAGGTCAGACTAAACCTCACTGCTTGAAGGTGAAACTTTCGCTGATCAGTGCGAAGCCGGGGAACACCTGTTTCATGTCCTCGGAGAAATAGAATTCCGTTACCACCAAGGTGTTTCCCTGGTCTTGGCCGGCGAATATACGAATTCCGCCCGGGAACATATTCATCACCTTGCCCTTGAGATGGACGCCTTCTCCCTGGATGTGTCCCCATTCGCTCATATTGCTTCGGGAGTAGGTATTGATGGCATAACCATCCATGACCCTGAGGATGGAGGCGAGTAATGTTTTGGGGTCACGCAGCTCCGGCATAATCTCGAGCCGGACGTAGGAATCAGCAGTTGAATTGATGACAAAAAGCTGATCGGGATTATAGTCTGGGTCGCCTTTGGCGATGGTCCAGTTTACAGGATAGTACAGCCTGAATTTTGGGCGGTCTATACTGGCCATTTCATGTTCCTGCCATTCGACAACCTCGGCAACAGGCTCTGATTCGGTCGTTGCAGCGGCCGCTCCGCGTCTTCTGGCCTGACCGAAACTTGCGGTTACAGTGGCACGAATTGCCGGGCCGACGACCCTATCGGGTTGATGTAAAGCAGGGGAGGCCGTCGATAGAGAAAGAAATGCGCAAATCAGGATGCTCATAGTAGATTCCGGTAGCTTAACATAGCATTTAGAAATGTGAATGGTGTGTCAATCATGGAGCCCACCCGGGGCAAAATAATTCACAATGTTTTTACAAGTGTCCTGCGGCCAGTGTAGGAAAGTCCCAAAAAAGAGCGCGAGCAGGAGAGCCCACGCCCCTTTCGCTGTGGTAATGGTTATAAGGGGTGTGGCAAGGAGCACAGACTTAACGACTGAGCACTAAGATCAGGGGCCGGGTTTGAACGCCTGCAACACTTTCGGGAGTCCGGTGACGTCCTTACCTCCGCCCATGGCAAAATCGGGCTTACCGCCACCCTTACCGTCGAGTCGGTCTGCCAGTTCCCGGACGATGTTACCAGCCTGGTACCCCTTTTCGATGGCTTCGGGAGAGCAGATCGCCACAACGGTGGCTTTGTCGTCGAAGGCGGCACCGAGGATCACGACACTGGGGCCGAGTTTTTTGCCCAGGGAAGCAGCGAGGCCTCGCAAATCATTTGGGTTAGCCACGGTGACGGTGGTACTGAGGATGTGGATGCCGTTGTTTTCCACGGCCTGGTCAAGGATTCGGTCACCCTGTGAAGCGGCATTTTTCTGTTCCATCGCCCGCAGCCTCTTTTCCAGCCCGTGGCGTTGCTCCATCAGATGCAGAATACGCTCTTCCACTTCGGCTGGCTGACAGGAGAGCTTCAGGGCCAGCTTGTGCAGATTTTGGAACGTCTCGGAGGCATGACGGAACGCACTTTCGCCGACCACGGCCTCAATCCTGCGAACACCAGCGGCCACTGCGGTTTCATGGAGGATCTTGAATAGGCCGATTTCACCGGTCGCTCTAACATGGGTGCCTCCACAGAGTTCTTTGGAAAAGCCACCGATATCGACCACCCGCACCACAGATCCGTACTTTTCTCCGAATACGGCTATAACATCATTGGGTTTGTCGTTAAAGGGGACCTCAAACCAATGCACCTGGCTGTTTTCCAGAATTTTCCGGTTCACCAGTTCTTCAATCCGGTTGAGTTGTTCCGGTTTGAGGGCCTCAAAGTGGGTAAAGTCGAAGCGCAGATGGTTGGGGGTCACCAATGAACCGTTTTGCCGGATATGGTTGCCGAGCACCGTGCGCAGTGCCCAGTTCATGATGTGGGTGGCGCTATGGTGCCTCTGAATTGCGGCCCGACGCTCCAGATCAACGGACAGGGCGGCAGTTTTACCCACCCATTTTGCGTAAATCTCGCTTTTCTCGACCTTGTGCAGATAATGACCAACTTCATCCGTCAGCGTGTCCTGGACCTGTATAATGTTTCCGTCGAGATTGATGGTTCCGTAGTCACCGATTTGACCTCCCATTTCTGCGTAGAGCGGAGTTTGGGCAAAAATCAGGTAGCTGGCATCCTCACCCTGAAGTGCGGCGAGCAGTTCGCTTTCGACCTCGGTCAGGTTTTGGCTGTCGTAGCCGACGAACTGGGTACTATGCAGCTTCCGGTCCCCGTCGGTAACGGAAATAATTTCCTGCTGGTGAGCGGCCCGGGCCCGGGCCCGTTGCTTCTCCATTTCCGCTTCGAAGGCGGTGCTGTCCACGGTCAATCCGCGTTCGCGGGCGATCAGTTCGGTGAGATCGAGCGGGAAGCCGTAGGTATCGTAGAGAATAAACGCTTCCTCGCCAGCGATGGTCCCGGATTTTGCATTGAGGGTGATCTTGTCCAGCAATTGCAAACCGCGGTCCAATGTGCGGTCAAAGGCTTTTTCTTCATTACTGATGACCTTGAGAATAACATCTCTTTGGGCCTTCAGCTCAGGGAAGTGGGGTGACATTTTGTTGACCAGCGGATCGACCAGTCGGGCAAAAAAACCGGGTTTGAGATCGAGGCGTTTTCCGAACATGACCGCACGCCGCAGAATCCGTCGCAGAACATAGTTGCGCCCTTCATTGCCGGGCAGGATACCGTCGGCGATGGAAAAGGAGAGTGTGCGGATGTGGTCGGCCAGGACGCGGAAAATGACATCATTCATCTCTTCTCCGGAGAGATCGTCACGGTATTCCGGAACTGTACCACGGTAAGTGTGCCCGGACATGTCGGAGATATGTTTGAAAATATCCTGGAACAGATCGCTGTCGTAATTGGACGGTGGACGGCTGAAGTCATTAAAACCATCAGTGCTCGCCATGATCCCGGCGACCCGTTCAAAGCCCATCCCTGTATCCACGTGTCTGGATTTCAATGGAGCGAAGGTCCCATTGGCTTCCGCATTGAACTGAATGAAGACCAGATTCCAGATCTCAATACAGTAAGGCGAATCGGCATTGACGAGTTTACCGTGTGTCTGACCGGAGAGGGTCAGGTCCATGTGCAGCTCGGAACAAGGGCCGCAGGGACCGGTGTCCCCCATCATCCAGAAATTATCTTTTTTCCCGCCGTAGCGGATGTGGATTTTCGGATCCAGCCCTTCCCGCTCGAAAATAGCTTTCCAACAATCATAGGCTTCCTGATCGAATTCGGAAGGATCGCCTTTGTCCGGCTGATAAACCGTGGCATACAGGCGGGCCTTGGGGAAACCCCATACTTTTGTTAAAAGTTCCCAGGACCATTCGATGGCTTCCTTTTTGAAATAATCGCCGAAGGACCAGTTCCCCAGCATTTCAAAAAAGGTGTGGTGGTAGGTATCGAACCCGACATCCTCCAGATCATTGTGCTTACCTCCGGCCCGGATGCATTTCTGGGTGTCTGCGGCCCGGCTGTAGGGGGCGGGACGTTCCCCCAGGAAATAGGGCACGAACTGGTTCATCCCCGCATTCGTGAAGAGCAGGTTGGGGGACGAAGGCATCAATGGTGCCGACGGCACGATCTCATGCTCCTTGGCGGCAAAGAAATCGAGAAAGGACTGGCGGATTTCGACGGAATTCATGGTCTTTCAGTACCTCAATTATTAATAATGAGGGGTCACGTTTAGGTTTAAGTTGAGAAGTTTAAGTTAAGGTTGGGCCTATCTCACTCTTCATTCTAAATTCTTCATTCCAAATTATCTGGATCCCGGCTCCGCCTGGGGCGCGACTTACAGGTTACTCAGAATGGCCTGGGTCATCTCTGCGGTGGAAACAGGTGTTTTCCCAAAGGCAATGTCGCCGGTCCGGGTTCCACCTTGTACTGTTTTCCTGACTGCTCCGGCGAGTTGGTCCGCCAGTGAATCCAAACCAAAACTGTAACGGAGCATCATCGCTGCCGACAAAATCTGGGCACAGGGGTTGGCAATGCCTTTCCCGGCAATGTCCGGGGCGGTGCCGCCAGCCGGTTCATAGAGCCCGTAGGGCTTGTCGCAACGGTTATTAACGGTTCCCAGGCTGGCCGAGGCCATCATACCGAGGGAGCCGCAGATGACAGCCATTTCGTCCGAAAGAATGTCGCCGAACATGTTTTCGGTGAAGAGTACGTCAAACTGGTTTGGGTCACGGGCCAATTGCATCGCAGCATTGTCCACATACATGTGTGAAAGAGTGAGATCAGGATGATTTTTCCGGAAATAATCGGTCACCGTTTTGCGCCACAAGACGGAGGTTTCCAGCACATTGGCCTTGTCCACAGAACAGACCCGTTTGCCGCGGGCCCGGGCGGTTACGGCAGCGACTTCGGCGATCCGCTCGATTTCACTGGTCTTATAAACCATCGTATCCACCGCCTGTAACTCGCCGCTATCGAGTTCAATGGTTTTTTTCGGCTGGCCGAAATAGATGCCACCAGTCAACTCGCGTATGCAAACGATATCGATCCCGTCCGGAATCCGTTCCTGTTTGAGCGGCGAAGCATCGACCAGTTCTTTGAAGAGCAGACCGGGGCGGATGTTGGCGAAAAGATTGAAGGCCTTGCGCAGAGGGAGCAGGGATGCCCGTTCGGGCTGTTCTTTGGGTGGAAGCGACTCCCACTTGGGGCCTCCGACCGATCCGAAAAGGATGGCATCGTTCTCGCGGCAGACCTGAAGGGTGCTTTCAGGAAGGGCTTCTCCGTGGCGGTCAATGGCAATTCCGCCGACATCGGCTTCCTTGTAGTCAAGGGTCAACCCCTCACGTGAAGCAACCGCCTGAAGGACTTCCAGGGCGGCATGCATGACTTCCGGTCCAATCCCGTCACCGGGCAGTACTGCGAATTTCAAGGTTTTCATAGTTTGCAAAAGCTCCCTATAAAGGATCACCTGAGGGAAAAAGCAAAGGAGAAAGTATGCGCATCCAAACTTACGAACTACCACCTATCGGTACCAATGCCTTCCTGCTGGCCAATCCGGATAACGGACGGGCGGTGCTCATCGACGCGCCGGGAAATGCATGGAACACTGTAGCCCCCGTCATCCAAAAAGAGGGACTCACGCTGGAGGCCCTGATTCTGACCCACGGGCACTGGGACCATGTGCTTGACGGAGCCCGCTTCAATGATGAAGGCATCCCGGTTTGGGCTCACGAAGCCGATCGGCTCTGGATCGAGGATCCGCAGATCCAGTCTTCTTTCATGATTCCCGGCTTGGACATCCGGCCTATCAAGCTGTCACGCCTTCTTGCCCATGGAGAGGAACTGGACTTGCTTGATCGCAGGGCGGAGATACGCCATGTGCCGGGTCATGCCCCGGGCAACATACTCGTTTATTTTCCGGATGATAAAGCGGCCTTCGTGGGGGATGTTATTTTTTCCGGGAGTGTTGGACGTTACGATTTGCCGGGTGCGGACGGGGTGACACTGGCGAAGTCCATTCGTGAACAAGTCTATACTTTGCCGGATGATACCACGCTTTACCCCGGCCATGGTCCCGCGACTACGGTGGGGTGGGAACGGAAAAACAACCCCTTTGTCCGGGCTGATTGAAAGTCAGGCCACGCTTTTACAAGCGCAGCTACGGTCATTGAGTGAACATTATAGCCCCTCGTTTAATCCCAGATCCGGGTGCCACTGGCGATGATCGCATTCTTGGTCACAAGCAGGACGCCATCGCGGACAAATACGCCGGGAGCCTGCCAGAGGTCGGGTTTTCCGCGGGGGGACAGGTGGACGCCATCCCCGATGCGCGCGTTTTTGTCGATAATAGCATTTTCGATGCGGCAACCTTTGCCGATTCCGATGTCAGGTCGCCCGAGTTTGCGGTTATCCTGCCGGTCGGAATCATTTTCGTAGAAGTCCGAACCCATGATGACCACGTTTTCAAAGAAACTGTCTTCGCTGATAATCGAGCGCACTCCGATGATGCACCGCTTCAAGGTGGACCGCGAAACAATGCTGCCGCCACCGGAGAGAACACGGGTCATATCGCACTGGTTGAATTTGGTTGCCGGCAGGTAGCGGGCCCGGGTGTAGATCGGGTTCTCCTCGTCGAAGAAATTAAAAGGGGGCAAGGCATCGGTCAGGGCGAGGTTCGCCTCAAAGAATGCGCCGACGGTGCCAATATCCTCCCAGTAATCATCGAAGATGTAAGAGCACAGCTTGTGGCTGCCAAGCAGACTGGGAATGATTTCCCGCCCGAAGTCGGTCATCTCATTTTCCAGCGATTCGATCAGTACGTTTGCGTTGAAAACATAGATCCCCATGGAAGCGAGACAGACATCCTCGTTGTCGGGGTTCTTGAGTGACTTTCTCAGTGCCGGTCCGATTACCAGCGAATCAATGACCTTCGGGTCTTTTGGCTTTTCTGCAAAAGCCTCAATATCATGATTCTGGCTGACTTTCATTACCCCCAAGCCGGAAACTTCTCCTTTATTCACCGGTATGGCTGCCAGCGTGACGTCCGCATTCAGCTCGCGATGTTGGTTAATGATCTTACGGAAATCCATGCGATAGAGCTGGTCGCCGGAAAGGATTAAAAATAAATCGTTCGGGCTCGCGGCGAAGTGCCGCAGGTTTTGGCGCACCGCATCGGCTGTACCCTGATACCAGTGTTCAGACCCCTCGGTTTGTTCGGCGGAGAGTATCTCCACAAAACCGCCGCCAAAGGGATCAAACTGGTAGGTACTCTGGATGTGCTGGTGAAGAGAGGCGGTGTTGAACTGAGTCAAAACATGAATCTGGTTCAGCTCCGAATTCAGACAATTGCTGATCGGAATGTCCACCAGACGGTATTTGCCCGCCAGGGGGACCGCCGGTTTGCAGCGTTGCTGGGTAAGCGGATGGAGCCGTGTGCCACGTCCGCCTCCCATAATGACACAGATAACACGCGATTTTCTCATGAATAGATGGGGAATTGATTACGATTGAGTAGGACCATAAAAGACGGACAGGCATTTCCAGAATATTGGCCGTTTTCGTGCTGTCCGGCTAACAGTGACTATAGAATGCATAGATATCCAGACTCCTTTTGCAACATTCTTGAGTCGGGATTCCTCCCTAACCTGAAAAATTCACCAGATTGTGCGAAAAGCTCAGCAAGGATTCTTGCCAAGGACTTTAATTTCAAAAGAATCCAATCCCATGCAGATACCAGCAGGGGTTCGTTGTGGAGCGTGGGCATGTTGTTTGTCAGGTCTTCTTATTGTTTTGCTCATACCGGTTATTAGCCAGGCGGAACTTCAGCCTCCACCACCGTTCGTCATCGAACTCCCTCCGGACTTGGATGCCTTGCCCGAGGTGCCGCCCCGGCGCTTTTCGGACGAGGTTCTGCTTGAAGTACTCAACCGTTATGTCGGGAAATGGGAGGGGACCTACTCCATCCACTCGATGCGGGGGGATGTTATGGTTCAGTCACTCGTGGCGCAGCAGCATTACTGGTGGGATACGGATGAGGATCGTCCCTTGTTGCGGGGGCGGGGGATATACGCAAACGAAAGAGGCATTACCCATTCCGAAATGCTGAGTTTCATCGAACAGGGGCATATTTTCGGGATGGTGTCACAAAACGAAGCGATTCGCCTTTTCCGTGGCCGGATACTGGATGACATGAATGGCATCCGCTGGATCCCGACCGGAGAAGAGAGGATTCTCGGCGGTCAATCGACTGAGCGTTTTTCCGATGAGAATGGCATTCCCGTCTTGGAAATTGAGGGGTTTGAGCCATATAGCCTTGGGGACGAGGAAATTATGCTTACCATGAAAGGCCGCCTCCTGAAAACAGAAGATGAATAGACCGGAAGCGAAGGACCACGCTTTCCATGTCCTCACGGGCGCGGCCACGTTCTCGACGAACCCAGCTACAGCCATCACGAACGCAGCTCTTAATTTGAACTTCAACGGGGCCGTCTTTTCTGCATTGTCACAATCCATGTCGATACCTGCATACGCTGACTGGGATCCTGCACTGGTTCCGCAAACTCCTGCCTATATTGTCAATACCGCGGCGTTGGAAGCCAATTGCCGACTTTTGAACCAAGTGCAGGAACGCACCGGAGCGAAGGTTCTTCTGGCGCTCAAGGGCTATGCCATGTTCAGCACCTTCCCGCTTATCTCCCGCTACCTGAGTGGAACCACTGCGAGCGGATTACATGAGGCGTTGCTGGGGCATGAATGCTTTGGCGGGGAAACCCATGTTTACTGTGCGGCCTACAAAGAAGCTGAAATCAGGCAGTTGGTTCGCTTTGCCCACAGCCTCGTCTTCAACTCACCGGCACAATGGAAACGGTTTCGCCCGTTGGTTGAATCTGCTGGCAGAGCGATTGATTGCGGTTTGCGCATCAATCCTGGTTATTCGGAAGTGGCGGTTGAAATTTACAACCCTTGTGCGGCGGGTTCCCGCTTGGGTACTCCGGTTGAGGTCTTGCGTGAGGGGGATCTCGACGGTTTGAATGGTTTGCATTTTCACACACTTTGCGAACAAGGGGCGGATGTACTCGAACGAACCCTGAAGGTATTCGAGAAAAAGTGCGGTGATCTCTGTCATGCCATGCAATGGGTTAATTTTGGCGGAGGCCACCATATCACCCGACCGGGCTATGATATCGATTTGCTTTGCCGTTTGATCGAGGACTTTCAGCAAAAGTATCAGGTCCAGGTCTATCTGGAGCCTGGGGAGGCGATTGCCATTCTGACCGGAGTGCTGGTGGTGGAAGTGCAGGATCTTTTGGAGAACCAGGGGGTGCAACTCGCCATTTTGGATACTTCCGCGACCTGCCACATGCCGGATATTCTGGAAATGCCCTATCGTCCGGAAATTGTCGGAGGCAGTCTTCCGGGAGAACTACCGTACACCTACCGTCTGGGGGGACTATCCTGTTTGGCGGGCGATGTGATCGGTGATTACTCCTTTGCCCAGCCCCTGAAAATAGGCCAGCGCCTGGTCTTCCTCGACATGGCCCACTATACCATGGTCAAAAACACGACTTTCAACGGTGTTCCTCTGCCTGCGATAGGTACCTACGACCCTGATTCAGGGAAGGTCACCCTTGCCCGCAAATTCGGCTACAGCGATTACCGCGATCGGCTATCGTGAGCGATTCCGGACCCGGTCAAAAGTGTTTGGGTGGCCGATGGAAGCAACCAGAGGCAACTGCTTACGGCATGAGACGGTGTTTATAAGTGCTTCCCGAGGAAGGCGAGTACATCGGGCCGGAGGTCACGCTGAACAGGCTGAAGATGGAAGGTATGGGGTGCATCGGGGATTTCAATATACTCGTATTCGAGGCCGAGTGACTCAAGGTGTGCGGCCAGCATGCGCGAACGTTCGACGGAAACGGTTCTGTCGTCTGTACCGTGTACGATCAGCATGGGCGGTGTGTTGGCATCGATGTGGGTGATGGGGGAGGCGTTTTTCTCGTTGGCTGCTGTCTCTTCAGGAGTGGAACCGGCAAAGGAGGAAACAGGGCGTCCGCGGATGTCAAAGTCCCCATAGAAGGTGATGATGGCGGAAACATGGTTGGGTTGTTCGGTGTACAGACCATGTTGGTTGAATTCCTCATTGTGTGCCGTCGTGCCAACCAGCATCGCCAGATGTCCTCCGGCGGAGCCTCCCATCGCCGCAATGCGCTCAGGGTCGATTCCGTAAGTGTCGGCATGGGCACGGATGTAGCGGAGAGCGGATTTGCAGTCGTAATAATTCCGGGGCCAGGCGATGGCAGTGTATTCCTTCCCCTTCGTGTCGCGTCCGGTTCTGTTGAGAAGATAGTTGATAGAGAAGACAGCATAACCGTGGGAGGCCAGAGTTCCGGCAATGTTACGTTCACGCGCGTCGGCTTTGTCTCCGCCTCGCCAGCCGCCACCGTGGATGAGTAGAATGGCGGGCAGGGGGCGGAGAAAAGACTCGTCAGGGAGATAAATGTCGAGTTTTTCCTCACGGTTGGGACCGAGGTAGGGGATATCTTTATTTGTAAACATGTGAGAATGGTGAGAATCAAGTGGCCTAG
>CAZCJJ010000109.1:0-12131 GCA_964499045.1 uncultured Opitutales bacterium | reverse complement strand
TTCAACACGATTTAATCCATAAAGACTTTATAAAAAACAACTTAAACCACTTTTCACACAATCCGGTGAATTTTTCAGGCTAAAGCACTTCAAATATGCCAGACATGCTCATTACCCTTGCCCGGGTTCCGGACCCGGCTCCCCTTATTGCCAACCTGTCAGGAAGTGGTATCACCATCCGGCGGGCTTACGTTCTTGAGCAGAGCCCAATACTGAAATTTGCAGCACAGTTCGGTGGCTATTGGTCCGAGGAAATCAAGGTGGCCTTCAGCCGGGAGCCGGTAAGCCTTTTTATCGCCGAGGAGGCGGGCCGCTGCGTGGGCTTTGCCGCCTATGAATGCAATAAGAACTATTTTGGCCCCACGGGTGTGGATGAAAGTATGCGGGGAAAGGGCATAGGGAAAGTCCTACTCTACTGCTGCCTCCATGCCATGCGTGAAATGGGCTATACCTATGCGATCATCGGAAGCGCGGGGCCTGTCGATTTTTATACAAAAACCTGCGGAGCCATCGTCATACCTGACGGCAAACCGGGGTTCTACGCACACCCAAAGCTGAGCTTATGAGCGGGAGACTCATTGCCCCTCTTTTTCACGCTGAATAATCCTCCCTGCTACAGGACCAGCAGCATTGTCATTCTGCCCGGCGGGAGGCCATTAACAACAGTCCTCCCACGCCAGCCACAAAGCCACCAATAAAGAGAATGACCAAACGCCCTTCCAGCGGATTGGGTATCAGCAGAAGCAGACAGATTAATCCTCCGGCCAGGCAGGCAACCGTACCAATCACTTTCAGCTGTGAACGGTCTGTGCCCGCTCCCACTTCCTTTTTAAAGTCAACCGGCGTTTTCATGCGCACAAAGAAGGCGTCGACCTTTTCCCGGTACTCCAGACTTGCTGTCCCCCAGGCGAAACGGGTACCCCAGAAGGCCAAACTCCCCACCAGCATAATCCAAAGAATATTCTGCTGAAACGACCAGGGCTTCATCCCGAACGTTTCACTGAAAAACGACAAACACGAAACGATCAGCCCGGCACAAATCGAAAAGGCGGCCGACCAGGAGGGCACCTTTTTGATAAACAATCCCCAGAGCATGGGAATCGCCATCGGAAGCGCCAGTAAGGCCGTCGTGGTCAGCATCAACTCGAACATCCCGCGCCCTTCGGCCTGACTGAAGTATAACGCCAGCCCGATAATGAATAAACCCAGCAGCAGCGAAAGTCCCTGGCCGATCCGCAACAGAACAACATCTTCCTTGGGCTCCAAGCGGAACAGATGGCAAATTGCCGGATAAATATCCCGTGTGATGATCGCGGCATTCCGGTTCAATCCAGTATCCATTGAACTCATCGTTGCCGCAAAAATAGCCACGACCATCAAACCGGCCATTCCGGCAGGCAGGAGTTGGAGACTCACCACCGCGTAGGCGGTTTCCGCCGGCTTCGATACCGCCATCGACATGACCTCCGGCTCAAAAAGCATACGTGCTGTCATAGGAGGAATAAACCATACGGCCGAACCAAGCATGGTTAATCCGAAAGCCATCAACGCAGCCTTGCGTGCGGATCGGCCATCCTTGACCGAAAAATACCGGGCACCTGCCGTCATGGTGTTATGAACCCACAGATTATTAATAATCATGGCAATCACCCAGCCCCAGACAAAGGCGTTGTTCGGGAAAGCGCCGGGCTCTTTGATCAGTTGAAACTCATCCTCCAGACCTGACGACTGGATTGTTTCGAAGAAGCCTCCGACTCCCCCGATCTCCCGGAGGCAGAGCCACGCAATTGCGATACTGAGAGGGAACAGGATCAGACTTTGCAGAAAATCTGTCGACATCACCCCCCAGCTTCCTCCGACCGATGCATAGAACAGCACAATCACACCCACCACCAGAATCACGGTAGTCACATCAAAACCAAAGACCGCCGAACAGAAAATGGATAAGCCATACAAATGCAGGGCAGCATAAAGCAACGAGGTGGGCAGGAACACCCAGGCATACAACTGCTGGGTTCCGGCCCCGAACCGGTTACGGATCACCTCCGGGGGGGTGATCGCCCGCAACTGCCGAAACCATGGAGCCAAAAACAGGTAATTGATCAGAAAACCGAGGGCATTTCCCCAAAAAATAATAATCACACTCCAACCCGCCTCAAAGGCCACCCCAGCCGCCCCGGTAAAGGTCCAGGCACTGAAGGACGCCATGAAGGTACTCGCCCCCACCAGCCACCAGGTTCCCTTACAGCCACTGCGGAAGTAATCGCTGACGTCTTTATTCTGCCGCTTGAAATACCAGCCAAGCAGCAAAAGAAAACCGAAGTAAGAGCCAATAATACTCCATTCAATATAATCCATAGTCAGTTGAACCTAGCTAATCTGAAACATTCACCGGCCTGCGGGAAGCACCGGCTTACGGTGGACTGTTCCGGATAATTATTCGCTTTCCGCACGCCAGTGCATGGGATGTGTGAGGAAGGCGACACGATCACCCGGCTTAAAATTGCGCAGGGTCTCAATAAATATATCGGCACGGCGGATGTTTACGTCGGAAAGGTGTTTGTTCTGGCTGTTGCGGTAACCTTCGTAGTCAAAGCCGAAATCCTTAACCGATTGATTGCCGTAGGTGTAGCGCTTGCCCTGGTACTCGTATTCTCCTATCTGGCCGAACTCGGAAAATATCCAACGGTTGTTCAACTTGTGAATTCGCATGAAGCCTGAACCGTGGGCCACACTGCCCACCACGGGGAAGCCGTTGCTGCGCCAATATTCGAGCTCCTCGTGCTGAAACACCAGCGGGTCAATATCCATGCGGATCTTCATGTCCAGCAGATCGGTGTGAACGCCGATCTCCGCGCCGGTGTTCTGGATCTCGCGGTAAATCGTGTCCATGCTGCCGTAGCGCACAATACGGTGCGGCTCCTGTATGCCGTAATAAGCTGCAGTTGGCAGGATGTAGTAGCTGCCCGTAAGCCCGCGCTTCTGCTCCTCACGCGCAAAACGTACCGCAGTAAACGGGTCCCCATCCACATCATGGCGCAGGTAAACCACGACCTTGTCCGGGGAGATGGTCTTGGCAAAATCGCGGCCGGTTGTGACGACGTAGCGCGTGTCGTCCATCAATTCGTCGAGGATATGGAGATATTCTTCGAAAGTGAACCGCGGCTTAGAGTATTGGAGGACATTGTCCACTTTCTCCATGACCTCCTGAACCGTGGTTGTTGTATCGACGGCAAATGCGTTGATGCGGTTGCCGCCCTCAGGCAAGCCCTGCCCGGGAAGAGCAGGACTTGTCCAAACGGAGGCAAGCGCCAGCAGCAAACTTTTGCGGATAAAGTTCATGGAGACAGCGTGGTGTTGATTGTCTGCTCTGCCTTAAGCCTAGCCTTCAGTCCTGCTTCCGGTACGCACGGCGACGCACCAGAGAGACAATAGCCAGTGAGAAAACGGCCAGGGCCATTGCGACCTGAGAGGGTTCAGGGATCGCCGAAAAGGAGCTGATGCTCAGGTCGTCTATGAGGACTTCGCCGGAAGCGGTACCAAAATAACTCAAGCTGATACTACGGATCCCAGTGCCTTGGCCCGCTTTGGCAAAGGGTTCACCTGCGTTGAGGATGATCGTGTTGTTAAGAGCGATCGTATCGTTGAGGAAAACGGTGTAATGGCCGCTGTCCAATGAGTATAGGTTGCTGCCAACCTCGTATTCCACGGATCCTGCCGTATTATTTTGATAAATTTGTATATTAACGGCCTCATCCAGATTGAATGATGCTGCGGTAATACTGTTGACCCGACCTGTGGTTGCTTCCGTACTCGCCCGGTTCAGGCGCACTTCCATCAACTTGCTTGCAACGTTGGCGTCGTTTGCATCATGGAAATTCAACGAAAACGATCCGCTGCCTTCGCTTTTCATCACGAAATTGAAGGAGGTAATACTAAGCGGATTGGCATCTTGCTCACTGATGACACCTAACGCACGGATGAATCTTGTGGTACCAGTTTCCATCGCACGCATTCTGATGTAGTTCTTATCAGGTGTCCCAAAGTAGGACTCTGAGTTCGCATTGGTGATTTCCATAACGAGGTCCGGCGGGTTTTGAGCCGAGGACGTCAGCCCGGCACCAGCAAGTGAGCCTTCACTCAAGTCGGGAGACCACAGTAAGGCGGCCTGTGCGGATGATACCATGGTTGCAATGCCACAGCAGAGGAGTGCTTTGATGAGGATAGGTATGTTTTTCATTGTTATTGATTTTGGAGTTATTGTGTATTGGGCAGTCCGGGCTGCCATTGTTATTGGATTCTATTGAAACTTACTTTTATTCGAATAACAGGGTCCATTATTGCCTCGGCCCCCCCCCCGGACAATAGGCAAGTGGCCCGGCAGGCACGAAACTGTAACCCTATAAAAACAGGCCAATTCGTTACCTTTTTCAAAAGTTGTCATCCTTTGCCACAGCGTTCTTCCGGGCAGCGATAGTTGACGCCTGCACAGTCCAGACGGGCTAAAGTCGCGGGAAGATGGAGGAGGAAATCCGTGTAATCTTTCTGTGAATCCGGCGTCCATAGCGTCTCGGACAGCGCACAGGCACGCGGGAAGGCCATGTATTCGACATGCCGTGGGGTGGGCATGTACTCGGTCCACAACTGCCCCTGAGCCCCCAGAATCCGCTGTTCCTGCTCTGCGGTTAACCCGGCGGCTACCGGCTTGTACCCATACACTTTTTCCATCGGGGCCAGGCCGCCAATCGCCATCGGCTCTTTCTCAACCGGTTCAGCCTGATAATAGTCGAAGTAAAGCTGACGCGAAGCCATCACGACGTCATATCCCGCTTTGGCGGCAGCACTGCCGTAGTCATCGTTGCGCCAAGCCATCACGACGGCCCGGTGATCAAGGCCGTCCTCGAGAACCTCGTCCCACCCGATCATGCGGCGGCCATTCCGGTGAAGGAAATGCTGGATACGGGTAAGAAACCAGGCCTGCATCCCGCCCATATCCTTCAGCCCGCGGGCGTCGCGCAATTTTTGGATCTCCGGACTATTTTCCCACTCGGTTTTGTCCACCTCATCGCCGCCGACATGAATGAACTCGCCGGGGAACAGATTGAGGACTTCGAGAAGGACATCTTCGCAGAACCGGAGTGTCGATTCCTTCGGATTAAGCACGTTCGAGCTAATGCCCCAGATTGTCCGTACCTCAACTGGCCCCGTTCCGGAGCCCAATTCCGGGTAGGCCGCGATCGCCGCCTGCATATGCCCCGGCATGTCGATTTCAGGAATGATGGTAATATGGCGCTCAGCGGCGTACTCAACCACCCTGCGAATCTCCTCCTGCGTATAGAAACCTCCATGCCGCTTTTGGTCGTAAACATGGCCTGCGGGGTCTTGTTGACCGTGGCCGATGAGAGTTTCCTTCCGCCAGGCACCGATTTCCGTGAGCCTGGGGTATTTCTTGATTTCGACCCGCCAGCCCTGGTCGTCGGTCAGGTGCCAGTGAAAGCGATTAAACTTGAAACCGGCAATGGTATCGATGAAGCGCAAAACATCCGGCAGCGGCTGGAAGTGCCGGCTCACGTCCAGATGCATACCCCGCCACGCATATCGTGGAAAATCGCGGATCGTCACACATGGGATTTTCCAGTCTGCCGTAGCTATCACGTGACTGAAGATTTGCGGGGGAAGGAGTTGGCGCAGGGTTTGCCCTCCATAGAAGAGCCCTGCTGCTGTGCGGGCTGTGATGGTCGCCCCCTCTCTGGTAACCTTGAGTGTATAGCTCCCGGTCACGGGAGGGACATCTCCGGAGATCGCAAGCATAATCACCGGGCAGGGAGCGACTTCCCCTACGCAAACCGGAAGAGCAAATCCGGTGGCGGGGCGCAACTGCGCAGCCACAAGTTCAGCTGATTTCCGGGCAGACGGATCATTGTGCAGAATAACCGTATCCGGCCCGAGCAACCAGCATCCATCGCCCATCGTCATTTCCACTGGCTGCGGTACTATCCGGCAGTGTCTTTTATTGGCATCCTCAGTCATGGTCTTGTTATGTTTGTGGGCTATTATTCGAGATCCGGAAGACGGCAGCTGAACAGCCGGGAGCCGCAGGCGAAATAGAGACGGCCATCCTGAATGGCAATGCCCGCCGTGATTCTTTCCGGCGGCCGGACGATAACGCGATGTTCGAAGGTGTCCGGGTCGATGCGGACAACCGCCCTCTGGAAAAGGACATAGATGGCACCTGCGGGACCTTCGATCATGCAGCGTGGGGCCATGTAGCCTGCAGGATTGCCGTAACGGCTGAGGTCTTCCTCATGAATGAA
Source organism: uncultured Opitutales bacterium (assembly GCA_964499045.1). Lineage (GTDB taxonomy): Bacteria > Verrucomicrobiota > Verrucomicrobiia > Opitutales > CAZCJJ01 > CAZCJJ01. The sequence continues at coordinate 5,817 of CAZCJJ010000109.1, read as the reverse complement.
GTCCGCACTGTAGGGATCGAAGACAAAGAAACGGGCGGGGTCGGCAAGGCCATAAACTAAATCGTCTTCGGAGACAACCATATCGCGGATCGCGGGACTGCCGGGCTCCAAGGTCCAGCTTTCGAGAATCGAACGCGTGGACAGGTCAAAGCGATAGAGAACGGCATTGGTTTCAGGACCCTGGCTTCCACCGGTAGGCGGGCGGGTGGTCGTTCCGACCAACACGTCGCCATCGGACAGTGCCACCATGGAATAGATCCCGTGCCCGGGTACAAGCCGGGAGGGATCCAACATTGTGCCAGCACCAGTCTCCTTGTCGTAGATAAGCATCCCGCTCCCCCTTACGACCCGTGCAGCTTCGCCACCCATCAGAACGTGACGACCATCGGGATGGGCAAGTGCGGCGAGGGGGCGCCCGTAGAGATCCCGCGAAGCAGCGTTATGATGTACTTGGCGGGGATTCACACTCAAATCGATCCTCGCATCATCGAAAGGTTCCCGGGGGTCGTATTCAATGAGTTGTCCACCGCTATAGACAGCTCCATAAAGTTTGTCGCCCTGGCGCACGAATTGGTTGATGTGACCTCCATAGCCGCCAAGCCCTGAATTCCACAGCGAATTCGTGTCCGGGTCGAAACTCCAGACGCGCAGAGGTATGCCAGTCGAACCGTAAATCCTGCCGTCCGGCCCGGCCACAAGAGTGTAAACAGGAACTCCAGTGCTGGTGTAGTCAAAGTTCACTTCCCGGACTTCCTGCCCGTCCGCATCCTGAATGAAGAGTTTACGGTCAGGAATCCTGGATTGGATAATGCGCGAACCGTCGGGAAAGCGGTTTCGTTCCGGAGCTCTCACCTCAGGCGGCACACTCTCGACAGGAACTGCCGTCTCTCCATTAAGCCGATGCCACCCCCACCCTTCTGCCCTGGCGTAAACCTTGCCGTCCGTCCCCACACGCAAAACGGGCTGACACGCTTGCCGTGCCTCCTGCGGAATAAAGGCAACCTTTGTTCCCGTTACCGGGTCAAAGCCAACCACCTGTCCCTTTTCCAATCCAATGCTCCCGTAAACCCATCCGGAGTCTTCATCAATGACCAGCGGACGCAGGTATTGCGGCCAGGCCTCGTCGTTCAAGGTACCGTGGTTGATAAATTCTGCGGTGGCAGGGCGATAGGAAACGAGGGTGGCGGAGGGATAGATACCAACATAAATGACCGCATCATCTCCATCTCCGCCACGGACGTATCCCCCAATAGACGTACCAGAGCCGAAACTGCCAAGACGGCGGACCTCGCGGGTGCTTACATCAATGGCGACCAGGCTGTCGCCCATTGTGTCGTAAACGATCCCGTCCGCCATGAGGACATTGTAGCCCCCCCACCCGCCCGCTTCAGGATAGACCTGACTGGTTTCGCCGGTTTCCGCATCAATGAAGAGATAGGAGGCCACGTTGCCCGTCCATAGTTTGACGAAAACGATACGTTGTCCCTCCCCGTCTCCGGTGGCAATAACACTGTTGCCCCAAGTCGTCATCCCGACCGGTGCCACAATTCCGTGATCGATGCAATCATCCGCCCGGATGTCGGCCAAGCACGCGAGCAAGACGGCAATCAATACCGCCCATATGGTTCGAAAAACGGTTTCATTTACAAAGGGAGTATCGATATTTGGGTTTCCGTTCATCTTACCAAGGGTTTCACTTCATATAGCGGGTTACAAATTTTTAGTTAAGCGCGGCAACTGAAACTGTAACCCCAAAAGACTTGTTAAAGCGGCACCCCTATTGTAAGGTCCCCGGTATGTTGACGGCAGCTGACCGCTTGTTTGGAGCCCTCCTTGTCGAAATGGTCAGTGGCCATTATGCGGAGGGCGCACGTTTCCTTTCCCACCGGCAAGTCATGCGTCAATGGAGGGTCTCCGCCACTACGGCTACGAACGCATTGGAACGTCTGAAGGCCGCTGGCATTCTGAAAGTTCGTGACCGAAGCGGCCATTACCTGCCGGAAGCATTCCGTGAGCTCGCCTTGTGCGCCCTCCATTCGAATAACACCTTGGCGGATCCGACACCGTTGAAGCGACACCGCTTGGGTATGAAAATCCTTTTGCAGCATCGCGAGGGACGCCCGATGAATTCCGTCGCAGTGATTCTGGCCCTGCACGGCGACGGCTACCTTTTGGATCAAAACTACGAAGGGGTTCTAGCTCCTTGTGCGGCATCCGCATTGACGTCCAAGGGCATCTTTCTGGAGGCCGAGGAGCACCGTGTAATCGTTAATTTCTTTCTTTGCGACGGCACCCCCGAGTCCGAGTCTCACACCTTGAACCGGGTACTGCAATCGAGACCCGATGGAGTCATTCTCGTCAAACGCAAACCGTATTTCAGGGAGGAATCACTCGGAAGTCCGCTTTTAAAACGCGGCATTCCCGTCATCGTACTCTACGGGGAAGCCAAAGGCAGCGATATGATTGCCATCAATTTCAACAATGTGGGTATGGGAACCCGGGCGGCTGATTTTTTTCTGGAGAGGGGGCACCGGAACCTTGCAGTCCTCACTCACCGGGAACCCAACTCCAATTTCGAAGACCGTATCAAAGGGTTCCGGCTCGGCATCACCAAAAGAAAAGACGTACGCGTGAGTGAATTCCGCCCCGGGGATGATCCGGACGAATTCCGCCGGATTGCCGCCGAGTTGCGCAGGAAACACGTCACCGCCCTATTTTCAGTCACCCAGGAAGTGCTGGCCGATTTGCATCCCGCGTTGAAAGCAGCAGGGATCCAAGTACCGTACGACCTATCACTGCTGATGTGTTCCTCCACTCCTGAGTTACAGGGTTTTCCGATGCCGATGGATACCTTGATACTGGAATTCACTCAGCTGGGACGGATTGCCTTGCGTGCAATAAGTTCCTATTGCACAGGCCAGGTTGCGCAGAGGGTCCACCTCCTTAATCCCGAAATTGAAATCCACGGCAGTGTAATCGACAAGGCCTCCCTGACATCCTTCCCGTGAGAATCCATTGCCACCGTGAACAGGTCAGGTCATACGATCATAGACCTCAGGCCGGAGGGAGTGAGGAACCGGTTTCCCCGCCAGATAACACTTGAGGGACTCAAGCGATTGCAGGCGAATCGCTGCATATTGATCCACCGTAGGACCGGCTATATGGGGAAGGAGGGTGACATGGGACATCCCACGCAAAGGGCTATTACGGGGCAGAGGCTCCGAGTCATAAACATCCAGCCCGATCGCCACATCGCCCCGGGCAGCCAAACGTTCAATAGCTCCGGGGGCAAGCACTTCACCCCTTCCCACATTCACAAAGACGGCTCCGGGTTTCAGGAGGCCTAGTGTTTCCGCATCCACCCTGTGCCGCGTCTCCGGGGTAAGCGCCTCCGCTTCTATAACAACATCATTGCCTGCAAACAAGGAATCCAGGGATTCCACTGCGCTCGCGCCGTATTTCTCATACACCTCCGAAGGGACTCCCTTCGAATAGTATTCTATCCGGCATCCAAAAGGCGAAAGCAAGATTCGCAGCCAGCGGGCGACTTCACCGAACCCGTGTATGCCAACAGATTTCCCGAACAGACTGGCCGGAAACGGTTCACAGCGGTCATCGCGCCAGACAAGCTTGACATGCATGTCCAGTGCATAGCGGGTGACACGGCGGAGGCTGCCGAGAACCAACATCAGAGCACATTCCGCCACTGTCCTGGCCGCTCCCCCTCCCCAATTCGTCACAATACCACCCTGCTCCAAAAAACTCCGGGAGATTTTGGCGCGCACCGAACCGCAAAAATAACAAAGATAACGAAACCCCCTGTTGCTCTGCAAAAATTCATCTGGAATTCGTGGCAATTGCCACGCACCGAGAATGACTTCCGGCTGCAACTCCTGCAGCAAGGCCAGCCATTCCCCAGCATCGTGAGGTGGAGCCTCCCAGTTCAATCTCAGCCCGGCAATCGAAGAGGGCTGCATTCCATCCCAAAACTTGTCGATTTCCTTCCTGGAAAAGCAACAGAGGATTTCACGGTTTGAAACCGGTGGAAAGGCGTTCCAAACGCTCTGATTACTCTCTTCATCTATTTTCATGTACGGTCTTGGAGAAAGAAGAACCTATTGGCGGGGTTCCTCACGATAAAGGTCAAAGGGGATGCCCGAACGACGAAACTGTAACCCTTTGTCCGCCCCATCCCAGTCCACAGGGTTACAGTTTCAATCCCCCGGAAGGGTACTTATGATTGTAGCAGCCGCCAAACCGTAATAAATTCAGTCCTCATACCTTACCAGCTTGTTGTCGAAAGCCTTGCCAAGAAAAAACCTTATAATGCCAGTATCGATACTATCCGCATGGTCCCGCAATAAAACGGTCCTGCCCGCCTTGGGGACCGTTCATCTTCGTTTGTCCACAAAGCGGACAACCGTGTGTAATGGATTCACGCTCGTGCAGCTTCTGACAACGATGGCGATCCTTGCAGTTCTTTCCACTATTCTGATTGCGGTTATCGGCTCTGTACGGGAATCAGCCCGGGGGGCAGTCTGCGCAGCCAACATGCGTCAGATTGCACAGGCCCTCCTCTTGTATGCCAATGAAAACAATGGTTTGGGACCGGCGGGAAGGAATGATCAACAGCATGAGGCAGCTGGCGGTGCTCCCGGGACCACCGGATTGGCGAGCACGTATTTCTACAGCCTGTGGCCCTACCTTTACGGACCATGGAATGAAACCCATCACTCAACCCGTAATACCGTCACCCTGAACAGCGAGAAACAGAATATTTTCCATTGCCCGACACGCTATACCCTATATCCGGAAGCAGCGCTTGCCCCGGATGAGATGTTTGTCAGTGGGAAAAAATCCACGTTTGCCTGGTGGGACAGGTATGCCTATGCCATCAATGCAATGGCCGCGATTGGTGCGACCGCAGATGAGCGTGCACGCGAACCTGTCCGGATTGCAGACATGAGATCACCATCGCAAACAGTCGCCATCGTCGAGGATTACAATTGGTATGTCACCTTCACCAAATACTACGACCGCTATGGGGTCATTCCCCATGGAGCCAAAGCTAATTTTGCGTTCTACGACGGACATGTCCAATCCCTGAGTCTCGCGCAGATTCCAACAAGGGCAGAAGCCCAGCAAACAGTCTTCTGGTCAGGCGACAATGTGGATTGAGGGAAAATGCCCTCTCACACTGAACCGCCGGGTACACGGGGCGGAATCCAGATAAACCGGGGTTGATTACGAACACGAGTCCCGCAGCTCAGTGGCAGCGACTATTTCAGAACACCCGGATTTCTCCCGAATTTACTCCGCCGGAAATAGCATTGACCACACGGTTAGTAAAACCCAAGAATGGACGCTGACTAACAAACCATAAATTAACTTAAACAGACACGACCCTCGTTTTAGAACGGGGATTAGATCCAATCTCCCAATGGCACAAAGCAGGACACCACGCAAACCCAATGCCGGAAAGGCCTCGCGCTCCTCACGCGGCAGATCTGCCTCCGCTATTCCCGTCAAGGAGCGCTTACTTCAAGTAGCCACCAGCCTTTTTGCCGAAAAGGGATATGACGGAACAACAGTGGACGAAATCGTCGATGCAGCCCAGGTAAACAAGAACATGGTTTACTACTATTTCGGCAACAAAGACAAACTCTACCTCGCCGTCTTTGATGCGGCCTATGTCGAGCTTGAGAAACTGGAGCTTTCACTTATTCATGACGGGCTGACACCGGACCAACTAATCGAGAAACTCGTCCAACTCTATTTTAAACTACACCACGACCACGAGGAACTCACCCGCCTGGT
>CAZCJJ010000108.1:0-12202 GCA_964499045.1 uncultured Opitutales bacterium | reverse complement strand
CCGGTCTTTTCGGTTGAATTTTTCCCACCTAAGACAGAGGAGGGAGCCCGGCAGATGCTGCACACGGCCAAGTGCATCAAGCCCTTCCAGCCGGATTTCGTTTCCATCACTTATGGGGCGGGCGGTTCCACCCGGGAACGGACTCTGGAATACGGAGAGTTGCTGAAAGACCTCTGTGGCTTCGAGGTCATGCCTCACCTCACCTGTGTGGGACATTCCCGGGATGAGCTGAAGCAGATTCTGAAGGGCTTTTCGCGACTCGGATTCCACAATATCATGACCCTGCGCGGGGATCCCCCAAAAGGTGAAAAGACCTTCCAACCGCATCCGGACGGGCTCCGCTATGCCTCGGAACTGGTCACCTTCATCCGCCAGCACTTTCCTGAATTCTGCCTCGGGGTCAGCGGTTATCCGGAAAAGCATCCTGAGGCCGTGAGCCTGGAATCCGATCTCGACCACTTGAAAACCAAAGTGGATGCCGGAGCCGACTTCATCACCACCCAGCTCTTTTTTGATAACCGGGACTTTTTCGCCTTCGAGCAGGCCTGCCGGGACAGGGGCATTGATATTCCGATCATTCCGGGCATTTTACCCGCCCATTCCTATGAACAGGTCTCGCGCTTCTGCGGATTCTGTTCCGCCAAGCTTCCCCGGGAATTGGCTGAACGCCTGCAAGCCGCGAAAGATCCGGCTGCCGCGCAGACGGAGGGGATACGCTGGGCCACCCGCCAGATCGAGGAATTGCTGGAGCACGGGGCCCCGGGCATCCACCTGTACCTCATCAATCGCCCGGAAGCCGCCGGACGTCTCTTCCGCGAAATGAAGGGTATGCTGTAACCAACGTAACCAGAAGCAGGGTCAGACGTAGGCCAAGCGCTTGGCCACGGCCTCCGCCTCTTCCGGTTTTTGCAACATCAGGGCGATCGGGTCCCATTCACCGCTCAGCAGGGCTTCGCGCGCGCTGCTCACGATATCACAGGGGAACGCCTTTTCGCCCACAGTCACTGACTGCTTGTCCACATCAATGACCACTTCCAGGTGGGGCTGTTTTTCAACCCATTGCTGAATTTGCTCCCGGACTTCGGTGGACACCGTCACGCAGGGAATACCCAAGGTGGTGGAGTTACCGAAAAAGATCTCGGCAAAGCTTTCGCCGATCAGCCCGCGAATCCCGAACTTGTGCAGTGCCTGGGGGGCATGCTCACGCGAGCTGCCGCAACCGAAATTCGACCCCACGACCATGATGGTCGCTCCGGTAAAACGGGGGTCATTGAGCGGATGCTTCTTCAGAGAACCGTCCTCATTGTAACGGACATCGTAAAAGGCGAATTCGCCCAGTCCGTCAAAGGTCACACATTTCATGAAACGGGCCGGAATAATCCGGTCGGTATCGACATCATCACCCGGAATGGGAACCCCGCGTCCGGACACTTTGGTAATTTTGGCAAGTGACATAATCGTATTCTGGTAATGGTTTTAGATCAGACCCCGGCAGCTTCAGAATGGAAGGTAAAGACCTCGCGGGCGTCGGCGATTTTCCCGGTCAGTGCGGCGGCTGCCACCATGACAGGGCTCATCAGAACGGTACGCCCGGTCGGGCTGCCCTGACGTCCCTTGAAATTCCGGTTGGAGGAACTGGCACACAGTTGGTCCCCGATCAGTTTGTCGGGATTCATAGCCAGGCACATGGAACATCCGGCACCGCGCCATTCAAAGCCGGCGTCGGTGAATATCTTGTTCAAGCCCAGCTCCTCGGCGATCTTCGCCACCACCTGGGACCCCGGAACAACAATGGCCTTGATGTCGGGAGAAACCCGCTTGCCTTTGATATACTTGGCAACCTCCTGCAGGTCGGAAAGACGGCCGTTGGTACAGGAACCGATAAAGGCCACGTCAATGGGTGTCCCCTTGATCGGTTCGCCCTCCTTCAGCTTCATGTACTCATAGGCCTCCTGGGCCGTTGCCTTGTCCGAAGGCGACAGCGCATCGAGGCGCGGCATACATTCGTCGATGAAGATCGCCTGACCGGGGGTGATGCCCCAGGTGACCGTCGGCTTGATATCTTCCGCCCGGATGTTGACCACATCGTCGTAGTGGCAATCGGCATCCGAAGCCATAGAACGCCAACGCTCCACCGCCTCATCCCAGGCCGCGCCCTGAGGAACGTGTTTGCGGCCTTTCAGGTAATCGAAAGTTTTCTGGTCAGGATTGACATACCCGCAGCGTGCACCGCCCTCGATCGACATGTTGCAGACCGTCATGCGCTCTTCCATGGAGAAGCGGTCAAACACTTCACCGCCGTATTCGTATGCAAAGCCCAACCCCCCTTTTACCCCGAGGATACGGATGATGTGGAGGATGACATCCTTGGCGTAAACTCCGGGCGAGAGTTCCCCGTCCACATTGATCCGGCGCACCTTGAGCTTGTTCAAGGCCATGGACTGGGTGGCCAGCACATCGCGGACCTGCGTCGTGCCGATTCCGAAGGCGATCGCACCGAAGGCACCGTGGGTGGCAGTGTGGCTGTCTCCACAGGCGATGGTCGTTCCGGGCTGGGTGATCCCCTGCTCCGGCCCCACCACGTGGACAATGCCCTGCATGCCCGTGTTGGTGTCAAAAAAGGTGATGCCGTAGTCCTTACAGTTCTTCCGCAGCTCGACAATCATGGCCTGAGCCAGCGGATCGCTGTAGGGCTCCTGCATTTCATTGGTCGGCACAATGTGGTCCACCGTGGCGAAGGTTCGCTGCGGATAACGCACCGGCAGGTTGAGATCCCGCAACATGCCAAAGGCCTGCGGACTGGTCACCTCATGAATCAGGTGAGTCCCGATAAACAATTGCGTCTGCCCATTCGGCAATTTCCGAATAGCGTGCGCGTCCCAAACTTTTTCAAACAGATTTTTGCCCATGATAACTGCGGGAGTGATAATCAGATTAATCCTGACCGCCCGGCTGTGCAAGCGACCAAGCAAAGAAGACAGGCTTTCCCAGTGCTCTTGTCAAAAAGGAAATCACACCAATAGCGGTTCTTCCTGTATTTCCTCCAAAACCCGGGCCGGTATCGGTACCCCCTTCTTGAGCGGATAACGGTACTCCCTGCCGGCAAAATTGCGCATGATCACCTCGTCATCCGTGATCTTTTTCACATACTCCGGATTGACCGGGATCTTCCCACCGCCGCCGGGGGCATCAATGACATACTGTGGAATCGCATAACCCGTCGTATGGCCCCGCAACTGCTGGATCAGCTCAATACCCTTTCGCACGTCCGTGCGCAGGTGGGCGCTGCCCGTGATCAAGTCACACTGATATAAATAATAGGGCCGTACCCGCATCATCAGCAGGCGGTGAAGCAGGCTTTTCAAGGTCTGTACATCGTCATTGATTCCCTTCAACAGCACCGACTGGTTGCCCAGAGGTACCCCGGCAAAAGCCAGGCGCTCCGTCGCCTGCCGCAATTCCTCTGTGCACTCCCACGGGTGATTCACGTGAATACTCATCCAGATGGGTCCGTGCTTTTTGAAAATTTCCGCCAACTCCGGCGTGATCCTCTGGGGCAGAAAAACCGGTACCCGGCTCCCGATCCGGATAAACTCCACATGCGGAATCGCCCTCAATCGCCCCAGCAAATAATCCAGCTTCCGGTCACTGAGCAACAAGGGGTCCCCACCGGAAATCAAGACATCCCGGATCTCCGGATGGGCCTCAATGTATTCCAAGCCTTTCTCAAATTCCGGATGAAAATTATAATCCTGGGCATTCGAGACCAGACGGCTGCGGGTACAGTAACGACAGTAGGAAGCACAACGGTCCGTCACCAGAAACAACACCCGGTCCGGATAACGGTGCACCAACCCTTCCACCGGCATGCTACCTTCCTCCCCCACCGGATCCAGCAACTCCTCCGGCTGTGTCTCCATCTCTTCCTTCCGGGGAATCACCTGGCGGCGAATCGGACAATCGGGATCTTCACGGTCAATTAAATTGAAGAAATAAGGCGTGATCGCCAAAGCCAGCTTGCGGTTCGCAAAATAGCAGCCCGCCTTCTCCTCCGGAGACAAAACCAAATGCTGCTCCAGCTCCTCCATCCGGGTGATCCGGTGCTTCAACTGCCACTTCCAGTCCTTCCAGTCCGTTTCAGGGACATCCTTCCACAAGCCCTGCCCGCGGTACCATTTGCCGTAGTCGTCTTTAGGATACATATAGTGTGTTCGTTTCGGTTGACCCGCACTGCTCACCACAGTGGACAAACAGACCCTTAGCCTGAAAAATTCACCGGATTGTGCGAAACTTGATTTCGGGTTAGAAAACAAAACTCATAAACGTTTTTCTTGAAAAAGCAAAAAGGTTTTTACATATTTAAATTCATCAATACATCATCTACTCTCGATCCAAGGTGAGGCTTGCCATTCCGTAGCCGCGCTCGTAAGAGCGTGGCTGCAATCAAGCTGGGACCACATTCTTGCTCGCGAACGCGGCTACCTGCAACCACACATCAGCCATGCCATCCACCGACACAGACAATCTGGCCAAACAACTTTGGGCCATCGGGGACCAAGCCCGTCTCCGCATCCTTTTGCTGCTTCCGGAAACGGAAGACTGCGAGCATGGAAACAATGTTTCCCAACTGGCCATCAAACTGAAATTGTCGCAACCCACTGTCTCCCATCACCTTCGCGTTCTTCGCCAGGCCGGTTTTATTCAGTACCGGAAAATGTGCCGCGACGTTTACTACTGGAAAAACTGCACTGCGATCAGCGAACTGGCCTGCCAACTCCAAAGTACCCTCCTCCCCTGCAACGGAGATAAAAAGGACTGAGTGGGGGGTGGCACGGTTAGCCCGCATATCTCACCGGCTTGTTGGCGAAGGTTATATTCTATTGAAAAACAATGCCTTGAAGGTTTTAGCAGAAGACAGACTGTTTGACCGGATTCGCCAACAAGCCTCAAGCCCACAAGCGGCTCTGGCTGTGTTGCGGACACGGAACCCGCTTCGTTACGCACTTGAGTGCGCGCCTTGCGGAACCCGGTCCGCGCCTTGCCAGAGTCACTTGTGAATCTTGTGAGATAAGCGGGTTAGCCCTTAAATTCGGATAACCTGAGCGGGGCCCTGGGACTCGGTTTCCAGTTCTTCCCAGACCTCCAGAACCGCATCCGTCAGCGATTTCCAGTACTCCAGGTCACCATGCCAGTCGGCACTGATGCGGATTCCACGCCGCGCCTTGTCTTCCGGAATACCCATTGCGGCAAGAACAGCCGAAGGAGAACCCCTGCCGGTCGAACAGGCGGAACCGGTGGAAACCGCAAACCCTTTGCGGTCGAGCCGGGCCACCCAACGGGTGTTGGCATGCCGGGGCATCAAAAGATAGCAGGTATTCGGTAAACGGGCAGATTGGCGGCCCACGATTTCCAGTCCGGGCAGTTTCTCCAGCAATGTATTTTCCAGATGTTCCCGTCCACGTTGCCAGCGATCCGCCCAGCTACAAACATCCTCTTCCCGTACCGCCAGAACTTCCACCATCGCGGCAATGGCAGGCAAGTTCTCAGTCCCGGCACGGTGGTCATTTTCCTGATGCCCCCCCATCTGCCCGTGAAAACTATTCCACACGGAGGGAATTTTCAGAAAGCCCACCCCCTTGGGGCCGCCGAACTTATGGGCGCAGCCGGTCACAATATCCGCCTGGGGCAGGTCTGTGTATGAAAGCTTGCCGAACCACTGCACTGCATCGCTGTGAAACCAGCAATGGGCCTTGCGGCAAAGGGTCTGGACAATCGACAGTGGCTGCACCACTCCGGTTTCGTTATTGGCCGCCATCACGGCGACCATCCCGGTTTTCCCCTCGCGGAGCCAACGCTCCAAAAGATCCAAGCGGATAACCCCCGTGACATCGACAGGCAGGATGCGGCAACGCTCCCCGAAATAAAAAAGGGCGGACTCCAGCACACAGGGATGCTCGACTGCGGAAACGATGATCTGACAATCCTTCTCCAAATGGCGGGCCAGCCAGGCCATCAGGGCATTGTTGGCTTCCGTGGCACCCCCGTTAAAGACCAGCTGTGAGGGTTCGCATGCCAGCATGGAGGCCAGAGCCTCACGGCAGGTCTCCAGCCGCCTGTAGGCGGTCGCCGCCGCACTGTAAGGGCTGGAGGGATTGTGCCAGTAGCGGCGCGACTCCTCCAGCCAGATATTTTCCGCTCTGGGATCCAGAGCCACCGTTGCATTAGCGTCAAAGTAGATCATTCCCGTGGTATTTTGAGCGTTTGCCCGACCTTCAAGGCATGAGGGCTGGGAAGCACATCACGATTGGCTTGAAAAATATCCTGCCAGCGTCCTGGCGTCCCGTACACTTTACTGCTGATCCGGCTGAGTGTATCCCCTGCTTCCACGACATAGGTGGTGCTTTGGGCAGGAGTGGCCGCAGCGCGTTGCTGGCTCCTTGTGGTTTGCGTCGTCGCGGCAACAGGCGTCCGGGTGGTGGAAGCAGGTGCGGTGGACGGGGTTGTCGCCGTCAGCGGGCTGTCAATGCGCGTTTGCTCGTACTGGTTCAAACGGGCCCTAACCGAAGCCAGCTCTTCTTTCAGACGTGTATTCTCGGCTCTGCTTTCCTTGAGCAGTTCGAGCAAATCCAAACGATCGATCTCGGTGTTGAATGGCTGCCCCGGTAGTTGCCTGGCGAAATTCTTTTTTGAGGTTTCAATCATTTGCTCCACCAGTGGGGTCTGACTGGAGTCAGGGCGAAGCTCAAGAAAACGACGGTAGTGATAGATGGCGGACACCGGATCATTCAGGTGTCCATCAAACAAGCGTCCGGCCTCGAGGTGGGACTCGGCCGCATCCGGACGTTTCTCAATGACCCGTAGAAAATCAGCCAAGGCTTCACTGGAGCGCCCCTCCTGCAGGCGGCTTTGTGCCCGTTTAAAGCTCCGCTCCTCACGCTCGGGGACAGCCTCCATACCCATGCGATCCGAACATCCGACCAACAAAAGAAGCATCACCACCGACAAGACACTGAATATTCTGGCAAACATTGGTGTTATGATGGAACAGAGAACCATCCTGCGGCAAGGAACTTTGTCTGGATTCTTGAGCAAGGCGAAAAAGCTCCTCTCATTTGCAATTTCAGCAAGCCATGCCACAATGAGTTGATTCACACCCGAATACAGTATGAAACCTGCCCACAAGCGTCCGGCTTTCTTCCTTTGTCTATTGGCCGGCGTGATCTCCTTATCCGCCCTCGCCATGAAAAAGTCATCTGACGCCGATTCCTGTACCCCTCAAACCAGCGCCTGCAGTCTCAGCTCACAGGCCGACCTGACCAGCGAAACATTCCCCGTCCAGCGCAGTGAGGCGGAATGGCGGGAAAGACTCACTCCCTTGCAGTACCATGTGGCCCGTGAACAGGGCACCGAACATCCTTTCCGGAATGAATACTGGGAGAAGAAGGAGGCTGGTGAGTATGCCTGCATCGGTTGTGACATCGCGCTTTTCAGCAGCCAAAACAAATTTGATTCCGGAACCGGTTGGCCCAGTTTCTCCCAGCCGGTTGAAATGAGTCGGATTGGAACCCTGACCGACCGTAGTCACGGCATGATCCGGATTGAAGTACACTGCGCCCGCTGCGGTTCACACCTCGGGCATGTCTTCTCCGACGGTCCTCCCCCCACAGGAGAGCGCTACTGCATAAACTCGGCCTCCCTGCATTTTGTTCCAAGCCAGCAGTAGGCCTGGCCACCTATGCCCTTGTCGCAACTTTTCTGGCGGGTGTTCCGAGATAAATAGAATTCGGCTCAGCGTCTTTGGTCAGAACAGACCCGGCACCGACAATAGTGCCTTCGCCGATGGTCACATGAGCGAGGATGGTGGCATTGGCACCGACCCAACTGTTGTTCTTCATGGTGATCGGCCCTCCACAGCTGCTTTCTACAATATTCCCCTTCGCCCTCGCATCATGCCCCACGGTAGCCATGACGACATTGGCGGACAACGCGCAATAGTCTCCAATCGTCAACCCATGGGCTCCGTACAGGACACAAGCTGGAGCAAAGTGCGTATGCGATCCGACCTGAATGAAGCTCCCTTCCCCGCACAGTGAAAAGTAATTATTGGGGTAAAAAGTGACCTTGTTTCCGACAATCAGGCGACCATTACCCTGGATAAAAAGGTTCGGGTAAATACTGACGTCCAACCCTAGGCGCACCTCCTCCTGATTCCCAATCACGGTCACCCCGCGACGAATCTTGACCCGGTCTCCCACCACAAAGTTTTCCGGATGCTCGATCCAGACACCCGGTTCCACAATAACATCACTCCCGCATTCACGGAAGCGCCGGTGGTAGCTGGTATCGTTTTCCATGGGTGTTTAGGGTAACGTGAAGCTTTAGCGAGCGTCCTGTTGTTTATGAGGTCTTGTGAAGCCTCGTCAAAGATCCTGAGCTTTGTCGAAAGGTCAAAGCTTTAGCCTACTTCAATCATCAAAAAGTTTTTGCAAGCACCGGGCCGATGCTTCCGTCAACACCGACTCAGAAGGCCCAATCGGGTTGCCGATGCTGGCCCAAGTTTCATAGGCACCTTCTTTGTTAAAAGCATGATCGGTCGGGAAATAACCCAAGGCATCGTTGGTCAGCCCCACGACAACCGTTTGATTGGCAGGGGAATCGCGACAAATGGACTCTCCGATACCGGCAAAGATCTCGCCGGGTAGTCCCAGCCACGCGGTTTCGCCGATACGGAAACACTGGACTTCGGATTCAACGGATTCCGCCATTTCAGCCAGCCTTTGACAGCCCGCTGCATAATGGCGGTGGAAATTCAAAGGCAACGGGGCTCCCACAATCCAGGAGAACGGCGCTTCGGTCGGCTCGCCTTCCGGGGTGTTGAGTATTTTTTCCGCCACTTTCAGATCCTCAGGCGTCAAGGCCTTGCGTTTCAATTGAATGGTTTCACGAACAGCCCCCAGTTGAACTTTTGCAATCGGCTTCAGACGTCCGATTACTTTAACCACTTCACAAGCCAATGACCGGGCGGTTGCCAAAGAAAGTTTCAAGCCTCTGGGACGATCCGGGTCAAGCGGGTTGAGCGCATTGATGTCTCCCGAGTTACCATTGCAAAGCATTACCATGCACTCGGTCCCCAGGATCTTGCGTACGGCAGTGGCAAAATGGCCGTAATAATCGGCGGAGATCGCCTTGGCATTGTCTGTTCCGGTATAATGCAGACTGAAGCGCCCCATGACGGCAAGGGGATGTCCGGCTTCATCCTCGACATAGAGGACACCCACTCTTGGATCAATCGGACTGACCGGTTTGATGATGTCAGGATTTCCTTTTTCCGGAAAGGTCGCCACCGTTCCATCTCGCATATGGAAACGACGGCAAAAGCTGAGATCATGCTGCTCACCCACCCCGGTAGCCAGGCGCGCAGGCTGAAGTCGGTGGTATGCCATCTTGACGGCATCAGCCACCCGTGTACGCAACCACTCGCAATAAGCTTCATCCCGCTGCTGTCGATCCCGCACACGTGTCACCGGACCGGTGTGAGTGTGGGTACAGGAGATCATGATATTGGCGGCAGGAACCGGTATAGCCTGGGTGATCAGCTCGCGGATAGCCCTTACCTCTTCCAGGGGATAGGAGATAAGATCCAGTACCACCAAGGCCAACACCGTCGTACCATCATCCAGCACGAGGGCTTTCGCTTTCAGCGGGTCAGTGACGTCTTCCGCCAGCCGGGCTTTGAAATGCCCGGAAAGGTAGCACCCCAGCCCCGGGGTAATATCCATTTCGGCCGCTCCGGCCCTAAGTTGAGGAGATTGTTGTTTCATGGAGTATTTATGTAGCGTGAAACTTTAGCGAGCACCAGCGCCATCCGCCATCCACGCCCTTACGGGCGCGGCTACCGTTTTTCATATCCGAACTCACCAAACGATTTCGAGCATGCGGAAGTCGCGGGGGAGGACGTCGGCTGTGATGGTGAGGCCGTCAACAGGGAGGGTTTCCCCGGTCAGGGCGTCTTTGACCTGCAGATTTTTGACGTTCAAACCGAGCTCCCCGGCATCGATATCCGCCTGGGCCAGAAGGGTCTCGTCCCCCCAGTTGAAAAGAATCAGGAGCGCCTGTTCGCCATTATAGTGAAAGATCGACTTGATGGATTCCGGAGCAGTTGCCAGGCCTCTGTCTTTTTCCCAGTAATAGAGGACATCCATTTCATCCAGAGGATAGGAAAGGCGGGTATTCAGGATACGCGCATTGAGATACGGGTAATAGGTCAACGGACGATAGGCGTCGATATGGGAGTCATGGATCATGAGGAGTCCCATCATGTCACGGTCGGAGGCCGGAGACGGAGAGGTCGGAGTCAGCCCGCGCAGTTCATCCCGTGTCATCTGGGGCAGAAAGTCGGCAATGAATCCGAAAGGCTTGCCCATATGTTGAACCTGCATGAGGCCCTCGTCGAGGAAACTGCTGTAGAATTCCTGACCAACAATACTGCGGGGGTGACCCGGCTGGGTGTATTTTTCACCATCCCAGAAAATCGTGGTGAAGGACATCGCGGGCAGCAGCATCTGATAGGAGCTATGCCACATCAACTCAGGCGCGGTACCGTTGACTTCATAGAAGGTCATGTACATGCGCTTGGCGAATTCGCGGATAGCAAAGATGTTGGCCTGGGAGGCCCACTCTCCTTTGTAGTCCACATAACCACAGCCATGATCGGGATTGCCGCACTGGTACATTTGCTGGTCAAGATAAAGTGCCCGCAGGCCGGTGTCTTCGACCAGTGTTTTCAGCTTCCACATGTAAAAATCCTTGAAGGTCGAAGCGAAACAGAAACGCTCGGGGTAGGTCTGCGGCTTAAACATCCTACCATCCCAGTCCTCGCCGGGCGCGGTGTGGCGCTCCATTTTCAGCACCTCTTCTATGGTCTTACCACCCAACTGAAGCAGTTGCCGCCGCTTTTTGGCTTCAGCCCTGAGGGCTTCGGCCTCCTCCACAGTTCCGGGAAAGACCCGTACCTGGTCCCACTGGTCCTTCAGAAAGGCCATTTCACGGTGCATCAACCCCGGGTTGTCAATCATGCCGAATTTACCCTTCGAGAAGCGGTACAGCCCAATGTACTCGGTTGAGGTCGTTGTCAGGATTTCCCGTCCCTCAGCACGCTCTGTTTCCACATCCTTCCGTGCTTCTTCAGGATGGCTTTCCTGGAAGGGGTAGTAATACCCGTCACCCCAACGCCATTGTAGAAGAAAAGGACGGTTCTCCGTCAAAGACTCATAACCAACCCGGGTCCGGAAATTTTTCGCCCGCGGACGCATGGGGGTGGCTTGAAGACCGAAGACCAGTTCGAGGGGCTGGCTGAGTGTGAATGGCTTGTCGCCGAATTTAACGGTAAAAGTACGGACTCCATTTTCCAGCGGTCCAAGGACCTGAATCGTCTTTTCGTCCTTTATCGGCCAGTTTTCCATGCTGTCAGCAAACCAGGAAATACCAGCATCCTGATTGCCGAACCAGACCAGTTCCCGCAAGTTATCCAGTTGGATTCCTTTGTCCGGGGTGCTGCCGGAATCGGACATCGGGGGAAGTGCCGCACCCCGGATTAAAACCCCATCCACCTCGATCACATTGGAGCGTGAGCCCATGTAGTGAAATAAAGCCGATTGTTCCCCCTTCAGAGGCAGAACCAGTTGCAGCCCCTCGACCGTGCTGGGACTATCCGCGCTGAGGCGCAGGTCAACCTTGCCCATGCCGTCGAACTCGTAGCCCACATTCAGTTCGAGAGTAAACGGTCCGGAACGGGACACGCTCCGGACTCTCACTAACCCATCATATTCTTTTTCGATTGAGACATTCGCATCGCTGAATTCCAGCCACTGACCCTCGTGCTTCAAACGGAATGAAGGTCGCCCACCCAGCAACTCCAAATCCTGACTCACCATCGAAACCGGGAGTATGGAGTTATCGTAACGGAAGGCTTTAGCCCAGCTATGGATGGTTTGCCCTTCCACCTGCATCGGAGTCCAGGGCGGAGGCACCACCCTGCTCTTACCGATATCGTTGCCGAGCCATTCCTTACTGTCCCTCAAGGCCTCCTCCAGTTCGGCTCGCGTCCATTTACGGTTATACACATCCGGATCGGCCAGAATATCCTGAGCCGGCAGGGAAAGCATAATAATCGCTCCGAATGCACGGAGGCAGCGGGCGGTGA
>CAZCJJ010000107.1:3136-12218 GCA_964499045.1 uncultured Opitutales bacterium | reverse complement strand
CACCCAGGGAATCAATTATTACCAGGGAGCCCGTCTGATGACTCGCCCGGATCTTTCGACGGAGGAAATCATCGCAGAGTACACCTCGGCCTTCGGGGATGCGTCGGAAGATATCCGTGAGTACTTCCGTTACTGGGAGGAAGTGACCGACGAATACAACTACCCGATGAATGCCACCGGGGGCATCCGTCCGGAAAGTGTTTCCAGCCGCTACGATGATCTCGTCCGGCAAAAGAAAATACCGCTGAGTATCCTGAACGGGGTCAAGTATGCCTTGCCCTACCTTTACACGGATGAAGTGATTGCCCCGGCAGCAGAGATTCTGGAACAGGCATACTCCAAAGTGGATCCTGACAGTATTTATGCCAGGCGGATTGAGTTCCTGCAGGATGGTTTGGTTGAGCTGGCGTTGACCCGCGATGTGATCGCGCTGGGGCAGCAGCTCAAGAAAAAGCACAGCCCCGAATTGATGGAGGAATTTATAATGGCCTCACGGGAAATGGAAGAGTTCCGCGAAGCACTGACCCGGGATCACGTCGTCTGGGCTGAAACAGTGAAGTGGCATGAGGACCGGTACAGAGTTCTGATCCGGCCCGAAAATCTGCATCACCACAATATTGAACTGGACGGTTTATAAGCAACTTACGTTTACCAAACTCACACCCCACACTCCAATGCTCCAGCGCAACCCCAAAGCAAAAACACCCGGAGGACGAAGCCACGTCACCTTGCGTGAATTGGCGGAGAAATCAGGATTTTCGCTTTCCACCGTTTCTTCGGTCATGAATGGAAGCGGGGGACGCCATAGTGAGAAGACAAAGAGCCTGGTGCAGAAAGCGGCCCGCGAGCTGGGGTATCATCCGGACCGCATGGCCCAGGCCATGCGCAAGCGCCGGACCAAGACTATCGGGATTATCTTTCATGAAGGGCTCTACGACACGGCCACCCGGACGAGTCATTTGGCTTCGAAAGCGCTGCTGGAAAAAGGATACCAGCCCCTGCCGGTTGATCCGACCTGGTTTTCCAACGACCGTAGTCGTCTGGAGCGTTTCCTGGTGGGAAATGGTGTCGAAGGGCTTCTGGTTACCGGCTCGAACAGCACTGTGTTTGGACCCACGGATGCGCTTGCACTGGCGGAACGGGTGCCTTTGGTGGGGATCAGTGCCATGGAGGGAATGCCTCTGGTCGCAGGGGTCAGGGCAGATGTGAGAGATGCGTTGGCAAAAATAACACGTCATTTGGTGGAAACGGGGAGCCGTCGTATCGTCATGATTTCAAACTACGGGCCGCCTGAAAGCGATTGGCGCTCATGGATTTGGCAGGGCCGTGAGCGCTTTCTCGGATTTACCCAGGGACTGGGGCTTGATCGAGACTCGGTGTTCAGGGGGAATGCGGAAGCCGTCAGCAACTTCTTTGCAGACAACACCGACGTGATAGTGGCAGCTGCTATCTGTAAACCCGAACCTGTTCATGGGACAGATCCCTACGAACAGGCTGCAAATTACATGAGGGAACTTATCGCGGAAGGAGTCGTGCCCGACGCCATCGTGTGTCAGAACGACCATTGGGCGATCGGGGTCATTCAGGTGCTGCTGGATGCGGGGATCAAAGTTCCGGCTCAGGTTGCGGTTACCGGGTTTGATGATACGCTGATGGGGCTGCACCATCCGTGTCCCATTACGACCTTCAGACAACCCCTTGACCGGATGGCAGACTGGGCAGTCAGTCTCCTGCTGTCTCTGGTTGAAAAAACAGGAACCGGGGCTGCTTTGCCGATCGAACAGTTTCAGTGCGAGATGATCCTGCGGCGATCCACCGACAGGAATACATCAACTTCAAAGCAGGGGGATTTATGTACGCGTTAGGTTGTAGGAAAAACGTTTTCATGAGGAGTGGGCTGGGGCTGGTGGAACTTCTGGTCAGCATTGCCGTGGTTGTTATTCTGGCGAGTATCGCCTTGCTTGGCATTGGCCGGATTCACAAAACCACGGATAATATCCAATGCACGAACAACCTCCGTTCAATCAGTGCCGCCATTCATTTGTATATCGCAGACCACAGCGGACAATTTCCCGGTCCCAATCGCGGAGACACTATTTTCGCCTCGACCAATTACCGTCGGGGTGAACCCGAAGTGGCCAAGCTGACTCTGTGGGATCATCTGATGGACTATTTGGATATTCCGGATGCACCTCCCGGCGCACGCCGACTGGTTGAGATTGGAGTATGTCCGGCTGCCGGACGTAGCGCACCGAATGATGACTGGATCATTCAGAGTAAATTCTATCGCCTGAATGCCTGGCGTAGCTCCTTTCTCAACGAGCCTTATCCGAATACGGAAGGGTTTCCGGTGGCCTTCAAGCCTTTCGGCAGTGATTTGGGTTCCGGTGAGAGCCGGGTGCGGATCGCCCCGAACTTCCGGGTTGAAGAGGTGATCATGCCCAGCCGCTTTGCACTGATGATGGACGAACCGGGTAATTACGGTGCCTCCTGGTGGCATGCCGGTGTCCCCCGGAGACCCAGCCACGAGACCCACTTTAACGTACTTTATCTGGATGGAAGGGTGGATAGCGAACCTTACCAGTAACCCTGAAATTCAACGACATCCCATAAAAATATTTTTCCCGGTCGGGTCCGGGAATTCGGAACTCAACAAAGTACAACCCCAAAAATAAAAAAACATGAAAACAACAAGACACAAGATAACAGGCATAGCTGCGGTCGTTTCGATGACTGCATTGGGAATGATAGGGTCCGTTTTGTACGGACAAACGAATAAATCATGGATCGAAACCGCTGGCGGTGACTACGCGGAGGGCAGCCACTGGGATCCCAGCGGCGTTCCCCTTGCAGCCGATACCATCATCTTCGGCCTGGACTCGACCTACACCGTTGATTTCGGTGCTTCAAGGGACGCTGCAGTCGCCTCCGTCCGCGATGGCAACGTAACCTTCAATGTCGGTACGGGTAATACGCTGGCCTTGACCGGAGCATTGAACGTCGGTGCGGAATCCGCCGCTGCCGCGAATTCACTGCTGACGATTAACAGCGGGAGTGTGACAGGATCGACCTTCAACATCGCCGATGCCGGAAAAAGCGGAACGCTCACGGTGACGGGAGCAAATACTTCTCTGAGCGTAACCGGTGAGGCCTGGATGGCGAATACATTTGGCCAGCAGGGAACCTTGAATATCCTGAACGGAGCGAGTGTCACGACCGGTGGAATCTTCCGGGCGACAAGGGCAGGAGGCTCCACCTCGAATATCAATGTGGACGGTACAGATTCTAAGCTCACAGTAAACGGTGCAAACTATGGTTTTCTTGTTGGTTACCGTGGAACCTCCAATGTTAATGTCACCAATGGGGCTACAGTGGATGCTATTCTTACTGGAACTGGAAGCACAGCTCAGTCCATTAACATCGGTGAAGGTTCGGATTTGGCGACCATGACGGTAGACAATGCAACGGTTAATGCCAGTAATGCGCTTTTTGTCGGGCGTGGAGGTACTTTAAATGGAAACGGCAAACTTATCATTCAGAATGGTGGTAAAGTGACTGTCGGGTCCGAACTTATTGTGGGATTTGGTACTGGCGTTGGACACGGTGAGGTCCGGGTATCGGGTGCGGGAACTTCTCTGGTAATAAATGAAGGAGCTGCGTTCGGAACATATAGCTCCTGGATTGGGGGCCGGGGTGCCACAAGCACCGACAATCACACAGGTGAACTGATTGTTGAGAATGGGGCAACTGCGACCTTCGGTTACGGTCTCAATATCAACAGGAAGGGGACCCTGACCATTGATGGGGCCAGTGTGACCGCCGCCTACGTCAATATGTACCAGGACACCGGGGTTTACCATGCGATCCTGAACACGGGTCACTTTAACCCGATGCTGACCACGACCACCTACGCCAACATGGACGGTGTCCTTAATGTTTCCCTCGGCAACGGATTTGTTACTTCGGTCAACGACGTGTACACCATTGTCGCTTACGGAACCAATCTCCAGAACCAGTTCTCAAATTACGGTGAGGGTGCTATCATCGACATTGATGGCTATTCCTTCGAGTTGAGCTACGGCGCGGGTACCGGCGGCGGGGCCATTACCCTGACAACAGTCGCCATTCCGGAGCCGGCCCATGCAGCCATCTTCTTTGGCCTCGGGATCCTCTTACTGGTCTTCTATCGCAACCGCAGCAACCGCTGATCCATCTAAAGCGACCGGATAGAATGTCCGTTGCACCGGTAAACGGTTTTTTCAAGGAAGTAGCTTTCCAAAGCTACTCCCTTTCTATTTAGGGCAACGCAGTGCCTCGCTGAAGCTTCAGCCTACCGATTGTAGCGTGAAGCTTTAGCGAGCGTAGCTCTTCCAGCATGAATTTATCCCGGTTAAGCCCTTATTATAGTCGAAATCCCTGTAGCTGTCTGGCTCCAAATCGAATGAACCTGCAGTAAAAGCAGGGTTCCGATCCCGACTTCGATCCCGATTTCGATTTTGTTAGAGTTACTTAACCAAACCTTACTCCAAATAATTTATATCCCAATGAAAAAATACATATCAGTTATATTTGCATCTATTGTTTGTTGTTTAACCGCCATTTCTGCCACTATTTACAACAGCGGGGGATTCAGCCAGCCGCGGTTTGAACCGGGTCCGGTTGCCGGACAAGACTCAGCCCATGGCACCTGGAGTGCCCCGATTTCAGGGAGTTCTCCTTATACGAAAATCCAGAGCGAAGGGTTGCTCTGGCTTCGCAATAAAACCGGTGAGCCCAATGCCTCCGACAGGCGGGTTATGGCCCGGCATACGACAACGGACAGCGTGACCGGAAACCACTGGGTGGAGTTCTGGTACGTCCCGCCAGTTGCCTCGGAGATACACAATAACTTTGTCTTCAGGATTCGGGACGCCTCGAATACCATTTCGTTCTCGATCCAGTTGACGGCGACAGGGATCAGCGGACGTTCCGGGTATTCGAGCGTTCCGGACAGTTGGAACCGGCTCACGGTTTATGTGGATCTTGTGAACTCGAAATATGACATCTACCTGAACGGAGATATTCATGCCTCGGGGACAGAAGTCGCCTTCTCCAACATCGTGTCCAGTGCGCGTCTCTATGAATTTGATTGGACGGCCAAGGTGGATGCTTCTCCGGCCGGTGGCATTCTTATTGATGACTTTCGGATATCCACCAGCAATCCCCTGCAGGGCGTGCCCTTGCCCTCCGAGGTGATTTACAGCAGCAACAGCTTCGATTCACCTTCGTTTATCCTTGGTCCGATTGCCGGGCAGGATGCTTCCAACGGGACATGGACGGCCCCTATCTCCCAGAATGCAGCCTATGCGGTGGTTCAGGGGGATATGTTTTTCCGGTTGCAGAACCGGGTGGGTGACCCGAATCACTCGGCCAGACGAGTATTGGGGCGTTATGTCACGCCGGTGCCTGTTTCGGGCGAGCACTGGGTGGATTTCTGGTACGTTCCGCCAGTTGCCTCGGAGATACACAATAACTTTGTCTTCAGAGTAAGAGATGCTTCAAATGTTATTGCCTTTTCCATTCAGATGAATGCGAGTGGTGTTAGTAGTCGTTCCGGGTACGCCAGCATTCCGGATAGCTGGAATCGGCTGACGGTCTTTGTGGATCCGGTAAATTCGAATTATGATATCTATCTGAATCAGGAAATTTTTGCTTCAGGGACGGATGTTGCCTTCATCAATACCGTCTCAAGTGCCAGTTTTTATGAATTCGACTGGACGGCCAAAGAAGATGCCTCGCCCGAGGGCGGTATATCGATCGATGAACTGCAGATACTGACGACCAATCCACTGAATACCATGGTCGTTTATAATGAGCAGTCTATGAGCGCTCTGGTCCTTCCTGAGAATGCACCTGACTACCTGTGGGCTGCGGCGGAGGATTTTGTTCAGATTATCGAACGGGCGACAGGGGTGACAGTTCCCATTGTTGAAGAAGATCAGGAATTTTCCCTTGGAATCAATATTGCGCGGATTTATGTCGGCGCGTGTCAGCAGACACTAGCCATCGGGCTTTCTCCGGCCAATCTGCCGCTGGAAACCTACCGCATCGTCAGCCACGAGGGGAATCTGTACATTATCGGCAACGATTCGGGGGCCACGTCTTCCAACCTGCTTTCCAAGTCTTCCTATCCCACGCGCTGGGCATTCAATCATTTGCTGGAAACCTACCTCAGCGTGCGGTGGCTCTGGCCCGGTGAACTGGGGACCTACGTGCCGCCAGCGGATTCCTTCCTGATTCCCGAAATCGACCGGACCCATCAACCGGAACTCGAGATACGCCGCCTGCGGGTGTGGATCTCAACCCTGAGTGTGGATGGTGTACTTCCTCAATTGAATGCGAATGAGATCCAGGCGGAAGAGGAAGCCTACCTTTGGCTGGCGGCGCACCAGTCGGGCCGTCGGGGTGGTCTGCAATTCGGGCATGCTTTTGGGAGCTGGTGGGATAATTATTCCGCTCAGAATCCCAACTTCTTTGCTGAAGCTCCCGCAGGAGTGGATCAGCCCTTCCCGCGGAGCGACTGGGTCAAACTCCGCCTGTCGAATCCGGATGTCATCGACCAGATTGTTTACGAGTATATCCAGGCGGGAGCCCCCAAGTACTATAACGTTTGTCCGAATGACGGGGGCGGGTTTGACCTGAGCGCTGCGACTTTGGCATGGGATATTCCTGCGAATCAGGATCTGGATGATATCTGGCGCTCCCGGGCCAACCTGACCGCACGCTATGTGAAATTCTGGAACTTGCTCTATGCTGAGCTTAGCCAGATCAACCCCGATGTGGAACTTTGCAGCTATGCCTATTCCGCTTATCGCTTCCCTCCACCTGTCGAGCGTCCCCTTACGGCGAAAATGGTGATGGGCTTTGTCGGCGGATTCCATGAAGGCGGTCGTCAACAGTGGGAAGGCTGGGCCAACACCGGATCGGATATGTTCCTGCGACCCAACTGGTGGCATGTGGGGGGAGGAGCTCCTTATCTTCCCTTGGAAGACTCCGCAGACTTCATGGACCTTGCCCGCAGCAGCGGAATGATCGCCTTTGACATGGACACCATATTGGGCAACTGGGCGACCCAGGGAGTCTATTACTACATGATGGCCCGCTTGATGAATCATCCGGATCTTACGACTGAGGATATCATTGAGGAGTATACCTCGGCCTTTGGAGCCGGCGCACAAAAGATCCGTGATTTTATTGCTTATTGGGAGAATGAAACGGATCTTAATGGCTACCCGCTTCCGGTTGGAGGAGCGGAATCGGTGGATCCTGATGGACGCTACGAAGCCTTGGTTAATCAGGGTAAAATCCAGTTGAATCCTGTTGGCGGCAGTCACCGCGCCCTTCCATACCTCTACACGGACGCCACCTTGCAGCCCGCCTACCAGTTGCTGGATGAAGCGGAGACCCTGATTGGCAGTTCGGATCCTGACGCACTGGCGCGGGTCGAATTCCTGCGGGATGGTCTGGATGCCATGAAAGCAACCCGGGATCTGGTGCAAATCAGCGAGGAATACCGCGTTAACCCGAGCCCCGCGTTGCTGGATGTCTTCCAGCAGGCTGCGGATGATCTCGAGACCTATCGCGCGACGCTTACTCTGCGTCACGTCATCTGGGGTGAGTTTTACACCCGGTACGAAGATCGCTACCGTCTCCCGATTCGTCCGCGCAACCTGGACCTTGAAGAACTCGACGAAGACGGTGCCTAAGAGAGATAAGGAGAGACACCCATAAGTTGAGCCCGGACAGCTTGAACTTATGGGGGTCCTATTTTTTCTCTATTTTATTACTTTATGACAGGAGAGCGGGCATCTTGCCCGCTATGTTCCAGGTTCGTGGGCAAGATGCCCACGCTCCTTTGGTAAGGATTACTTCAGGCCGGTATAATCCGGTCTTGCCAGTCCTGCTTTGGGCTCAATGCTGGAGCGATAGCCTATGGAAACTTTGAATGTGCAGTTGGAGGAGCGTTCGTATCCGATCTATATTTCCGGAGACTTTGATGCCTTGTGGGAAAAGGTCAGAGCGGTGAGCCAGTCCGAAAAGGAAATCGGTCTCTTTATGGATTGTGCGGTGGCCGGAACATCTCCCGGCGAACGGGAGCGTCTGGCCAAGCTGCCGGGTGTCAAATTGCTGCATACGTTTGACGCCCAGGGCGAGCAGCTCAAGTCGGCGGGTGTGCTGGAGGGCATCTGGAGGCAATTAGGCGAAAATCATTTCAGTCGCAAATCCTGTCTGTTTGCCATCGGGGGCGGGGTGATAGGTGACTTGGTCGGGTTTGCCGCAGCCACCTGGAACCGGGGCGTTACTTTGTACCAGATGCCAACCACGCTGCTCTCCATGGTGGACAGTTCGGTGGGGGGAAAAACCGGTATCAATACGGCGGAGGGCAAAAATCTGGTCGGTGCATTCTGGCAACCAAACGCTGTGTTCATTTACACCGGATTCCTCCAGACACTTCCCGCCCGTGAATTCTCCGCCGGTATGGCGGAGGTCATCAAATATGGCCTGCTCGCAGACCGGGAATTGTATGAACAACTCTGGGAATTGCCTCGTCTCGATGCCGGGCACGAGAGCCTCCCCGGGATCATCCGGCGTTGCTGTGAAATCAAGGCTGATATCGTCCGCATGGACGAGCGGGAAACCGCGGGGAGCGGAGGACGCGCCTTGCTCAATCTGGGGCATACTTTTGCCCATGCCATAGAGAATGTGGCGGGCTACGGCGATTACCTGCACGGCGAAGCGGTGGCCATCGGCTTGCTTATGGCAGCACGCCTGTCCGAAATTCTGCGCGAACGCCATCCCGATGAGTATCAGGTGAATTCCCAGGAAGTCGCGACCCTGCGCAGTTTACTGAAACGCTACGATTTGCCGGTAAAGCTGAAGTCCTCTTTGCCGGTGGAATCGCTGATGGCTGCCATGATGCGCGACAAGAAAGTCCGCTCTGGCCGACTGCGCCTGGTGGCGATGTGTACGATCGGCGATGCGGTTACCGTGGAGTCCACGGATGCCACCCTGATTGAATCCCTCTGGCGCGAAGCCGGAGCGG
>CAZCJJ010000107.1:0-3036 GCA_964499045.1 uncultured Opitutales bacterium | reverse complement strand
TCCAGCGGCACCGCTGAGCGCAAATGCAGGTCGCGTTGGGGGAAGGGGATCTCGATCCCTTCTTCCTTGAAGCGATCCCAGATGGTCAGGAGGACGGCACTTCTGATGTTGGAAATGCCATTGGAGGGATCGTTAATCCAGAAACGCAGTTCAAGGTCAACCGAGTTATCCCCGAATCCACGCAAGAGACATTTCGGGACCGGATTCTTGAGTACACGTTCATGTTGCAGAGCGGCCTCCTCACAAATCCTGATTGCCTGATGCGGGTCGGCACCGTAGGAGATGCCGATGGGGCAACGCAGGCGTAACAGGTCATTGCTGTAAGACCAGTTGATTACACGCTGTGTGATCAGGTCTTCGTTCGGAATCAGGTGTTCTTTGCCATCGCGGGTGAGTACAGAAACATAACGTGCACGGAGGGTGTTGATGTGGCCGTAGGTGCCGTCGATTTCAATCACATCCCCTGGCTTGATGGAACGGTCCGTCAGGAGGATCATGCCACTCAACAGGTTGGCCACAATTTTCTGCAGACCGAAACCGAGACCCAGGCCCACCGCGCCCCCGAGTACCGTCAGCATGGAGAGATCCACGCCCATCGACTGGATGCCAACGAGAAGGGCGATGGCGATAAAAAGGATACGCACAATTTTGGCCGCCAGCACCCGTGCGGATGGAGTCAGGCGAGCTAGATTTTCGATTTTCTTTTCCAGCAGACGGGAAATACCCAAGCTCAGCCAAAGGGCAAAAGCCATGGCCAGGAATCCGGTCAGCAGCCCTTTGGCGGTAACAGTAAAGGTACCCACCTCAATCTTGATACCGCTCAGGATATCGAAGGCGTTGTTACTCCAAGTCAGGGCATAGACGGTCAGAATAAAAACCAGCACCAATGCGGTGGACTCTGCCCAAAAACGGTCTTTAATGAACGAGGTGATTAAGCCGATCAGTATCCAGCAGAAAAGGATGCTTCCGACCAGAACGACAACCGGGACATCCACTCCGGCGGCATAGCCCGCTACTCCGGCGAGGATACAGAGTCCCAGTAAAATGGGCAATATACCGTTGTGCCGCAGCCATAGCCGTGGACTAAAATGTTCGTGGCTTTTATCGGGAGTTGGAAACACCTTTTTCTGCAACAGCCGTGCGGCAAACCCGAGCGCGATCAAAAGTAGGAGTTGCCATATATATTCGGTAGCAAAAGCGCGGTCGGAGGGAAAGAGATGCTGCAGTACTGTGTTCAGAGTCTCCATGCCGATATCCCCTTAATCACCCAGTTTTTTTCCGGTTTCCAGATAGTTGCTGACATAATCGGTGACTGCATCAGCCAGTGAGGTAATGGCAGCCCCGTAGCCTGCCTGCTTCAGCTTTTTGTTATCAGCCTTGGTGTAATACTGATATTTGCCCCGCAGTGCCTCCGGCATCTCAACAAAATCAATGGCTTCCGGTAAATTGAGGGCTTTGAAAATCGGGCGAACCAGAGACAGCCAGGTGTTGGCTTCACCGGAGCCGAGGTTGAAGAGCCCTTTAGCTGATGGATTTTCTGCCAGGAAAAGAGTCATTTGCACCGCATCCTTGACATAGAGGAAGTCGCGCATCTGTTCGCCATCCTTGTAGTCAGGGTGGTAGCTCTTGAAAAGCGAAACACGCCCCGTCGAACGGATTTGGCCATAGGCCTTGTGGACCACACTGCGCATATCCCCTTTATGATCCTCGTTCGGGCCGTAGACGTTAAAATATTTCATCCCAACGATTTGGTCGAGCCAACCATGGTGCTTGGCGTAGAGATCGAACAGGTGTTTGGAATAGCCGTACATGTTGAGGGGACGCAGGGCCTCAATGTCCTCCCGCTGGTCATCCATGCCCTGACTGCCGTCTCCGTAGGTGGCGGCGGAGGAGGCGTAAACAAAGCGACGTCCGCCTTCCAGGCACCAGCGGGCGAGTGTCTTGGTGTACTCAAAATTGTTCCGGATCAGATAACCGCAGTCTTTCTCTGTCGTGGCGGAGCAGGCGCCGAGATGAAACACGGTGGACACTCCGTTCAGTTCGGGGAGCTTCTCCAACAGTGTGTCTGCCTCAAGATAGTCGCGGAAACGCAAGGCCGGCAGGTTTTTCCATTTCTCGTCCTGTCCCAGATAGTCTGTTACCACAATATTCTCGTAACCCCGTTGATTCAGAGCCCAGATCAGGGCACTGCCAATGAAACCGGCCCCGCCGGTAACGAGGATCTGTCCTTCCTGCAAACTACTCATGGTTTGACGATGAAAGCCGCGACCGAAAAGCCAAGCTTTTCCTTACTGGTCAAAAGGAGCGTAGCATCTTGCTCCACGCTGAAGTCCCGCCTTCAGGCGGTTTCATGGGCGTCTGGAAACCGGATAAATCCGGAACTCCAACCCACGCTGGAGTCCCGCCTTCAGGCGGTTTTAAACTCCAGCCAGCTCACGGGAACGGTGTTGGGCGGCAAGGACGGCTTTTTCAATCGTTTTTCTGAAGTAATGGGCTTCCAGGGACTCGAGGGCCGCCTGTGTTGTGCCTCCGGGGGAGGTGACGGCCTTTCGGAGTTCAACCGGTTCGGTTCCGGAGTCCGCCATGAGTTTGGCCGAGCCATAGACGGTTTGAATGGCGAGGCGATGGGCGATCTCCGGGGGGAGTCCGGCGGCGATTCCGGCCTCTCTTAGTGCTGCGGTGAACTCAAAAACATAAGCCGGCCCACTGCCGCTGACTGCGGTGACGGCATCCATATGTTCCTCTTCAATTGGAAAGGTTTCCCCGAGTGAGCCAAGGAGCATTTCGACCAGCCCGAGGTCTTCCGGTGTCAGTTGTTTGGACGGAGTGTAGGCGGTGATTCCGGCTCCGACTTGGCCCGGGGTGTTGGGCATGGCCCGGACCAGATTCCTTGCCCGGCTGAAACGGTTCTGCAATCTGGCCAATGTCGTTCCGGCGAGAATGGATACCACCAGCTTCCCTTCGGTCAGTGCTTCCAGCTCGGGCGAAAGGTCGTTGAATTGTTGGGGCTTGCAGGCCAGTACCAGCACATCGGTC
>CAZCJJ010000106.1:0-12270 GCA_964499045.1 uncultured Opitutales bacterium | reverse complement strand
ACAGGTGTTTAAAGCCGCCAAACCCGTGTCGTGAAATATCCGTGAAGATGGCAGCTCTGCTAAATCAGCGGCTGCAGGAAGGGCATGCTTCCTGATAAATAGATCCGGGAGATCGCCGACATCGGAACTTTCAGCATCCAGATGAGCCCGGATACTATCCGCATAAGCCCGGTAGTAAGCGTTGTCGCCTAGACGTGCAAAACTTTCCATCAACCGGATATTCCAAATTCGGTTGGCATGAACCAGTTCAGCCTGATCACCAAAGCCACCGCCAACCTTGTTTGGTGGCATAACATAGAGCACGTAATCACCCGCCCGCTTGAAAAAGGGTGCGCTCTCAAAGGCATTTATTCCCAATGCCTCATCCATGATGACCGCCCACCATAAAAAACGGCTGAGGTAAGAAGCGTGATAGGCTCCACCCTCGTGCCAGCCTCCGTCGCTGCCACCCCAAGCGGGGTAAACATTGGCGAACACATTCATAGCATACCACAGCCAATCGTCAGCCGGCTGGTAATCACCATGCAGGACAAGGGCTATTTCGCCGAGAAAATGCCAGATGCGATTCTCATGGCTGCGGTAAGGCCTCCAGAGATGTTGGTGGTGGTGCAAATGCTCGTAATAACGGGTGCCACGGATTGCCAATACCTCTCTTGCCCGCTGCTGCTGGTCTTCGTCCAAGTAGGGGTACAACAAGCTATAAGCACGCGCAAGACCCCAGGCATAGGGATACGATGCCTCGGAATTATAGGCAAACCCCGTGGTTCCCTCCGGATCCCAGTCCAACACAGCATCCAGGATAGTCACGCCCAGAACGGCTGCATCCGGATCGTTCTCAATCTGCGCGACAAAACCGCTCAGGTAGGCCGCCTGCATCACATTTTGAGCGCGGCGACGGTTGCCCCACCACCTCTCACGCCATGCGGGAGATCCGCGAACCTCATCCACAGTGTAAGCTTCCGGCTCAGTCAGATCCGGAGGGCTTGCAGCGAATTGTTCATACATGAGGCGAATGGCTTGATAGCTCTCCGCCAAATCACTTTGCACACGCAGCCTCCATACTTCGATATTATCAGGTGTAAGAAACAAACGGGGATGCCCGGACGGAATCCGGGAAAGTATTTCCCGGCGTTCGGGCAGTGGGAAGGATTGGGCTCCTTCATCCACAGTAAATGTACGCCACCGGCTCCACTCCGTCACCCGTCCGTAGACATCCCAACCCCGATAACGCCAACAGTAATGACCCTCGTCAAAAATCACTGATGGTCGATACACATTGAACTCAATCCCGTCACGTCTGTGAATTTCCACACCGGTAATGGCATCCGCCACCTCGACCTCCCATCTTTCAATCCCGGCTTGCGGGCGCCAGACAAAGGAGGGCGGGGAAACACCAAGGTGTCCACCCTCTTCCGGACTAAATCCCCATTCCCCGGGCTTCACCTCACTCTCGTCCAGAGTGAGCTTGTAATCCGGAACCCCGGTGACTGATTCCACCTCAATGAAACCCTGTGGGGCTTCAGCAGCCATAAATAAAAAAGCCGCCGGATCCAATGCCGCGAAAACATAGCGTACCTCGTCGAGGTCCAGGGCTTCCTTCTCGGCAAAATTTTTGCCAAACAACAATGCTTCAGGTGGCCGGATCAAAGGTGCAGGCAAACGCAAGATTGGCCCGGGAGTTCCGTCCAGATAAAGAACCGCTTCGCGGGAGGAATCCCGATAGACTAAAGCGATGTGTCGCCAATGGCCATCATTCCCCTTATCTGCCGGACCCAACAGGCTATGAACCGAAGTATCTCCGTCAGAGACTACATCCATACGGGCACTCAAACGCCCCGATCCGTTTAAACCCACCTCAAAGCCATGACGGGGAGCACGATAATCCATCTGGCGGAAAACAACCACGGCATCCTGCCCTGTGTACCGTATAAATCCTTCAACTGTAAAATCCCCTGCTCCCGCTAATTCCCCACTCGCCACTTTGAAGAATGCGCGCCTGCCGTCAGCCACAGCACGCATATATCCCAGATTGTCATGATAGCCCATCCAAAGGGGATCAACAATCAGGTGCCTTTCGCTGTGCGCCCGGAATTCGGGGTAACCCTCGGCAACAGCTTCGAGATCCGGCCTTTCGCGTTCGGGAAAAGCAATGGATGCGAATGGGCCGATACTCTGGTGATCGAATGACCAGCGTACGGAATCTTCCAATCCCCAAGCGCAAGCACAGACCAATGCCCCGGCTCCAAGAATTCCTGACATTAGTGAATGTGTCATATTAGCTTTATGTTTTGAGTTAAGAGTCCATGGCCTTGCGCGAGGCCAGCAGTAAAAGCACGCCGACTCCCGCGACAAAAGCGGCGATAAAGAAAATAACCAGTCTGCCTTCCACTGGATTGGGGATCGCCAGCAATAGGCCAATCAATCCGCCTGCCAGACAGGATACGATGCCCATCACCCGCAACTGAGTGCGGTCCGTCCCTGCCCCGACCTCCTTGTTGAAATCGACCGGAGTCTTCATACGAGTAAAAAAAACATCGACCTTCTCCCGGTATTCGTGGGATGCGGTCCACCAGGCGAAACGGGTCAGCCAGAATGAGCCACTGCCAACAAGAATAATCCAAAAAATATTTTTCTGGAGGGACCATGCCTCCATACCAAGGGCGGAGTTGAAAAAAGACATACAGGAAACTGTCAACCCGGCGAATACTGAAACCGCAGCGGACCATGCGGGCACATCTTTAATAAACAGCCCCCAGAGCATGGGTACGGCCATCGGCAGACCCAGTAAGGCGGTGGTGGTCAACATCAGCTCGAACATACCCCTGCCCTCGGCCCGGCTAAAATAGAGTGCCAATAAAATAATCAGCAATCCGAGTAGCAGAGATACTAACTGACCGATGCGCAAGAGAACTGCGTCCTCTTTGGGCTCCAGCCTGAACAAATGACAAAAAGCCGGGTAAATGTCGCGCGTGAAGATGGCTGCGTTCCGGTTCAGCCCGCTGTCCATTGAACTCATCGTAGCCGCAAAAATCGCCACCACCATGAGTCCCGCCATCCCCTGCGGGAGAAGTTGCAAGCTCACCACCGCATAAGCAGTTTCCGCCGGTTTGGAAACAGTCATGGACATGACCTCAGGCTCAAAAAGTATACGTGCTGTCATTGGCGGGATAAACCACACGGCTGACCCCAACATGGTCAGTACGAATGCCAGTAAAGCCGCTTTACGCGCGGACCAGCCGTCCTTGACCGAGAAATAGCGGGCACCTGCGGTCATGGTATTGTGAACCCACAGATTATTGACAATGATTGCCGCGACCCAACCCCAAACAAAGGCATTATTTGGAAACTCTCCCGGCTCTTTAATGAGTTTGAACTCCTCCCCGAGGCCTTCCGCCTGAATGGAAGCAAAGAAGCCGCCAATACCTCCAAGTTCGCGCAGGCAGAGCCAGGCGATCGCGATGCTCAGCGGGAACAAGATTAAGCTTTGCAGGAAGTCCGTGGAGATAACCCCCCAACTGCCGCCAATGGACGCATAAAACAACACCACACACCCCACCACGATAATAACTGTTGATAAATCGAAACCAAAAACAGCGGAGCAAAAAATGGATAACCCATACAAGTGCAAAGAAGCGTAAAGCAACGAGGTGGGCACAAAAATCCACGCATACAACTGTTGAGTTCCAGGCCCGAAGCGATTGCGGATCACCTCCGGGGGGGTTATTGCCCGCAACTGTCGAAACCATGGAGCCAGAAAAAGGAAATTGATCAGAAAGCCCAAGGCATTACCCCAGAAAATAATAATCACGCTCCAACCCGCCTCAAAAGCCACTCCGGCCGCACCGGTGAAAGTCCAGGCACTGAAAGATGTCATGAAGGTACTGGCACCCACCAGCCACCAGGTTCCCTTGCAACCACTGCGAAAATAATCGCTGACATCTTTGTTCTGCCGCTTGAAATACCAGCCAAGCAGGAGAAGAAATCCGAAGTAACAGCCAATGATGCTCCACTCAATATAATGCATAGTCAGTAAAATAAGGTTGCCCCCATAATGGGCTTTGCGGAAAAGGAAACTATCTGGAACGTGCAGGTTGCTGTACGGCCTGATAGATACGCCGCACATTAATTGATTCAGCAGAAGCATCGGCCTGCGTAATAAAAACCATCGCACGGCGGCCCGGTTTCAGGGTCCAAACCGAGCTGTATAACATACGCCATTCCGCCCGGTCACGGACCAGAATACGAAGCCGCTCATTGAGGATCTCATCCGCTGTAGGTTGCAGACTTGCATAAGCACCGGGTTCGAGTACAAAACGCTGATCAGACTCTCCGAAAAGGCCAGCCACCGTAAACCCTGTGAGATTGAAAAAGAGATAGCCCCCTGCATCCCATTTCTGCCAAGCCGCATCTATCGTATATACATAGTACTCACGGCTCTGATTCTCTTCGGGATTGGGTACAAAGACAAGGATTACATTGCCCTCTCTCCGGCTTAAGTCAGCCATTGCCACAGCACGGTAGTTTTCATTGCCATCTCCACCAATCTCATGGCGATAAAAATACAGCTTGGGTTCTCCCGCATAGGAACTGAAGCGGGATACCGAACCATTGGTAACGACCAGACTGCGATACTCTTCACCCTGCTGGTAGTACAGGTTGTAAATGGGCTGGCCTACAACAACTGTCTGAAATTGTAAACTGACCAACTCTCCTTCTTCAGCCTTAACCGCGGTGAAGCTGGTCAGTACCCCCTGGAAACAGGTAAATAATGCTATGACTATTACAAATTTAGTTCTCATCGGAATTAATCCATCGGAAAGATTTTATTATAAACCGCCGCTCAAAGTCATGGTTACTGCCAGTTACGGTTTCAGGAATGCGCTGCACCGTTGCCTCCAGCCAGGCTTCGGCAAGAGTGGCACCACTGAGCGGATCCCGGACCTCCCCGTAAGAGTGGATGATAAAAGTATCAGAACGCGCGGTTAGAACAGGACCCAGCGCCTGCAAAACATCCGACTGCAACAGGCTGCCGGGGTAAGCGGATGCCTGTTCCCCGACTATACTATCATTATAGAAAACCGATCCATAGTCGCCTGGGGAAACACCCGTCAACGTTGGATCAAGCGAATTTACCCCGTGTAAAGTCGAGTCCAGGGCAGCCTGCAATGTACCCATCAGACCAAGATCTCCATCTTCAAGCCTACGGTTGACAAAGTCAGCAAGAGAGAGAAACGGGCCGCGTTTTTTGACCTCCGCAACAATAGCGTCAGCAAGATCTTCAATTTGCTGCCCGCTCAATAACCGGTACCCGAGCCAATATGCACGGTTGGTGAGAGCACTGGAATTATCAAAACCTTCATCCGCAGGATGCAGGAAACGTGAGAAGACCACCTTGTCTTCAGGTGTTTTCGAGCCTGAAATAACACGCCCGTCGGTTAGCCGTACAGCCGGGATCCTCAGGTCATTCAGGGATGACAGGAGTGCCTTCCAGGCTTTTTGTGAGGTCGAGTTAATATTAAACCCCCCATCAATCACCAAGGCTGGGGTAACTGATGTGGCATCTGTCGCTTTGGTTGTATCAAGGGCGGCCAGCCCCTTTTCATCCAGCCAGTGCCGGTTTATCCTTATGCGGGGATTGGGAAGACCAAGCTTGCCGGCAAGCAGATCAGAGCGCGCAGATTCACTCAAGGCGGGTGGCAAAGTTGAGAAGTATGCACTGTCCCAAACCTCATGGTTACTTATGTATGAGAGATCATAGACACGAATGGAGTCCGGCCCGAAATTATCCTCACGGATACGATCTCTGCGAATGCGGGGGTTAGCGTATGAATTGCCGAATGCATAAGTCGGATCATGGTTGTAGCGGGAAAGGTTGGCATGCTGAAAGGACCCGAGTGAAACAAGAGGCGCACGAGGAACATCAAACAAGAGCACCCGGGATACCCCGTCGAGGGCAGTGTTTCCACTGCCCCAGAAACCCGAGAGGCGTCCATCTGAAAAATCAATTTGCACGTCGTATTCACTTCGCAGTCCGCGCCGATCCTCCCCTTCCTCGGCTGCGTATCCGGAGAAGGGACTGATCATATAAAAGGGGGAGGTCGCGTCCGTGGGATCAAACCCATCGAATACCATTCGCCCGGAAATCCAGCGTACGTTGGAATCCAGCAGATTGCGCATAGGATTGCTGTCGATCTTTGTATGCCTGAGCCAAAATCCGTAAAATGCGTCCACCGGTTGTGTATTTACCTCCAAAACCGGCAGTCCATCCTGATCAAACAATGGATTTCCAAAGGCATCCTGAGCTGCGCCATCGTAAACCACCGGATCTGAGACCACTGGTTTATTCCCGGTGATGTTGGTCATGTATTGGATATGCCTGGGTGGCTGAGTCGAAGGACGATCAAACCAAATCCCGCCGGTTTCCCCAAACTCAACATCAATGGCAATGAGCGTGTTTTCCGGTTCTTGCAGGTGCAGATCCGTACGATCCTGTAGATCAAAATACAAAGCACCATCCTCGGACCATTGAGACTCAATTAGAATATAGTTGTGGGTAGTAATCTCCTGCTGCTTACTCATCGTGTAATAGCGGGTTTCACCGGGCTGGAAATCAAGACTTGCGGTTGCGAAAAGCCACCGTAAATAGACATTCCCGGAAGGTGAAGGCGGGGCAGCGGATACCCCCCTAAGCAGATCGTTGATGCTAATCGTTGCAGGAGAGGATCCATTTAATCTGATGTTGGCCTTTACATCCAGGGACCATGCAATGCGTTGGCTGCTTCCAAAGCCCCTCAGGCGCACATTATACGGATTATAAAGCCCTACGACAGGTTTCAGAAGGATGCGCGGGTACCAGTATTCCAATTCACCCGTTCCCGGATGAACATAAGGCCTGTATTCTATTTTCACCCCCAACTGTAATCTCGATATAACCGCGTGCATTGGGCTGTTTTCCTGATAGAAGTGATCGAAATCAGCTCCGGAAAAGTTTGCCGGGAAGTAGGGCTTACCCTCAGAAATGTAAGTGCCCGCTGGCAGAGTCGGTTGAATATCCACCAGACCATCTGCCCCCACAATATTCTTTTGTTGATAGTATGAGCGCAGTATGCCCCAGTTAAGGAAACCCGCAGGGAGGGCTTCCCCCGCGATGTCCACAAAGTGATAGGTGCCCTCCACAGTGTTGAATTCGGCAGCAAAGACAGCGTCGTTTTCGAAGGCTGTACTCAGATCCCGCTTCCAACCACCCCGCATCGTGTCGGTTAGCAAGCGGTAGGATGCCATCGTATAATCATGGAAACCTTCCCTGATATCCAGAGCTGGCTCCGTCAGATGGATCTGTTGGCGACTCAACAAGCGCCTCAAATCATCCGGCTGAATTTTATTTACCGCAGCACTTACACCATCGTCAACAAACTGCCAACCAGGACGAACGCCGAGTGACAGAGGATTGCCTGTCACGCTGCTTACCGACCCACCCGGTTCATCTGCAACTGGATTCAACTTGGCCTTAACTCCCTCATCCGATACCCAGTATGCGAATGAGTTACGTCCCGCTGGATCCATTGACACTTTACCGACCCAGACATCATCGGTCATGTCAAAGCCTCGGTAAATTCTAATGGCATCAACTATTTCCTTCCCTGGCCCGGGATCGACCCCGGACACCAACCACCCCAGCAGTGATCCGTAATCCTGAGATGCAGGATTGGCATCCCATACCCCACTCCATGAGGTTTGCCCCGTGAGTAGAGTCATCTCGTTATCAAGGATCGAGGCAGTTCCGGTAACACGCTGGTCAGGGCCTGCCATCGATTGTAAGCGGCCCAATGCCACAAGCATACCGGTTTTAGCATTTTCCCTGGCTACAGTAAGATCTTTCTGGGTGGCTGACAAGCGAACCTCCAGCATGACCAAGGTCGAAAAGCTGATGAGCAGAAGGTAGATGAACGCCATCAGGGAAAGCGCTATCACCAGTGCAAATCCACCTTCTTCTGATCTACTTCTTTTCATAAGCATGGGGGCATGGGGTTTTACGGTCACTCGTCAGGGTAATGATCCGGCGGTGTCCGGGTCCGAACCCGGTGATCCGGCTCTCTCAACCATCATAATAAGGCTTCTCGGCAGGTGAAAGGGATCCTTAACCGGCAAAGCCACAGTGTCTTCAATAACGACACCGCGGCGATCAGTTTTTTGTACCCATTCACGGGTCGAATCACGGGCAAAAATATTCAATGCATAGTCTTTAATCTTGAGATACCATTCGCGAAAACGCAGATCTCCCGTCAGAAAATAGCCCAGGAAGGTGGCATACAGGGCTTCGGTATGCGGCCACCACAGTTTGTAATCTGCATAGTCCCAGCCCACGGAATCAGCCCCGTGCAGGTTCCGGGCCAGCAAGATCCCCCCATGGTCAGCATCCCAACCGAACTCGATATGTCTTAGAATGGATTCAAGGGCGAGAGGGAATCGTTCACGATCCCCACTCCTTTCCATAATATGCAGCTGAAACCAGAGGGACTCCACGGCGTGACCAGGTACAACCGCAGTCCCAAGGGGCGCTGGCAATTTATGTCCATCATGCCCAACCCGTTCCAAAATCAATCCGAGGTCAGGTTGATAAAAGCGGGCCCAAACATCATCCGAACAAGCGAGGGCTGCTTCGCGTGCACCCCACTCCGGCAAGTGTTCGCTGGTTTCCCAAAGTATGAGCGAAAAAATCATCGGGATGCCATGCATGGAAGCTCCTTTCGCTACTGGATAAGGAAAATGGGGAATCCGGTCATGAGGCCATTTCAGCTTCGGCAATACCCCCTCCAGAGTCCTTTTCAGCCAAAGCCTGGCTTCATACAATTGCGGATCGGCTTTCAATAATTCAGACAGTCCGTAAAGGGCAAAACCGTCCACATAGATACTTTCGTAGCCCCGTTTAATCTTTCCATCGTACCCTAAACAAAGTGCCCAACCCTGCTCCTTTTCCATCCAACCATGGTCCACAACAAAATCATAAATTTGCTTCGCGCGATCAAGCCAGATAGGATCAGGGTCCAGAGAATTATAAATCCTGCTGAATACCCAAAGAGCACGCCATTGGCTCCATAGCCATTTGTCACGGTTTAAAATAGAACCGTCCTCCTTAATACAGGTGTTGATACCGCCACGGGGATCCAATGCGTGTTCAAGCCAAAAGGGCATTACCTGCTGCTTCAACATGTTTTTCCAGAATGCTCCCTCTTTGGCCAGAAATGCCGCATCCGCTTCTCTTGCAGCCGCCCAGCCTTGCTCTCTTCCTGCTAGCCCCAAAGTCATAGAACCTCCCCTGACAGTCTTTTTCCCATCTGGATTCCTGCTTTCCCGTCACCCGGACCGGGACTCCCCCAAAACTCCAGAACATAAACACCGGCTCCATTAACCATTCTTAATAACATAACAACAAACTAACCGGATAGTTAAATTTTGACAAGGGCAAAATTCTTTTTTTGAATAAGGACTCCACTTTAACAAATTATGTTTATGCCCGCAGATCGCCCCAAGGTCATTGAGAATCGCCAACCCGGCAAAGTACTCGCCTTTATGAGCAAAGCTGAACATGCTTCCTTTCTCGGCGAGCTTCCCCTCTTGCAGGAATTGCAATCCATCTCGGACTGGACATTCCACCTCACGGAAGGCCGGGCTGCGGACGAGGCACTGGAAGCGGTACTGGAGAGAGAGAAACCGGATATACTTGTCGGAGCCTGGTGTACACCATTCTTTGGGAATTGCTTTCCCTCCGGCACACACCCCTATCCTCGTTATTACTGCTATTTAGGCGGGGGTATGCGGCAACGGGTTACCCCCACTCAATTGCGTAACGGCCTTATCGCCACGAACTGGGGCGAAACCGCGGCTGCCGAAGTGGCGGAACACGCCCTCCATCTCATCCTCTCCTCACTTCGTCTCAGCACCCACTACACACTGGCTCTACACCGGGAAAAGGCATGGCGGGACAGCCCCTCTCCACCCAGAACTTTTTTCGGAAAGCGACTGGGCATCCATGGCTTTGGGGGCGTGGCCCGTCAGCTTATCAAGCTATGCCAACCCTTTGGTGTTGCTTGCCAGGCATACTCAACTCCGGTACCTCCCGACTACATGAAAGCCCATGGTGCCACACCGGCACGATCACTCGAAGCACTCTTCAGTGAAGCTGATATCATCGTGGAAGCCGAGGGTTCGACCCCTGCCACCGCCAAATGTGTCGATGAGTCATTACTCCGCAAGATCAAGCCGGGTGGAATCTTCATCAACATAGCACGGGGAGCTATTGTCGACCAGGAGGCACTCGCCCGAGTAGCCTCCGAAGGCCACATTTTCATTGGATTGGATGTCTACGATCCCGAACCCCTACCAACAGATTCCCCCTTGCGTGGCCTCCGTAATGTTCACCTCTCTCCTCATATTGCCGGCCCCACTCTTGAGGGACACCGCCGCTGTGGCCAATTTGGACTGGAAAATATCCAGCGCTACCTATCCGGCCAACCGCTCCTTGCCCGCATCACTGAAACCATGCTCCAGCATACCACCTGAAAAGCGCCATACTCCGCTGCTCTCCTGTTTTTTAACAGCCCTACCCCAGGGCAAACCGAAGCTGATTGAAAAGACAACAAGGGGAACACAACCGGAGTGTGCAACCTCCAATATGCCTACTCATGTTTCGTCATTCACCGTCACTAATTCGGCCCCTGAAATCTCAACAAAAGTTTTGGTTCACAGAAATGAAATCTCGACAAATAACCGTCTGGTTACATAAATAGCAGTGGTATTCACTCTAACTAAAGGATCAAGGATGCACATCCGGAATAGAGACCTAAGACCAGACTGGCTGAAATATTATTGCCTGCTTCTGGCTGCCACTGTCTTGTCTTTGACGGCATCTGCGGCCGAGCCGCAAGCCCTCTTTCTTTCGCTGGACAAGGAGGGCGGGGTTTATACGAGTGGTCAGGAGGCCAGGTTAACGATACAGATAGCACCCCACATTGTGGCTGAAGAGGGGTGGACGGGCGAAGTCTTCTGGCAGCGGGGGTGGAACCCTCCTGTCGGCAAGCAATCCCTTCCTCTTGGTCCCAGCCCCGTGGAAATCATCTTTGCCAATGAAGCACCCGGCCTCCTTGTGGTTACGGTATCCCTTAAAAAAGAGGACGCGGACAAACCCGTTCACAGTGAATCCATCGGAATGCTGTTTGATCCCGAATCCATTACACTCTCCACCCCTGAAGCGGAGGATTTTGATGCTTTCTGGGAAGAAGCGAAGGCAGTCTGGCGCAATTTGGTTGAGGAAATAACACTGACACCGGTGGATTCACCTGACCCTTCAATAGAGGTTTGGGACGTACAAATTCAACTTTCCGGCGAGATCCCTGTTTCCGGCTATATCGGACGGCCCACAGGAGCCCGTGAAGGAACGCTGCCAGCCCTCCTCTCACTGCACGGTGCAGGATACCGCTCCTCAAATATGGGTGCTGTCATTCGTTTTGCCCGAATGGGTTTTCTGGCCATGGACATTAACGCGCATGGTTTTCCCAATGCGATGCCGGACAGTTTTTACAAGGAACAGGCGGAACGGATTTCAGGGTTCAGAACCGATCATGCCGACTCCAGAAATGAATGGTACTTCAAAGGAATGTTCCTGCGCGTCGTCATGGCGATGGACTATTTGATGGAGCGAAAGGAATGGAACAAGCAAGACCTTGTTCTCTATGGTTCGAGCCAGGGCGGAGCCCAAGTCATTGCCGGTGCCGCCTTGAACCCGGCGGTGACCGTCATTGCAGCCTCAGTTCCGGCTATGTGTGACTTATCGGGCCCCTTGGCCGACCGCCGCGGGGGTTGGCCAAGGTTATTACCGGAAAGACACAATAACAGGATACAGGCACAACGCATTTATGATACCTACCGCTATTATGATTCCGGTATCTTTGCAAAACGTATCCATGCGGCTGCCATCATCTCTCTCGGGTTAATTGACCCCACCTGCCCGGCTGACGGCATTCAAGCTACGGCCAACCATTTACCGGGAGAGGTAAAGCTGCTATACCGCCCCCGGATGGCACATTCCTTCCCACATGAAATACAGCTGAACTTTTTTGACTTCATACGGGATCGCGTGACATTCCCTCAATAATCGTCCACCCATTCTGCATCCTTTGCCTGGTACCCGCTACCGATTTTCCAGGCGGGAGGCTTCAACTAACCTGGAATATTCACGAAGCCCAGAAGTGATGAAGCGCAAGGCGCGCCCTG
>CAZCJJ010000105.1:1734-12313 GCA_964499045.1 uncultured Opitutales bacterium | reverse complement strand
GCTTCTTCACGACCATCTCCAAGCGCTGCTCTCCGCGCTGAATCAACACTTCCCGCCCCTGCGCACTGAGCACTTTGCGAATAGAACGGAATGCCGGCATCGCAACAAGACTCAGGTAGTCATCCACCTTCCGTCGCTTCTTCTGCTCAGGAGTCAGATCCTCATCCATCACGATCTCCTCCAAGTGGGCGATATTCATCAACTTCGTCCTCCAGTCAGCTTCGACAACATCCGGTGAATCCACTTCCGAACTTTCATCCTCCCCGTTCTCCGTCGAAAGTATTTGCCCGCCAGGCGCGAGCGAGACCAGATCCTCCCCGCGAAGCGATTTGAGAAGCGAGAAGCACATAACAAGGAGCACAATGGCAAATGGCAAGCCCGTGACAATGGATGCTGTCTGCAAGGCGAGCAGCCCCCCACTCAACAGGAGCACCGCCGCCACTGATCCCTGTAAAACAGCCCAGAAGACCCTCTGGTAAACAGGCGGATTGGCTTTGCCGCCTGAAGCCAGCATGTCAATGACCAGAGCTCCGGAATCCGCCGATGTGACAAAGAAGGTCACAATCAAAACAGTCGCTAATACGGAGGTAATGATCGGCCAGGGCAAGGTTTCCAGATAGGCATAAAGAGCCAGTGAACTATCCGCATTCACAATCGCGACCAGCCCGCCGTCGCCAAACAATTGCTCATACAGGGCGCCGTTGCCGAGAACAGTCATCCAGATAATCGTCACCGCTGTCGGGACGAAAAGGACGCCAACGATAAATTCCCGTATAGTCCGGCCCCGTGAAATACGGGCAATGAAAATCCCTACAAAGGGGGACCACGCAATCCACCAGCCCCAGTAAAAAAGAGTCCACCAGCCCTGCCAGCCACTTTCCCGATAGGCATCCATCCAAAAGGTGGTGTTCGCAATATGCTGAAGATAAAAACCGGTATTCTCGACCGTCGCGCGCAAAAGAAAGAGCGTCGGGCCACAAACAAAGGCAAAGACAACCAGAATGAGGGCGAGAATCATGTTGAACTCACTCAGGCGGCGAATGCCCCGGTTTAATCCCAGACCC
Source organism: uncultured Opitutales bacterium (assembly GCA_964499045.1). Lineage (GTDB taxonomy): Bacteria > Verrucomicrobiota > Verrucomicrobiia > Opitutales > CAZCJJ01 > CAZCJJ01. The sequence continues at coordinate 11,249 of CAZCJJ010000105.1, read as the reverse complement.
ACCGACAGCGTCGCCATGGCCGTGATGATCACAATCAGCCCGACCTGCAGGTAGGGTGAGATCGCAAAGCCAAACAAATAATTCAACCCGGCATTGATCTGCAAAACACCAAGGCCCAGCGAGGTTGCCACGCCGAACACCGTTCCGAAAATAGCAAGGATATCAATCAGGTGCCCGGGCCAACCATAAATGCGTTCTTTCAGTAAGGGGTAAAAAGAGGAGCGGATACTAAGCGGAAGCTTTTTCCGGAAGGAAAAATAGGCCAACGACATCCCCGCCACGATATAAATACCCCAAGCATGCAGCCCCCAATGAAAGAAGGTCAGCCGCATCGCATTTTTCGCCGCCAGAATCCTGCCGTCCATCCCCAGGCTCGGATCCATCCCTCCCTTGCCAATCGGAGGTGAATCAAAATGAAACAAGGGTTCCGCCACACTGAAATATAACAGCCCGATCCCCATCCCCGCACTGAACAACATCGCAAACCAGGAAAGATAACTGTAATCCGGACGCGAATCATCCGGCCCCAGCCGGATCTTCCCAAAGGGGCTCACCGCCAGCGCGATGACAAAAATCAGGAAGAAGGCAACGGAAAGAATGTATATCCAACCAAGACCATCCTCAATCAGACCTTTCAATGACCCGAAAAGTGCCTCCGCCCGGTTTGGAAAAAACGAGCCCAGCAAAACAAATACAATAATAATAACAACCGACGGGACAGCCACCCGTGGATTCAACTTTAACTTCATGACAAGGGGGTGTTTCTGAATGTGATTGAGAACCCCGCAACACGTGGGATTCAAGTGTCAACCCGGACGAACCGGAGCCTTTCCCTTCAGGGTCAGGCAAAATGCCGCCAGTGCCAAATAAAAAATAGAAACTCCAAATTGCCGCATAAGTATAAGGCCCCACGTTCTGACGAACGCGGCTACGTAGCTGCGCTCGTAAGAGCGTGGTTTGCTTGATCCACCTTCCCCAACAATTTTCAAATAAACTGGAAACCTGCCCGTTCCCGGTGTAGGGTAGCACCATGGTATGCAGATGAATCCTTCAACTTTCGGCATACGGGTGCGGACTTTTGCTCACCGCATTGTCCGCCCATGCCGATTTCAAATCACCATGAACCTATTCTCCGCAGTTGAACCACTGATCAACACTGATGTAAAACGAGTCATGATTATGCGTCGATTCACCTGCTGGGTGAATACCGCCAAACTTTCAAGTTTCTGATTATCAGTGTTCATTTGTGTCCATCAGAGGTTGAATTGCTGTTTTTTGGATGAACGGCCATGTTTGAGAAAGATATAGAAGCAAGAGGTGTGTCCGATCCCGCAACTTTGAGAGCATTGCGGGCGGTGGAACGACACCGTTTCGTTGATCCCGAACTGGAAGCCAGAGCCTATGATGACCGTCCTTTGCCCATCGGCTTCGGGCAAACAATTTCCCAACCCTATATCGTCGCTTTCATGACCGAGACCATTCAACCGAAACCAGGCCAGAAGGTACTCGAAATCGGAGCAGGTTCGGGCTATCAGGCCGCCGTTCTCGCGGAAATTGTGGATCAGGTCTATACCGTGGAAATCGTCCCGCCACTCGCCAAGCAGGCAAAGGAGCGCATGAAGGCACTCGGTTATGACAACGTCTATGTCCGTGAGGGTGACGGCTTTTACGGCTGGCCGGAGGAAGCACCGTTCGATGCCATCGTTGTCACCGCCGCCGCCGAATACATTCCCCCTCCTCTGATTGAACAACTGAAAGAAGGAGGCCGCATGATCATTCCGGTTGGTTCTCCGTTGCGCACCCAGCACTTGATGCTGGTGGAAAAGAAGGACGGTCAGGTCACTACCCGTAATCTCATGCCGGTCCGCTTTGTTCCCTTCACCCGAGACAGGGATAACTGATGCCGCGTGCCGGGTCGTGATAGGGTTGGCACGTAAGTGTCCGTACTCCGTTTCTATTCAGACAAGCAGGCAACAGCTTGCAGGCCCTTGTCCGGAAAGTTGACAGTCATTCCATCCACTCCGGCGCGGATGACTTTGCGCATGAGTTTTTCATCATAGACCCCCCAGGCCCGGACGACAAAGCCTTGCTCTTTCAGGCTTCTGACAATCTCGGAGGTGACAAATTCGGCTTTGGGGCAAATCTGGGCAATGCCCAGCTCGCGTGCGGTTTCCACCACCGCATCCGTTACCTCACGAACAAGTATGCCCGTGACGATTTCCGGAAACTGTTTCCTCATTTCTTTAATACGGTCCATGCCGAAGGATGTCACACTCACCTGATCGATCATCTCGAGTTCCCGTAGCATACGGCCGACCTGTTCAACCGCCACCGTACCGCCACCCTTGATTTCAACATGCAAGTGGGCCCGGTCCCGGTAACGTCGCAGAAAGTCAGCCAAAAGCGGGATGCGCTCCCCGGTAAACTCCGGACTGAACCAACTGCCCGCATCAAGAAGCAGAAGCTCGCCCAAGGTTTTCTCTACAACCGTGCCGTTTCCATTGGTGGTACGGTCCAACTTGGCGTCATGAATGACAACCAACTCCCCGTCCGCACTCAAATGAACATCCAGTTCGAGGTGCTTCGCCCCCATGCGCAAAGCAAGGTCGAAGGCGGCATAAGTATTTTCCGGGGCATAAGTGGAGGCACCGCGGTGGGCAACAACTGCGAATTCATTATTCATATTATAAAACGCATTCATGATTTTGCTGTTTTCGTCAATGTCCATCCTTCGTCCAGTAAGCCCGGACGTATTGCGGTCGGAAGCATCACCAATCCGACATTTCACAACTGGTTGGCTGGGCCTATCGGTACTGCGGCGACAGAAAACTGAATATTCCCAGGATGCTCGGGCTAACCCGGAGCTTAAAGCAGGCACTCCAGAACAAAAAGTGAGAGGCCCCTTTAAGCCAGATCCCACTTTACCAACTGATAGCGGTCCTCTTTCTCGAGCCTTTCAATATGGCCCTGAATGGCCCGGACATCCTCTTCGTTTAGTGGCTCATAGTCTTTCCAGAAGCCTGTTTCCTTGGCCGGGAAATGAAGGGCATCTCCATGCACCTGATTAACCGACCCCCTGGCCCTGCCATAAAGGTGCATGTGAAAGCTTGGTCCTTGCGGAGAACCGATTCCCCAGTTGCCGTTGTCCTGAAAATTGAGCCGTTCCACCGGAATGCCCCGCTCATTCAACGCAGTCAGCATGGCCTCCCCAAGCAGCATGGAAAGCCTCATCAAAGCCGTTGCCCTGCGGATATCAAAGTCCCATCGGTGGACCACAGGATCCTTGGGATGAATCGTGAGATGACCACCATCAGTACGACAGACATGCGGCGGATTGCTCGCTGTGACCGTGAAATCAGGCGTTTCATAAACAGGTATTTTACTCATAACATTTTTGCTAGTATATTCAGTCGTTGCCAGTGTAGTCCGCCAAGCAGATTGCAAATCATTATGGGCCATCGAAATTCAAACCGAAATACAGATGTATAGACTATATTAAAGATCCCCCAATAGGCCGCATCCTAATGCCAAGAATCACCCTCTTCCCCTGACGTCCTCAAAGTGGCTGCCGTGCAAGATACGGTACTTGCGGGCATTGATGCCCACGTAAGTTTTGAAATTACGGGAAAAGAGGGCGGTGGATGAAAAACCACAGCGGCTGGCAATCTCGGTTACGGAAAGTCGCGTGCCACAAAGCAGTGTTTTTGCCGTTTCCAGGCGCATTTCACGGATGTAATTAAAAACGGTCTGCCCGGTGATCTGACGAAAAATCCTGGACAGGTGCTCTTCACTGACACCCGCATGCCAGGCAATCTCCCCCAAGTGCAACTCCGAGGTTAGATTCTTCAGAATATACTCTTTTGCCTGATTGACCGTATCCAGACGGGCCGGGCGTGAGGAGTCAGCGGAGCGCTGCTCGGGCAGGTGTTGTTTGCGGGCCAGCAATATAATCAAGGATCGGCAAAAACAATGAATGCGGTGCCGAAAACCCGGAAGCTTGCCTTCCACTTCCTTGCGCAGTTCATGCAGTATGGAAGCGGTTTCTCCATCCACCGCCTGAGCGAGAATCACCGGCTGCCTGAAATGGTGCTCCATAAAGGCATTGAAGGACAACTCCGGCTCCCTCCCTCCCCCTAGTGCAGAAAAAGACGCCTGACAAACAAGCCGGAGCACGTGCAGGGACTGTGACTTCCCTTCTTTTGGGGCGTAATAGCGTTGATGACAATTTCCCGGCACCACCACCACATCCCCTTCACGAAAGTAAACCGGACGCCCCCCGTCGAGAGACTGGTAACACTCACCACTCAGCAGTATAATCACTTTGCCCCGGCGGTTCCCGAAATCCAGACTCCCTTCACGCGGCAAAACAAGACTACGCTCATCCACCACTTCAAAGGGGGATCCCAAACGCTCAACCGAGTTGAAAACGACGCCCATAATTAAATCAATCAGAGTAAAATTTAATCAAGGCAAGCTAAAGACAAGTCCGTTTTAATCCTGTATGCTGTTGTCATGACCAAAAGCATGAGTTCCGCAGACATAGCCGATCGGGCTTACCAAACCTTCCGCCGGCTTCATCGATTTGAGCACTACACCGGGATCCTCGCCTTGCATGGACAGGCCCGGCTCGCCCTTGCCACCGGCGACAAAGCGGTGATGGAGGGTTTGAGAAAGGACCTCCTCCCCTTCACTGAGGGGCACGGTAAAGAGTTCACCTGTAATTATCCGAACTACCACTGCGGGGGTATCGCCTCGGCAATCCTGCTTTATAAGGGTCAACTCCCCGAGGTCCGCGAGGCGGCGAAATACCATTGTGAACTCATCATGAGTGAAGCCCCACGGGGGGAGGATGGCATTCTCTGCAATCCGAAACTTCCGGAAAGAGGACGGATCTTCATTGATGTCGCCTTTGCCATCACCCCTTTCCTGCTTTACACAGGTCTGGTCGAAAACAAGCCGGAGTGGGTCGAAGACGGATGCCACCAGATAATCCGGATGTACGAACTGTTTCTCGACGACACCTGCGGCCTCCTGCACCAGTCAAAAAACTTCAATGGCAAGGGCAACCGCTCCCATGACCATTGGAGCCGGGGTAATGGCTGGGGCCTGCTCGCCTTGGCTGAACTGGTCGATGGTCTTCCCGCCAACCACCCGCGGCGCCAACAGGCGGAAAACTACCTGGGCGACCTTCTGCGCAACTGCCTGCGCTATCAGGATGCCCAGGGCATGTGGCATCAGGAAATCACCCGGGAAGACTCCTTTGTCGAAACCTCCGGCACCAGTCTTATCCTTTTTGCCCTCGGAATCGCACTGCAGCACAACGTCATCAGCAAGGACGAGGGCATGGCCGCCTTTGAAAAAGGATTACGCGGCCTGCTGACTTACATCGCCCTCGACGGCTCAATCCACAATACCTGCCACGGGTGCCTCTGCCCGGGCGATGGCTCCATTCTTGAATACATGAGCAAAGGCCACCCGATCAACGACTGCCACGCCTTCGGTGCAGTCTCACTCGCTTTCGGGCAAGCGTACGTGCTCGGCATTCAATCCGTTTAACCCACATATCCCACACAGACTATGATGAAACTCGAAGATCTCGAAGCGGAACTTGAAGTCAATCCGCATGCACCATTGCCGGTTCCGGAGAAAGAAATATGTGACCGCTATGAACACATTTTCACCGCTGCAGTGAATGATGCCCTGCGCGAACGCAAACTGTTGCGGCAGACCTTGCCCAACAATCTCATACCACTCCGCGAAAACATGAGAGCCGCAGGCTTCGCATTCACCATCAAGGGGGCCAAAAACCTGACCATGAAGAATGAAATGGCCGAACGGGCGAAGATGCTCGACGATATCGCGGAAAATTCCTTTGTCGTCTGGGATACCTCCCTCGATCTGGAATCCGCCCACTGGGGTGAGTGCATGACCATGGCCGCGCAGCGCAAGCATTGCCGCGGCGCAGTCGTGGACGGTGGTGTGCGCGACACCGATCAGGTTCTCAAATTGGGTTTTCCGCTCTGGATCAAATACCGCAGCTCAAACGGGATGCTGGGGCGTTTTCGGATCAGCAGCTGGCAAACCCCCATCCGCATGGGGGAAGTCATCGTGAACCCCGGCGATTTAATCTTTGCCGATATCGATGGAGCCCTGTGCGTGCCGCGCGCTCTCTGCGTGCCCATCCTTGAACGGGCTGAGGAAATTGCCAACGGAGAATCCGAACTCAAAAAATGGATCCTGGAAGGCATGTCAGCCAAGGAGATTGTTGAACGCGGAGGTTACTTCTGAGAAACCTCGGCGAAGGTGGTTCCTGCCTACGAACTTAGAAAATCACGGGCGGGACGCCCGTGCTCCTTTCTACTCCAACCATTGAGGCACTCAATCAAAGCCTCCACTAAAATTAATAAAAAAACATTATGAATACACTGAAAAACAAAAACATCATCATCATGGGTGCCAACGGCGGATTCGGTCAGGCTGTTGCCCAAAAACTCGCCGGACATGAGGCTAATCTTGCTTTGGCGGATCTCAGCGAGGAGACAATGGCTCCCCTGGCAAAGTCATGCGCCGACTCCGGTGCCCCCAAAGTCACCACCGCATCAGTTAATGTAACCGACGAGTCTTCCGTTAAGGCCTTCTTTGAAAAAGTCCGGAGCGAACTCGGAGGAGCCGATATTCTGCTTTACCTCCCGGGCCTTTCCGTCGCCTCACCGGTCACCGACATGGCCGAATCCGACTACGACAAAATTGTCGATGTGAACCTGAAAGGACTCTTTTTCGCCGCAAAACACTTTGTGCCGTTGACCACACCGGAGCGCGCCCCGCTGCTGTCGTTCATCAGCTCACAGGCCGCCACCCGCGCCAACCCGAACGCCCCCGTTTACTGTGCGGCCAAGGCTGCGGTATCCATGCTTGGACAAGGGCTGGCCCTCCAGCTCATGCAGAAGGATATCCGCGTCACCGCCTTCAAGCCTGGCCCCGTCAACACCCAGGGTTTCTGGGGAGATCGCCCCGTGCCCCGCGAGAAATTCATGCAAGTGGAGGATGTCGCCAAGGTCATTGAATTTACTTTCTGCCTGCCCGACCATGTGGTCATGCATGAGGTGAGCTTCGAGTCCTTTGCCTTCTTCAAAAAATAAGTCCGTTTTCATGTCAAAAAAGCCGATTATACTCTTCGCCTGTAAGGTAGCCGATGCCGATGCACGCGCCCGCCTGCAAGCCGTTTGCGACCTGGTCGAGGTTGAAACCACCGAAGCGGCGGAACTCGCCCGCCATGTCGCAGACGTCGCCGGGGTCATTGTGCCCTACACCGCCAACCCCCTCATTACGAGGGAGGTCATCGACGCGGCACCGCACCTGCGGCTGGTCGGTACGACCTACGGCGGTGTAAGGCAGAATGTGGACGACGTGTATGCTCTGGAGAAAGGACTCACGGTCATCCACACCGGCGCCTCGCGGGTGAAACCCATGGCAGAATACACGCTCGCGCTGATTCTGTCTTCACTGCTCCAGATCCATAATTACCATCACTACATGCGCTCCGGCGAAGCCTGGCCAAGGACGAAATTTCCCCGCACCCGCATGTTGCAAGGTCGTTCGGTTGGAGTGATCGGCTACGGGCGTATCGGACAGGGCATTGTCGATTTGCTGAAAACATTCACCCGCAACATCGCCGTGCGCTCCGAACACCTTTCCACAGAGGATGCACACACGGCCGGAGTTGAGAAAATGGAGTTGGACGACATTTTCGCCCAATGCGAAATCATCGTACTGGCCGGAGGCTACAACCCGGCCACCCATCACCTTATCCGCCGCCGTCACTTTGACCTGATGCAGGAGGATGCACTCTTCGTTAACATCGCCCGCGGCAAAATGGTGAATGAAGCCGAAATGGCCGCAGCTGTCCACGAACGCCCCATCTATCTCGCACTTGATGTCTTCGAGGAAGAGCCCTTGGCGGCGGACAGTCCCTTGCGGGAAAGTGACCGCGTGCTGATGACACCGCACCGCGCCAATAATCCGATTGAGTTCGAGCAACGCTGGCAAACACTGGCCGACGAAATCGAAACATTCACCCGGGGCGAAACACCGGAATCCACGCTCACCCCTGAACGGGCCGCCGCCATGAGCGAATCCTGAGAAGTGCACCATGAAAATCGAACACTTCGCTTTCCAGGTCCCTGATCCTGCCGCATTCGCGGCATGGTACGGGGAGCATCTCGGCATGAAAATCCTGCGCGCAACCGGTGCTCCGACTCACGCTCATTTCCTCGCCGCCTCCGATGGTGCGGCGGTGCTGGAAATCTACCACAACGACAAAGCACCTCTGCCGGATTATCCAAACCAGGACCCGCTGGTCATCCACCTCGCCTTTGTTTCCGAGGACCCTGAAGCGGACCAGCAACGCTTGATCGCTGCGGGAGCAACCCACCATTCCGGCCCCACCACAACCGCCGCAGGCGACACCCTCGTCATGCTGCGCGACCCCTGGGGCTTTTCCATCCAACTCTGCCGCCGCGCAACGTCGTTTTATTGAAACAGAGAAACAAACCACTGATGGGAAATAACCCCAAAGTACTTCTCCCTTTTACTCTCCCCGAGTTGCCGCGGATTCCGGCGGTTGATTTCGACCTGCGCGCCTTCGGTGGCGTTGAGGGAGGTAAAACGCTCAACACCGCCGCCTTTGCGGAGGCAATTGCCGCAGCCCACGCAGCGGGCGGCGGACGTGTGATCGTTCCCGCCGGAGTTTGGCTGACCGGCCCCATCCTCTTCAAGGACCGCATCGAACTGCACCTCGAAGAGGGCGCGGAAATCCGCTTCAGTCAGAATCCCGACGATTACCTGCCGGTCGTGTTGGCCCAGCGGGGCGGCACCATGATCCACAACTATTCCCCCTTCTTGTATGCGTATGGCTGCGAGGATATCGCCCTCACCGGAAAAGGGATCCTCGACGGCCAGGGTATCGCCTGGTGGCCATGGAAACACAAGCAGCCGGGCATGAAACAGATCCTCGTCGATATTCCCGAAAAAGATATTCCGCTGGAACAACGGGTTTTCGGTACCCTTGAGGCCGGAGTGCGCCCCGTGATGTATCAGCCGATTGAATGCGAACGTGTGCTGGTCGAGGGCGTGACCTTCCGCAACAGCCCGTCCTGGACCCTCCAACCCGTCTGGTGCCGCGAACTGACCATCCGTGGTATCACCGTTTCCAATCCGCCTTCACCGCTTTGCTACAATACCGACGGCATTGATCCCGATGCCTGCCGGAACGTGTTGATCGAACATTGCGATGTCTCGACCGGTGACGATGCGATCTGCCTGAAGGCCGGACGCGGTCCCGATGCTTGGAAAGACGGACGTCCGCTTGAGAACGTGCTGATCCGTCATTGCCGCATCCGCTTCGGCCACGGCGCCATCACCATCGGCAGTGAAATGTCCGCTGGGGTGCGCAATGTGTATGTGTACGATTGCGAGATCGACGGTACGGACCGTGGCATCCGCATCAAAAGCTGTCC
>CAZCJJ010000105.1:0-1634 GCA_964499045.1 uncultured Opitutales bacterium | reverse complement strand
GTGCAGGAAAACGTCAGGGTCCGGACTCTGGATGAACCCGCGAGCCTGCACACCGATCCCGATCTTCCGGAAATCGCGGCGGCCCGCAAGGTTGCGGTGCGTATCGAGGGGCCTGAAATCGACTTTCCCGCCCACAAACGGCCGATGGCCGGGCGTCAGCCTGTAGCCATTGCCCACCCCAAAGCAGCTCCACCCTTGCGACTCTTCTGGGACGACAAAGAGGCCGGAGAATCCGCTGCCTGTCTGCGTTTCACTGTCGCTGTGGACCACCGCTGCCTGCACCGCGTGGCTGTGGCCAATGCCGCCACCGGTGAACACTATGGCATCTGCGATGTGCCCTTCGGTTGTCCGGGACAAGTATTTGAACTAACCCTCACCCCTGCACAAACTGCTGCCGCATTCCGCGACGGCCTGGCACTCAGTTTGGCCGATCCGGCGGAGCCACTTTGGATAATCGCCCCCGGCCCCCATGCAGGGTCCGCCGTGCTGCCGCACCTTTATACCGGTACTGGCCCCTGCACTGCCGAACGCTTCCTCAACCTCTTCTGTTCCGATGCCACCCTGCAACCTTGCGACTGGATGGAGGTCTGTGTGCTCGACGGCCTGATGGATTGGGCTGCTCTCGGACGGGTCGCCGCGCGCGGGGCTCTGCGCACGCATCTGAATGTGTTTTTTCATCCCGAAAACGGGCGGCGCGAAAATATCAGGGGCGAACCCTGCGACGGCGAACCCGGCGGTCCGGAAAGTACCGGCCCTTGGGCAGTGCTGGCACGCATGCTGGGCCATGCTCACCAGCACCCCGCACTGGCCCTAGCAGAAGAGGGGTTCGAAAAGCACTACAACCCACAAACCGATTCAGTCGGACACCTCGTAGTGGCCGAGACCTCTTACAACATCGCCTATCCCATGATGGCGATGGCCCGCTTCACCGAACGTCCCCAATGGCAGGACCGGGCTCTGCGGCAACTCGAAGTCAACCGCCATCACCTCACCGGACCGGATGATCTCTGGCTTCGTTACTATCCTGAAACCGGCGAACGCACCTTCCAGAACTGGTCGCGCGGAGTGGCATGGTATTATCTCGGCCTGGTGCGCACACTGGCACTCCTGCCAGCACACGAAAGGCCTGCAGCGCTGACGGACGAGATTGAACGCATAGCCCTGTGGGTAGCCCGTTATCAGCAGAAGGATGGTTTGTGGCCTTGTTTCCTGAAAGAATCCGACGTATTGCCCGACACCTCCGGCTCCGCCGGTATTGCCGCCGCCATTGCCATCGCGGTAAACAACGGAATGCTTGGCCGCAAACACCTCAGCACAGCCCTGCACGCGAGAGAGGAACTCATGAAACAGCTCACGCCCGACGGCTGGCTGCGGGGAGTTTCTCAGAGTAACAAAGGGGAAACCCATTACATGGACATTCAACGCAGCCCTTATCGTGTCATCGCTCCCTGGGGCATGGGAATGTTCGCCCAGCTTCTGGCCGCATTGAATTCAGGAACTCCAAGATAAACCGATGTACCTCGCCTCACACCATGTCTTCTCAATCATGCAATCAAAACCAAGTAGCTTGAAAAACGATAAGTATTCTGACTAAGTAAGTGACAAATTATCCGATTTACTACCTCCTCCCTCAC
>CAZCJJ010000104.1:0-12629 GCA_964499045.1 uncultured Opitutales bacterium | reverse complement strand
CCGGATGAGGAACCGCTCCGGCGGGCCAGGGAGTGGATCCTAAGTCATGGTGGACTGGCGAAGGCCCGTATGTTCACCCGTTTCTGGCTGGCGACTCTCGGGGAGTGGCCTTGGGACACGCTGCCGGTTATTCCTCCTGAAATCATTTTCATCCCGACCTGGGCTCCCTTCAATATCTACCGTTTTGCCTCCTGGGCCCGGGCGACCTTCATGTCGATGAGTATTGTTTCGGCGCGGCGTCCTGTGGTGCCCCTGGCTCCGGACCGCCGCCTCGATGAACTTTTTCCGGAAGGCCGGGAAAACTTCGATTTTTCCTTCCCCCGCCGCCTGGAGGGGGGCTGGCCCACCTTTTTTCGCACGGTGGACAAGTTGCTGCACCTTTGGCAGAAGCTGCCATGGAAGCCGGGCCGTGAAATGGCGATTAAGGTGGCACTGGAATGGATCATCAAGCACCAGGATTCGGACGGTTCCTGGGGTGGTATTCAACCCCCCTGGGTCTATGCCCTGCTGTCGCTGCGGACGGAAGGCTACAACCTCGACCATGCGGTTCTGTACAAAGGGCTTGATGCCTGGAATCAGCACTGGTCTTACGAGCGGGACGGCATGATTTTCATTCAGGCCAGCGAATCACCGATCTGGGATACTTTGTTGTCCTTGCAGGCGATCCTTGATGCCGGAGCGACCTGGGAGAGTTTCCCGCAATTTGAGAAGGCCCTTGAGTATATTCTGGATAAACAGATTTCGATTAAGGGGGACTGGGCGATGACCGTCAAAGGTGTCGAGTGCGGCGGCTGGGCTTTTGAGCGGGCCAACACATTTTATCCGGATCTCGATGACACGGCGGTGGCGTTGACCGTACTTTGCCAGATGAAGCAACTGGCCCCGGAGCGTTATCAGGAACGTATTAACCAAGCCTTTGACCGGGCCGAGAAGTGGTTGCGGGCCATGCAATCCAGTAACGGTGGCTGGGGCGCTTTTGACAAAGACAACGACACGAAGGCACTGACCCGCATTCCCTTCTGTGATTTCGGCGAGGTTCTGGATCCGCCCAGTGCGGACTTGACCGGACACAAACTGGAGGCGCTCGGTTTGATGGGCTATGGTATGTCGGACCCGGCGGTCAAGAGGGCCGTTGACTACATCATGGACGAGCAGGAACCTGAAGGCCCCTGGTTTGGCCGTTGGGGGGTGAATTATATTTATGGTACCGCATTGGTGTTGCCGGGGCTGCAGGCTGTTGGCTTTAACATGCAGGATCCACGGATCCGCAAGGCGGGGGAATGGATGGTTTCGAAGCAGAACGAGGACGGTGGCTGGGGAGAATCCTGCGGCTCCTATATGGATGATTCATTGCGTGGAGTCGGTGTGAGCACACCGAGCCAGACTGGCTGGGCGCTCATGGCGTTGCTGGCCTTGAATACGCATGACTACGATGAAGCCATTCAGCGTGGTCTTGATTATTTGTTGCGCACGCAAAAGGACGGCACCTGGGAACAGAAGGAATACACCGGCACCGGTTTCCCGGGGTACGGAGTAGGGGAACGGATCGCTTTGCAAAGGGACACCGAATCTCTCGCGCAAGGCCGGGAACTGGCCCGCGGTTTCATGATCAACTACAACATGTATCGCCATTACTTTCCGCTTATGGCCATGGCCCGTGCCCGTAAGCATTTTGCGGCAGTAGGGGTTTAGCCTGAAAAATTCACCGGATTGTGCGAAAGTGGTTTAAGTTGTTTTTTATAAAGTCTTTATGGATTAAATCGTGTTGAAACTTTATTTACAACCGAATTTCGCACAATCCTCTCGCCCACAAGCGCGAATCGCTGCGTTGCACCCCTACAATCCGCTTGGTCATGCACTTGAGTGCACTTCCGCGCGGATTCGGGTTGCGCCTTGCGCTTCATCACTTCTGGGCTTCGTGAATATCCAGGTTAGGTGGTAGGGGGTTAGGCTGTAGGTAATGGTACCGATGAGGTGTCTCAGGCTCCCAGTTTGCGTGGCAGGTCGGTTTGGCGGCAGGTACTTTTGCTGTTGTTGACGGCCATGGCGTAGGCTGCGGTGTCTCCAACCAAAAATACTTTTTTCCGTCCGCGGGTGATTCCGGTGTAGAGGAGGTTGCGTTGCAACATGACGAAGTGCTGCTTGAGGATGGGCAGGATGACGACCGGGAACTCACTGCCCTGACTCTTATGAATGCTGATGGCATAGGCGAGTTGCAGGTCGGGCAGGTCGCCCCGTTCATAATCCACCGGGTCTCCGTTGAAAAGAACGCTGAGGGTTCCGGATTCCGGATGGACCGCGGTAATACGTCCAAGGTCGCCGTTAAAAACCCCCTTGTCGTAGTTGTTGCGGGTTTGAATAACTTTATCACCCAGCTGGAAAAAACTTTGACCAAACCGTATGCCGGAGGCCTTGGGGTTGAGTTCGTCCTGCAAGAGGTTGTTGAGGTTGGCAATGCCACCTGCACCCTTGTGCATCGGAGGGAGGACCTGCACGTCCATGACCGGGTCCAGACGGGTGTACCATGCGGGCAGGTATTCGCGGCAAAGCCGCACGACCATCCGGGCGCAGTCATCGGCATCCGGGCAATGAATGAAATGCAGGTCCAGACGCGGATCGATTTCCTCCGGTTTGCGGGCGACTCTGGGGGCACCGGACTGACCAGCCAAAATACCGTGGGCGGTGGTCACAATCCCGGACCGTTCGCCTTGCCGGAATATTTTTTCGAGTCTCACTACCGGGTGCCTTTCCGGGGAAAGCCTTTTGCCTTCGGTGGATTCAAGAAAGCGGATGACATCGGGCAGCACATTACCGGGGCCCACACTGGGCAATTGGTTGACATCCCCGACCAGCAGCAGGTTGCTGTGATGGGGGATGGCGCGGAAGAGTGCGGCGGCCAGACGGGCATCCAGCATACTGCTTTCATCGACGATGACAAATTCGGCGCTCAAGGGCTTGTCGATGCCGTGGATAAAACGCCCCTCCGCCGGATCAAATTTCAGCAACCGATGTACGGTTTGGGCATATGCTCCGGTTGCCTCTGTCATGCGCTGGGCCGCACGTCCTGTGGGGGCTGCCAGTATGACGCGTACTTTCTTCGCTTTGAGGATATCGACCAGTGCCCGCAGGATGGTGGTCTTCCCGGTCCCGGGGCCACCGGTGAGCACGGATACTTTGGATTGCAGAGCCGTCAGGATGCCGGACTCCTGTTCCGGGGCGAAATCAAATCCCGCCCGCTCCCGCGCCCACGCGACCGCTTTGTCGTGGAGGATAGGTGGCAAACCATGGGGGCTGTTCAGCAGGTTGAGCAGGCTGTCGGTGATTTGTGTTTCGGCCCGGAAGAGCGGTGTGGACTGAATAAAAGTGTCTCCGTCATCCGCCGGCAGTTTTTGCAACGAATGATCATTGAGCAAGGTTTCGAGGGCGGGTGGAAGCAGGTCCGCATTGACTTCCAGCATGGCGTCGGCCTTTTCCAGGAGGGCATTCTGTGGGAAAGCGGTGTGGCCCTCTTCCTCGATTTCACCGAGGGCAAAGAGGATGCCGGCCTGGAGGCGGGCGGGGCTTTCATTGGAAAGCCCGAGGTTGCGGGCGATGCGGTCGGCGGTTTTGAATCCGATACCTGGGATTTCACGGGCCACCCGGTAAGGTTCGTTTTGCAGGATACTTCGGGCCTGAAGGCCATAGTGTTTGATTAACCGGAGGCAGAGGGCGAGACCAACGCCATAGGTTTGCAGGAACACCATGATGTCGCGCAGTGCAGCCTGCTCATCCCAGGCTTTCTTGATTTCGCGTACCCGTTTGGGGCCGATGCCGGGTATTTCTCTCAACCGCGCTGATTCCTCTGAAATGATACGGAGTGTTTCCTCTCCGAAATGATCCACAATTTTTTCGGCATATTTGCTGCCGATGCCGGGGATGAGGCCACTGCCCAGGTATTTGCGAATGCCATAGACACTGGCGGGCAGTTCGGAATGAAAGGCGTTGATTTTAAACTGCTCACCATGGACAGGATGGCGTGTCCAGGTGCCTTCGAGCCGAAGGGTTTCACCGCATTGGACCCCTGGAAGCGGACCGGTGACCGTAACATTGCGCGATGCGCTTTCCGGTCTGAGTTCTCCAATGGTGAAGTGGTTTTCCGGATTGGAAAACAGGATGCGCTCGAGAACTCCTTTCAGTGTGTCAGCCATACTTTTGGCGTATGCCATGGGAGAAGGATTTTGCCTGTCAGAGGCTCAATCGCTAAGATTGGGTATGCCGGAGCCGTTATTTTCTAATGAGTTTTTTTGAGAGGCAAAGGAGCACGGGCGTCCCGCCCGTGAATCTATCATTGTGTGGGCAAGGTGCCCACTCTCCTTTGGGTTCGGGAAAAGGAAGAGATGTTGCCCGAGTGTGGCCAGATCGGGGAAGACCGCTTCCGCTGCGGGGGTGTGGTTCATCAGTTCTTCGGCGGTATGACTGCCGGTGGCCACACAATAGACAGGGATGTTGACGCAGGCTCCGGCTTCGATATCAAACGGCGAGTCTCCGACCAGCAAGGCTTGGGAGTTGTCGATGTTGAGCTTATCGAGGATCCAGCGGCTGAATTCGGGCTGGGGTTTCCTGTAAGGGGTGTCGTTTGCCCCGGCCACCAGCCGGAGGTAGGGGGTGAAGCCAAGGTGATCGCAGACAGCACGGGCTGCATCGCCATTCTTGTTGGTAAAGACTACCGGGTTGAAGTCCTGCTCATGCAGTTGCTGGAGCAACTGAAGGGCACCGGGAAGGGCATCCAGTTCATCCAGGAAAATTTCCTGGAAATGTTCATGAAAGTGGACCAGTGCTTCCTCGGCGAAGTCCTCGCCATAGAGGCGGCTTGAAGTGACGGGAAGGGAGCCGCCTACTGTCGTGCGAACCTTATCGTAGGAGGGCGGTTCAAGGTCCAACTGCCGGGCTGCATATGCGAAGGATTGGTGGATCGCCCGGAAGTGGTCGATCAGTGTGCCGTCCAAGTCGAATAGGATAGTGTTTCTGCTTGCTGGATTCATTGGTGGCTTGGCTCAGTTTAAACCGTTGAAGAAAAAAGAATCAACCGTAATACGAAGTGAGTTCGTTTAAATCGTGGATGGGCGGCAGGCATTGGGTCCCGACGCAGAGGAGAAAGCCATCGCCGGGTGTTCCGTTTTCGGCGATGGAGAAAAAGGTTTTTCGCCATGGCTTTGCGGTGAGGGAGTCGCGGGCGACCTCAAGCCCGTCCGGGTTGGGGGCCTTGAGGGTGGCGATACCCAGCATGTCCCAGGTTAAGGCGGAAAGGGCGTGGGCCACGGCATTGGGGACGCGGCGTGACAGCCCGGGATAGGCCTTGCGCATGTCGGCCAGTTCATCCGCATAGTGCTGCTTGCCGGTCAGGGCATAAAGCGCACTGAGGCTGTGCAGTAAGCTGGAATTGCCTGCCGGGCTGGCGTTGTCGTACCAGTTTTTCTTGCGGGTTACGAGATCCTGTTGATCCGAAGCGGTGAAGAAGAAACCGACGGCATGTTCGTCGCGGAAGAGGCGGAAGGCGGTTTCCATCAGTTTGTCGGCCTGTTCGCGATAGCGGACTGAGAGCCCCGGCTCGATCCAATCGGCTTTGGATGCGAGTGCCAGCAGGGCTTCGATGAAGAAGGCGTAGTCCTCCAGATTACCGTTGCCTGTTGCTCCTTCCGGATAATAAACCGAGTGAAGGCGGCCATCGGTGTCTTGCATTTTCTGACTCAGCCCCTCGGCTGCTTTTTGCGCCAAGGCGAGCCAGTCTTTCCGTCCGAAGGCGAATCCTGCTTCGGCGAGGGCACGGATCATGAGGGCATTCCAGGAGAGAATAATTTTAGTGTCGGTGGCCGGGGCCACGCGTTGGGCGCGGGCAGCCAGCAGTTTTTCACGCAGCGGCCTGAGTTGCTCGCGGTCAGCGAGATCCGCACCCGTCCAGACCGGGTTGGAGCTGCCGTGTTCGAAGTTGCCTTTTTCGCTGATGGCGTAGGCTTCGCAGAAGGTATGGCCATCTTCGTCGCCCAGTATTTCGCGGATTTCCTCCGGTCTCCAAACGTAGAACTTCCCTTCGTGCCCTTCGCTGTCGGCATCGATGGAGGCATGGAAGAAGCCTTCTGGGGAAAGCATTTCCCGCTGCAACCAGTCGACGGTTTCCTCAACAACCGCACGGTAGAGAGGGTCGCGGTAACGCAGCCATCCCTTGGTGTAGCAATCCAGCAGCAGGGCGTTGTCGTAGAGCATTTTTTCGAAGTGAGGAATCACCCAGTACTTATCGACACTGTAGCGGGCAAATCCACCGCCCAACTGATCGTAGATTCCACCATGGGCCATGCCATTGAGGGTGTTGCGGACGATGCGGTCAATGCGGTCCGCCATCCCGGGCCGTTCCTCGCAGGCTGCAGTCGAGCGTACGGCCAGGAGAAAATCCAGAATCATGGACGGGGGGAACTTGGGGGCATCTCCGAAGCCACCCCATTCCTCATCGTGGTTCTGTGAGAGTGTTTCCACGGCGGCGAGAAGGTCCTCTCCGCTGACTCCGGCTTCATCGGCTTCCGGAGGCTGGTTGGAGAAGGCCATATTCTTGAGAATATTATCGGCATTTTCCTCCAGGTCTTTTCGGCTCCGGCGGTAGTGATCGCCGATGCGCATGAGGAGCTGGGGCCAGGGGATGATGCCTTGCCCCCGGTCTTCCGGCGGGAAATAGGTGCCCCCGAAGAAAGGGCGACCATCGGGCAGGCAAAAGACATTGAGGGGCCAGCCGCCGCGCTGGTTGATCATTTGCACGGCCTCCATGTAGATCTGGTCCACGTCCGGCCGCTCTTCCCGGTCCACTTTGATGCAGACAAAGTTCTGGTTCATCAGTCCGGCGATATACTCGTCCTCAAAGCATTCGTGGGCCATGACATGGCACCAATGGCAGGAGGAGTAGCCGATGGAAATAAGCAAGGGTTTGCCGCTTTTTTCGGCCTCAGCTAGGGCCTCCGGGCACCATGGCCACCAATCGACGGGATTGTTGGCATGTTGTTGCAGGTAAAGACTGGATTCCTGGGCAAGACGATTTGACATAAGAAGCGGACACCATGGTCAAGGAGGGCCGGGGATGCAACAAGGGAGTGCGGAAAGCAGCTCTCAGCCCAGGGCTTTTAGGGTTGGTCCCGCCTTCAGGCGGTCTTCAGGTGAATGGTGGACCGCATAAATGCGGAACTCCAACCGAAACGTGCAGGTTAAATGCTTCTGGCTCTCACTTGTAGCGGCGGCGGAGGTTGGTGGGGAGGATTCCCAGTTCTTCCCGGTATTTCGCCACCGTGCGGCGGGCGATGGTAATTTGCTCTTCTGCCAGGATTTTGACGATTTTCTGGTCGCTGAATGGCTTGGAGGGGGATTCTGATTCGATGATCCGGGCGATACGCTCCTTGATCGTTGTATTGGAAACAGACTGGCCGTCGCCTCCTTTGTATCCGGGGGTGAAGAAGTATTTGAAGTCGAAGACCCCGTGCGGGGTTTCAATATACTTGTTGGCGATTGCGCGGCTGACGGTGGTTTCGTGGACACCGACCTCCTTTGCCACCTGGCTCATCGTGAGGGGGCGCAAGCTGGAGACACCCTCTTCAAAGAAGTCATGCTGGAATTTTAGCAGCTCTTCAGTGATGCGCTGAATGGTCTGCTGACGTTGTTCGATCGAATTGATGAGGAATTTTCCGGAACGGATTTGTTCGCGCAGGTATTCGCGGTCCTTTCCGCGTATTTTACCGGAGGCGAGGATTTCCTTGTAGGTACTGCTGATACGCAGACGGGGAACATAATCGTTGTTCAGATGAATCACCCATTGGTCGTCCACCTTTTCCACGGTGACATCCGGGATAACAACACGGTTGGTGTCTTCACTGAATTTTCGTCCCGGTGACGGATCAAGGGAGGCGATTTCCTCAATGGCCCGGTGGACCTCTTCGGCTGGGGCGGAGAGTTTACGGGCTATTTCCGGTATCCTGTGCCGCAGCAGCAGGTCGAAGTGTGAACGAATGATTTTGGCGGGCAGGGCGTTTCCGCGGCCTTTCAGTTGAAGCTGCTGGAGAAGGCAGTCCTGCAGATCGCGGCAGCCGATGCCGGGCGGGTCGAGGGAGCGGAGGGTTTCCGCGGCCTTTTGCATCGCCTTGAGAGGCAGGTTGGCGGCGAGGGCGGAGTCGGGAATACTGGCAGTAAGAAAGCCGTGGTCATCCAGACTGCCGATCAGATAATAAAAGGCCTCTTTCTCCTGATCCGTTAGGTCGCTCATGTCGGCCTGCTGGATGAGGTGCTCCTGCAGTGAGGTTTCCGCTACCAGCGAATCGAAGAAATGTTGCCGCTTTTCGGCATCCTCCGTGGTGTACACGTTGCTACGGCTTTCCTGGGCAAAGTATTCGCGGTAGTCCTCGTTCAGATTGTTGAGGACCGAGTAATCGTTCTCTCCGAGATTCATTTCCCGGCTTTCAAAGTCCTCATCCTGCCCTCCGGTGTAATCATCGTCCCGCTCGGGGTTTTCCACTTCAAGGGTGACGCCCTCGTTGGAGAATTCCTCCAGGGTGGGGTTGATCTGCAGCTCCTCCAGGATGAGGTTGCGCAGTTCGAGTGTGGGGGCCTGCAGGATCTTTAAGGACTGGCGCAGTTGCGGGGCGAGTACCAGCGACTGTGTCTGCTTTTGAACCTGTTGAAATCCCGGGCCGGCCATTGTATCCGTTTAACTGCGGTCAGCAGCGGGTGTGTTAAAATTCGTTGTTTTCGTAGCGTCGGCTGGCAGATTCCCCCTGCTCACCAAAAAGTTCCTGCATGTAGGTCGCGAGTTTCTCATTGGTCGGGCCATAGCCGTCGCTGTAGAGGTAAAGTTCAAGTGCTGTCAGCATCTCGTTCGCCGTCTGGTAGCGTTTTTCACGGTCACGGGTCAGTGCCTTGTTGAGGATGGTATTCAAGCGTTCGTCGATCCCCTCGCGCAGGCGGCGGAAATCCGGCAGTTCCAGGTTAAGGATCTTGTTGCGGGTGTCCTCCGGGGACTCGCCTTCGAAGATGTTGTAGCCCAGCAACAGCTCGGCCAAAACGATGCCACAGGGGAAGAGATCGGCCCGGTGGTCGGTGATTTCGCAGCGGGCCTGTTCGGGGGAGAGGTATTCATCCTTGCCCGCGATCACTTCGCCTTCCTCATTGTACATGAGGTCCAGTGCCTTCGCGATCCCGAAGTCGGTGATCTTCACATCGCCCTCGCGGGCCAGCATGATGTTTTTCGGACCGACATCGCGGTGAACAATCCCGAGCGGACGCCCGTTGCTGTCGGTTTTCGCATGCGCGTAAGCAAGTCCGCGGCAGACACGGGACACGATGAAAACCGCCATTTCCACGGGGACACGCTGGTTGGTCTCAATATGGCGGAGAATGAATTCCTCCGTATTGATTCCTGTCACGTATTCCATCACCATGAAGTAGATACCGCCCACCGATCCGAGGTGGTAGGTTTGCACGATGTTGGTGTGGATCAAGTCGGCGACCAGTCGGGCTTCCCCGATAAAGTTGCTGCGGAATTCGGGGATCGAGGAAAACTCTTCCCGAATGAGTTTGATGGCAACGGTCTTGCAAAACTCGTCCGTCCCATGCTGGCGGGCTTCATAGACCAGCCCCATGCCACCTTCGGCAATTTTGTTAACCAACTCGTAGTGGATTTCGTTGAATAGATGGCGTAGGTTTTCCACGGCTGCCATAAGTCAAATCCGCACCATGGGGGGAATCAAGGCGAATCTTTAAAATGAGCATGAAACTTGCTTTCCGGATAAACAATCCGGACCGTGTTGACCGTGTCCCGGCTCAGTCCTTTCAGGCTGTTTCCTCCGATCCGGAAGTTGTAGAGGGATGGGACGCCGCATACGAGGCTATGCCCGAAGGCCTCAACGGTTACACGGGGTCTCGGGATGTCTGCCAAGGAAGCGGTCACTTTTCTTTGCGGCAAATAAAATCTTGGGTTGCCGTTCGTTTTTTGTTAATGCTTCCTTGTCAGTTAAAACGTGAATTTACTGCTTTACGACGATTCTCCCTATTTTGGTGGCCATGAGGTAATGACACTGCATGCGTTGCGGGGCTTGGTTAAAGACCCGAAGTGGCAGCTTACCTTCATCTATAACCGGGATAATGGTATTTTGCAAAAACGCCTGGCGGCGATCCACAGACGTTTCCCAAATCTGAACCCCGTACCCCTGCGTCTGCCTTTTCATCCGACCCGGGGTTATAAAAACCGGTTTCTGTCGAATTCCATTCAGCATTTGAGCGAGTCGATGGCCCAGGAACGCCCCCACATCGTGCTGGCGATCCAGAATGACCTCGAACAGTCGTCCGCCGGGCTGCTGGCTGCCGCGCGGGGAGGGTGGCCCGTGCTGAGCTATATCCCCTTGCCCCACGCCCTGCGGGAGAGAGGAGTACGCTTCGGGCGTCTCCGCGACAACCTTAATGAATACCTGATGCGCCTCCCGCAGGGCTGGATCACCATCAGTCCCCGGATGGAACAGATTCTGCGGACACGTGGTGTCACCCAGCCGGTCAGGGTGGTTCTCAATGGCATTGATTTAGGGGCGCTACGGGTCCTGCCCCGGACTGAAGCCAGGCGACAACTCGGTCTGCCGGGAGAAGTGCAGGTGGTGGCCACCGTAGGCCGTATTGACTTTAAACAGAAAGGCCAGGATTTCTTTTTGAGAGTGCTCGGGGAGGCTGAGGGCTTGTCCGGCCTGCATTGGGCCATCATCGGCGACGGTCCCGACAGGGATCAATTGCTGCAAATGATCGCCCACTCCCCCCTGCGTGACCGTTTCACCTGGGTGCCCTGGACCGAGCACCTTGAGGCGGTCTACGGTGCGATTGATTGTCTGGTTTTGCCATCTCGCTATGAGGGCGTTCCGCTACCCATGCTCGAAGCGATGGCCTGCGGTATCCCGGTCCTCGGTTCGGACCGCGACGGTATGGCAGACTGGCTCCCCCCCGCCTGGCGGGCTCCTTTCGACGACACCGAAGCCTGGGTCAAAATGCTCACTTCTGTAACCAAGGAAGCCGCAGTCCACCAACCGCTTATTGAAGCCAACAGAAAAATGGCCACCGAGCGCTTCGGCCTCGAACGCTTTCAGGATGACTTCAAGGTAGCACTGCGTTCGCTGGGCTCCCTTGTTTAAAAGTTTCCTGTTGGAGCAACTGCCATCATGTATTTTTCCGCCTTTTGTGCTTTACTCATAAATATCGCTTAATACTGTTGTTGGTGGATTACACAGGTGAAAGGTGTTGGCTGGCTGGTGGGGTATTTTTTGTCCGGTGAGGCAGTACACTTTTTGCTTAAAATAAAGAGAGGCATTGTATCATGGAAAAAAGGAAACCACTGAAAGCAGGGGTTATTGGCTGCGGCATACTGGCGCGTCATCAGCATATACCGAACATCATCGCATCTGAACGCTACGAGTTGGAGGTTTGCTGTGACTTGTCCGAAGAGGCCTTGGACATTTGCCGGAATGAGTTGAAGTCACCCAAGGTAACGCGGGATTTCCATGAAGTACTGGCCGATCCGGAGGTGGACATGATTGTACTGGCGACCACGGAAACGTTCCGTGTTCCGGTGGTGGAAATGGCGGCGAAGTATGGCAAACCGGTTTATTCGGAGAAGCCGTTGGCCGATACTTTGGCGAACGGAAGGAAGATTGCCGCTTTGGTGGAGTCCTCGGGGATTCCCTTCTGTATCGGCCATAACCGCCGCGCCTCGCCGGCGATGCGTGAGGCTCAGGCATGGGTGCGCGCATTGCGGTCCAAGCCGAATGACTGCCCATGGCGCTTTGACCGTGAAGGTCCGAATCGCAAGCAATTTCCCAAAGAGGAAGGGGCGGCCATGATCTCGATCCGGATCAACGATGACTGGTTCAGTTGGAAGAATGTTCATCTGGAAGGGGACAGCATGCGCTACGGCCTGCTGTTGGCGGAGCTGACACATTTTGTCGATCTGGCTTGCTGGTTTTCCGGATCGGAGCCGGTGAGTGTTTCGGTTACTTCCAGCGGGGCCTTGAACCATGCGGTGTCGCTTCGTTTTAAGAACAACGACATTGCCTCGGTGGTGATGGGGAGTAACGGTTCCTTTGGCTACCCCAAGGAACTGCTTGAAGTGATGGCGAACGGAGGCTTTGTGGTTGTCGATCACATGGTGGAAGTCAGGACGGCCGGAGTGGCGGGAGCGGACCAGGTGAAGAAGTATCCGCTGCTTGGGGATCGCCACCCCTCGGTTGGAATAGAAGGCGGCCTTCACGGTTGGCTGGCGAAAAAGGGGCAGGCCTGCCGGGAAGCGGCGGAGCGGGGAGATCCGGCCCTCCAGTTCACGGCGGAACCGGACAAGGGACATTTCCGTTTGCTGGAGGCCTTTGCTGATGAAATTCAGCTGGGGGCATCCCCCATGACGACGGTGAAGCAGGGATTGACCGCGATGACCATTTGCCATGCCGCGATCCGGAGTCACGCGGAAGGCCGCGAGGTCAGTCTGAGCGAACTGGAATGATTTGGATTTTCCGCTGCAATTCCCGCCTTCAGGCGGTTGAGGGGACCGCATAAATGCGGAACTTGTAGCTTACCCATGTATGGTTACCGGGCATAAA
>CAZCJJ010000103.1:0-12732 GCA_964499045.1 uncultured Opitutales bacterium | reverse complement strand
ATTATCTCATCCAACTCGTAGCGGTCGATCAGATCTTGTAAGCGAATCAATTTTCGGACACGCGCATAATCCCGGCGCACTCGGTTAAGATACTCCGCAATCTGTTGAAGGCTTTGGATCACTTTCTGCCCAACGGAGAGAATTGCCTCCACCATCTGGCTCCTCGCGTGGAGTAGAGCCGTATCACGGTTCACATGAAATACGGTAGCCTGCGTCATCCGATTGTCCACCTCCACGAGAACCATGCGCAAGCCCTCCGTCTCCTGCAGTCGCCACTGAAGCTTGGCCTCCTTTATGTCGTAGTTAGCCTCCGTGCGGTAATCATAGTCAGCGGCCCTCTGAAGCTCGCTATTCTGGCGCAAGAGACGGTTTCGCAATTGCTTAAGGACGCGTACCAGCTTTATTATGCAGCGGTTTTGCTGCTCGGGGTCATTTGTCTAGTGGTAGAGCGCCTCCCACCGGTCAAAATCCTCCAGGTCGGTCTCAAGCCACTTCACTGGAGTTGCATCACCCGCTTCGAGGATCTGTTCCAGAAACCCCTCGACCCGCTCACCACTCGAGGATCTGAGATAATATTGATGGAGTAGACGCCATGGTTTTAGCTTTTCAGCTCAAAGAATTCAGCCTCCTCAAGCGCCCGGTAGCGCTCTGGATGGCAGGTTAGAATAATGATTTGGAGTCGGTCGGAGACTTCCTCCATCAGGGTTAATAGGCGCGCGAGTCGCCCGGCGTCGGTTGCATTCAACACGTCATCGAGAACGACGAGCTGGCGCTGGTTCTTGGCGAGCACATCGGCAAGGGCTAAGCGGGATACCAAGTAAAGTTGCTCCTGCTCGCCGCCGGAGAGGTTATGCAACGGCACGGGATCGGCTGCTATTTCTGGACTTACCGCTTCAGGCACGAAATCACCCGTAAGTTTTAATTGTCCCAATCGTGGGCCAACGATACGAGATAGCATTCGGGAGGCACTACGTTCGACGGGGGCAGAGACACTGGCAACCATACGCTTCTTGCAAGCTGATACTGTTTCCTGGAGCAGTTTTATTGCATCCATGCGAATGGATTCATGCTCAATTTGTGTTCTCAAAGCTGCCAGTTCCTCTTCTGCGGAAACCAGTTTGGAATAGGTGCCTTCCGCTGCCAGTATTTGGAGTTGGCCTTCTGCTTTGTTTTCTTCATCCCTAGCCTTACTCTCGACATCCTCCAAAGCAGTTAACTGTTTCTCCAGCTTGGTGAGTTCCTTGGTTGGGTCATCGGGGAACTGTTTCAGCGATTCTTCAGCCTGCTCGGCAGACGTTTTGGCTGCCTGCCAGGACATCAGTGCATCGGAAATGGCTTTCGCGCGCTCTTGGTCTGAAAGGCCGTCACTAAGTAGGTCCCTGATCTGCCGATTGGCGCTCTCCAAATTCCCTTGGATGACCTTGAGGTCGGCGTTAGCTCCGCCCAGCGCATTGGAGGCTGCGGTGTGTCTGGCTTGGGCTTGTTCGAAGGCGTTCTCGGCCTCAGTTATCGCATCCTCTATCTCTACCCTAAGGCTTTCGCTGTCAGATTGCAGCTTATTGATCTTCGGTGCCTCATCCTTCCAGGCCGGATGTGCTTTTTCTGTTTCTTCAACTCGGGCCTGCAATTCCACCTGCTCTTGCTTTAGCTCGTCCAGTGCTTCTTCGCCCAGAATGTCATTTATTCGATTTTCGAGGTTATCGATTTCCTGCTTTAATTTGTCCGCTCGATCACGCATGTCCTGAAGTTTATCAGGATCACTCGTGCCATAGGGTTGAGTGAGGCTTTCGATTTTCTTTAACGCTTTATCTAACTCGGCACGGTGCTCGTCGGCGTTTCCTTCTGGTCCAGATGCTCGAATGGAGCCGAAGCCAGCCACTGAGACATCCACCCAGTCATCGCCTGAAATCTCATGTGTTTTCCCCGCTTCGATCTTTGTTGTGACACTGTCAGTGGCATTCTTGACTTCGACGACTTCGTTCGGGGTGATTGCGAGGTGAATCTGTGATGCTCGTAGAGCGATCTGAGCCTGACCGCGCTTCTCTACCCATTTGCGCACTTCTCGTATTGTTTTCACGGCGGGGGCCAGGGTGGACTCTAGCTGCTCCTGAGTCTTCGCTTTTTGCTCCAAAAGCCCGGCAATTTGTTCGGCCTGCTTTTTCAGTCCAGATAGTCTATCGATGTGTTTGAGGTATTCACGAGCCGTCTCAATCAGCTTTTGGCGCTCAACTATTTCGCTGCGCTTTGCCCGAGCCTTTTCCCTGCCGGTGCGTTTTTTTGCTAATAATTCTTTGGCGGCCTCCTCCTCCTTCTTGAGTTCAGAGATCGTGGATGCTTGAGCCTTCACCGCTTTATCCAGATCTGAAATCTGTTCCTGAGTCTGCTTAATCTGCTTTTGCCTTGTGGTCTGGGATTCGTATTTTTCCTTGGCCAAAGACTCTCTCTCACGCTTGTTGGTCTTTTCCGTTTCAAGCTTGGCATAAAGTTCTGCATCGGTGCGGGTCTTGATTACGATATCGCGTAAGGCTTCCGCTTCACGGCGCGCTTGCATTCGCCGCTGCTGTGCATCCGCAACATTATGGCCAGTCTGTTCAAACGCCATATGCCGATCCCTTAGGGTCACCAATTGCTCTGTGAGCTTGGCTTGCTTTTCTTGCAGTGAAACAATCGGAGCTGCGTTTTTGCCAGTCTTGTAGCTGCCTTTGCTGGTGAAGAATTCCAGATAGCGTTCTTCGATACGGTCTTCGATCAGACCGCCACTTTCCCCGGATATTTGAATGCCTAGAGCTGCCTTCAGACGTTCCGACGCATTTCCTGAAATCTTATTGAGATGTAGTTCGCCTTGTGGTGCCCAGAGTATCTGGGCTAAGCCCCAATGCTCTTGCTTGGAAAGGCCACGTCCTGGAGCCTCGGCGGCCAATATTTCACGAATTTGCTCATCTGCATTTCGACTATCCGCAACCGGTTTGAAAACTCCGTCTTCAAGCCTCAAGAGCTTTGCGGATTTACCGCTGAGGAAAGATTTCTCAACACGCCACGTCTCATCTCCCTCAATGAACTCAATGGTGACCGATGGGGTCAGGTCACGCCCCCATGGCTGAATCGCGGCGATTTCAGATCCGCTAACATGGTGCGCATCAAAGAGTCCACGGCGCATAGCTTCGAACAACGAGGATTTGCCAGTGCCATTCGGAGCGTGAATGACATTCAAGCCATCGGAAAACGGACCAACCTCTACGTCATTCAGCAGACTACGCCAATTGGAGACTACGATTCGCTTGAGGATCATGATGCCGCTTTCTCCTTGCTATCAAAAAGTTCGAGTAACGCCCGAGTCGCTACAACTCTTTCTCGCTCGTCTGAGCTGTGCACCGCTAGTTGCCGGATACTCTCAGCGGCTTCACGAAGCGCCCCCGCAGGCAGCTCCTCAATCCAGGAATCGTCTTCGGGTGCTGGAGTTAGAGACTCGGCCTGCAACTCTCCGAATAAAAATCTAGTCTTTAGGATTTCATTAACAGATTCCAGATCCTCACGATCCGATGCAAACAGAAGACCTGTCAGGCGTAGCCGAACCAGTGCATTCTCTGGAGCGCCCAGATCGCTCAATTCGCTGGTGACATCCATTAGCATGCCTGGCGATTCGAGATTCTTTTCCAAGGTATGCCAGTTCAGCTTCCCTGTGTGAATGACCTCAATCTTGGGAGAGGCTCCACGTTCTGCGATTTCCACAAGCAAAGCATTCCCGCTTTCTCGCTCCCCGAATTTAGTTGTCTCATGGGAGCCACAATACGCCATGCGAATGGCACCCTTGCTGTCCTTGTAAGGCGTGTAGGAGTGCCAGTGTCCGATGCCCAAATAATCCAGACCAGCAGTCTCAGCGGCATTCTGGGGGATTGGATAGTCCGGTTCTGCATCTGGCAATCCTTCGACGTTACCATGTGCCATTCCGATGGCTATTATTGGGCAATCCTTAGCCTGTATCCAGGATGCGGGGTTGCGTGTGGAGTATTTCTCCTTCAGCGGCGAAGGGTAGAGTGTACAGTTTTCCAGTTCAACCAGCTTATTCTCCCGTATGACCGTTACATTCTTGCTTTCCGCCCAAACCGGATGATCCCAGACACTACCGGGCCCCAGCGGGTCGTGGTTTCCTGGCGTGATGTAAACTTCGCCCTGAAACTTCGCCAAAATATCCCCAACCTTACGAACAAGGAGGCGATCCACAGCGTTGTCTTCGAAGGCATCGCCCGTAACCAGCATCAGCTCGGCCTTTCGGTCATTTGCCAGTTCAACCAACCTTTTCAACGATTCCAAGCGAGCATCGCGCACAGCCTGAGAGGACGAGCCCAGACCACTAGCCTTCATGCCTATCTGCCAGTCTGCTGTATGGATAAAGCGGATCATCTTGGCACCTCCTCTCTAGCCACTACGGTATCGTAGAGCCCGTAGTGCGTTAGGCCGTCGTGGCTCTCGATGCCGGTGTAGCGAAGGGATGCATCTTCGTAGCGGCGGAAGGCGAAGACGGCTGCGTTCATCTGCTCGGTGTTGAAAACACGTAGCCGCACCAGCAGGTGGAAGTCTTTCACGGTCAGTCCGGTGGCGGTCTCGAATAAGTCCGGCTCGATCTTGGTGATGACATCCTGAAGCGTGTTTTCCCGGAAATCGGTGAGATACATGAAGGCGGGGATGCGTGTGGCAAACTTGATTAGCTTCTCCTGGACGAGCTTCCGCTTGGACTTGAACTCTTTCTCTTCGTCGCTCAGCTCCTTCTTTTCCTTCTTGGTCAAGTCGCCTTCCTTGGCCTTCTTTTTGAGGTCCTTGATCTTCTCGGCCTTGTTGATGATCGTCTCGATGATGTTATCGCCCAGCGCGCGCCATCCTTCGATACGCCCGACCGCATCCATCGCTTCTTCGTTTTCCAGAACACGGCGCAGGGTGTCGTTATCGACGTTCACCAGCAGTGCGCTTTCCCACTTTCGGGCCAACAGCGTTGCGGACGTCCCTGCCATCGCGATGTCGAGAATGCCGCCAGCGTCGATCTGGGTCATGTTTGCGCCGTCGTAGGCCAACACCGGGAGAAAAGAAACCAAGTCCCGCACGGCGTTTTCAGGATTGGGTTCGTTGGGTGAGAGACCGATCCCGTATTCAGAGATTTGTCGCAGAGCCCGTGTCGGTGCAAAGTCGAATACGAAGCAGGCTGGCTTGAGAATTTCCTCCTCGTTGGGATCGTTTCCGTTCGGGTTCTTGATCGACCAGGGCGATTGCACGCGGAACGCTGCCTGAAAATAACTTTCCGGCGAGGTCAGATTCCGCAACATCAGGATCGACGACCATTGCGGCACCGTCACTCCTGTGGTTAACTTACCACAGGACAGCGTGATCGTCTGGGTATCGAAACCGCTGCCGACAGCCTTCCGCACAGGTGGCAGGGCTTGCAGACCGATTCCCGCTGAAGCGCCCGCAGCGACGACTACATCGTAGGCTTTCCAGAATGCGTTTTGCTTCTCGGCCAACAGGTTTGCCATTGCGTGACAGGCCGCTACGTTGGGTAAAAACCAGAAGGAGTGCTGAAGATAGGGCAGTAGGCGCACATCCGAGTAAGGAAACGGCGGGCGCGTGCCAGTCTTCAGGTGCTCGGCGGCTTTCGCGGTGTAGCCGCCCCGAATAATGTCCAGCCACTTCTGCACATCGTGCTTGTGCTTAAACTCAGCTTGGTCACCGCGACCGCTCGCTTCGAAGAAGGCATTCAGGTCGAACTCGTCAAACTCGCCGCCGCTGGCGATGGAGACCAACTCGTCCGGCATCTGGTAGGTCAACAGGCGCATCTGTGGCAAAGCACCGTAAGGATTGCGCAGGCCGGGATGCTTCTGCGCGAAGTTTTCCTTTGCGCGTTGCTCGTCGGTGTAGGTCCAGTTGAAAATCGCCTCCTCAATAAACTCGCCTGTGGCCAATGCCTTGAAGGGCGTCCCCGAGAGATAAAGATAGGCCTTGGTAGTGATGGGTAGGAATTCGGTCTCTTTTTCCGATAGCTCGGTCAGGTCTTCGTTCACGCCTTCCAGATCGGAGGCGTATTCCAGCTTGGCCTCCTTCTTTGCTGCCGCTTCGTCTTCACCTTCGAAGAGTTCCTTCGCCGTCTCCCGCCAGGCACCGAAGTGGTATTCATCAAAGACCACCAAGTCCCAATTCAATGTGTGCAGCCATTCATTCTTGGGCTTGATGTTGCCGGTCTTGTCGCGGCCCAGGAGGTCTTGGAAGGAGCCAAAATAGACCAGCGGCTTACTGCTGGACACCTGCGACGGGTCGGTATCGGAATTACGCGAGAGGTATTGCCAGCCATCGAAATCAACGTGCGATTCCAGATCCGATTGCCAGGCATCCTCAACCGCTGGCTTAAAAGTGACCACCAGCACCCGCTTAGCCCCAAGTTTCTTGGCGAGTTGATAGGTGGTGAAGGTCTTGCCGAAGCGCATCTTTGCATTCCAGAGAAAGCGCGGGACAGCCTTCTTATCCTCCGACCAAATGGAGTGATAGTATTCAAAGGTCTTATCAACGGCTTCCTGTTGCTCGGCACGCATCGGAAAAGTTTCGGCAGGTTTACCGGAGAACCGCTGGCCCGTTCGCAACTCTGTCAGCACGGTTTTCACATCCTCGACCGTGCAGCACATCCATTCCAATTCGACATTCTCAAAGCCCTTTTTCACCAAGGCCGCACGGACCTCGTGGTCGGAAAAGAGCGAGCCATCGTCCCGCTCCGCAGGCTCGTCGATCTCGATTCGGTAATTCTTGATCGCCGCCGTCTTGAGCTGCTCGGCCACCCGCTGCTTCACGTTGCGCGTGGTCTGCCCCACCTTGAGCAAGCCTGCGTGCGCCGCGTCATCAATCGCATAGGCATAGACGCGAGGCTGGACTTCCGGCTTCGGTGTCAGGATTTGCTCGATGGTGGGTTTGGTGGTCATGGGATTGTCTATCCGCAGATTGCGCAGATTTCCGCAGATTGTGTTCTTGGAAAATAAAAATCTGCGTCCATCTGCGTAATCTGTGGATGATTAAATATGGGTTTAGTCGTCATTGCCGTTGTTTAATTCCATGGGTCGGACGATTTTCTCAATGAATTCGATCTCAGCCGCAGAAAGGTCGTATTTCTTGTAAAGAGCTTCATCAGTCCACTTCTTCGACCAATCTTGAGAGGGCACGAAATTATAGACCTTGCGAGTGACGTGCTGAGAAGGTTTGTGAAGCAGAATCAACAAGCGAGTGAGTTTACAAGTAAGGTAAGAGAGGGCATTTTGGGCCTCCGTTTTACTGGAAAAAGGTCCTATACAAAGATACGTCTCAGAAGAAATACTCGACGGCTCACCTAAGAACGGAGTGCTGATAATTTTGTGGGGGTATGTGTCTCGATTGCCAGTTCCTGGAGCAGCATACCCTACAAATATCTTCCACTTACCAATGTATTGTTTTCCAATTGAAACCTTATCCTTAGAGACATATCCGAAGCCGCCATTCTGCATAACCTTCAGATCACCCGAGCTTTTCGACTTCTTCCCTTTGAAGGTCGTATCGAATCCGAACGGTTTTCTTGAACTAACTAAATTCGCGAAACGCTTATTTTCAGGAAGCGCGATTGAAGCAGGATTTTCATGCTCTACTGCCGCGATCTTTTTCAATACTGATAGGCCTTCATTAAAACGTATAAATATCTCTGATCCACTTTCGATTAGCGGACGGCTAGACGTTGAGACTGGCCAGTCCTTGAAGTGCGTTGATACTTGGCAGGTTCCGGGGTGATCCCTATCCCAAAGGAAATAGCATATTCCGCCCTTTAAACCTACTCCTGGAAAAACATCAGCAGCAGAAAGAAAATCATCAATTGTTCGTAGACGGTTGTCTCCGAGCATGTTCTCTCGAAACTCATCCAAACCTTTTCCACCTGCAAACCAACGTGAGGGAATAACCATTGAAAGGTAACGGGCATCCAGTGCTTTGGCTTGCTCAACGAAACGATGATATATGGGCGCAGCACTTTTCCCAAAACCTCCATCGCTAAGTTGATATGGCGGGTTTCCAATAATGACGTCAAATTGCATAGTATCTCCAAATAGTTCGGCTATCCGAGCCTTGATGTTGTCAGTGTGAATGAATGCGTAGGCGTGGGATTCGCGTCCCTCCCCACGATCGAAAGTATCTTTGCTGGCCCCGCAGAACTTGCACTTTTTGCCGTCCCAAGTGTGTTCCATCCGCTCGAACCAGACATTGCCGGATTCGTCACCCAATGACTTTACGATGGAATGCGGGCCATTGGCGAATCTTGAGCAGTAGAGGCTGCGGCGGGCGAGCAAGCTGGTGATACGGGTGATGCCGATGCCGAAAACCTGTTTCGTGAGGATGTGGTCCACGCGCTCCTGTAAGTCCGGGATTTCCTTCTCCAGCCCCTTGTTTAGGCGGTTGGTGATCTCACGCAGAAAGACGCCCGACTTCGTGCAGGGGTCGAGAAAGGTGACCGTCTTATCCTCCCAGATGTTCGCGCCGCCGTTGCTGGCGGCCCAGGCCTCGGCAAGCGTGTCGAGCATCCGATTGGCAAACTCCGGCGGAGTGAACACCTCGTCATTGGAAAGATTCGCAATGCAGGTGAGCACATCGGGATTACGCCCGCGCAGCGAGAATTGTGCTTGCTCAATCATGACTTGCCCCCTGATTTTTATCCGCAGATTTCGCAGATTTGCGCAGATTGTTTTCTTCTGGATTCTTCAATCTGCATCCATCTGCGTAATCTGTGGATCCTTTCTGATGAGTGAAGATCAGACGTTTGTGCTGAAGGCTTGCGGTTCCGAAGTTGATAAGCAGGCCTCGTTGAAGGCCCGTTGCTTTGAGGTAGTTGATAACCTGGGCCTCTTCCACGCCCGAGAGCTTTTGAAGGGCTTTCAATTCCACTATGACCTCACCATAACAAACAAAGTCTGCTTGGTGTTCAGCGATTATTTCTCCACGATACGATACAGACAAACGCTGCTCTCGTTGAAACGGAATCCCCTGAAGACTAAATTCACGCGCCAAGGCTGCCTGGTAAACCGCCTCAAGAAACCCGTGCCCCAATTCCCGATGAACCGCCATGGCCGCCCCGATGATCTCATAGGTCTGAGCATCCCGCCTCTCTAAATCTGCGTCCATCTGCGTAATCTGCGGATCCATCATTTGCTACCCCCTTCCAGTCGCCTGAGGTTGTAGTCGCTGGTGAGGATCTCCATCTGCTCGATGGCGATGCGGTTGAGCTTCTTCAGCCGCTCGGCTTGCGCCATGCCTTCGTTGATGAAGAGGGCATTGAGGTTTTCAAGGTTGGCCAGGCAAACGAGCTGCGAGGCGTTGGCCTGATCGCGGATGTTTCCCTTTTCGTCGGGGTTGCCGTCCCGCCACTCCTTAGCCGTCTGGCCAAATAGTGCCATGTTCAGGACGTCGGCCTCGCTGGCGTAGATCAGGCTGACCTGCTTCCCCGTCAGCTCCGGCGGAATCAGATTGGCCTGAATCGCGTCGGTGTGGATGCGGTAGTTGATCTTGGTGAGGTTCCGCTTCACATCCCAGCCGAGTTGCTTTTGCTCCGCCTCCTGCAGGCGCTGGAACTCCTTGATCAGGTAAAGCTTGAACTCGACCGAGACCCAGGAGGCAAACTCGAAGGCAATGTCGCGGTGAGCAAAGGTGCCGCCGTAGCGTCCTGACTTCGAAAGCAAGCCAATCGCCTGAGTCGTCTCGATCCATTTCTTTGGCGACAGGACGAAGGCATTTTCGCCCGCCTGGAATCTAAACTGGTCGAATTCGACCAGTTTAAAATCCGGGTTATTCAGCTTCTCCCAGAGGCCAAGCAGGTCAATCGTGCTACGGCTGCGAAGCCAGTTTTTGATGATGTCGGCAGGTGCATCCGGATTTCGGAATTTGGCGATATCCGTGAGCGAAATGTAATCGGCCTTGTCGATCCTCTGGACGCGGATCGTTTCATCCAAGACTACAAGTTGGTTGTGCTTTCCCATCGGTATAATAGCTTTCTATCCTTGTGGTCTGACTTTTAATTGCGGCGCATTCGCCTTAATTAGAGCCGGGTTGTCTTGAATGGTGATGGATTTCGCTTTTTCGCTCATTTCTGTGGCCCTTCCTCTGGTTCGATAGGGGCGGCCATTTCCGCCAGTTGCCGAATGTTCATTGGGGGATAGGTCTTTTCCGGCACGAAAATCTCATGCTTGCCGAGGTGTGCGAAGAGTGAGCCCTCCTCACTGAAGGCTGAGGACTGCGTCAGAGCATCGAAACGAAAATCCCGGCGCTGGAACTTTCCTTTACCGAGGTAACCCCATTCGGCAAAGGTGATCGCGTCGCCGCCTTCTACACGCATCGACAGGGCATCTCCATGGACAATGTTCTGCTCCAGAACGAAAAAGGCGGCTTTGAAGAGGTCATCTGACGGGCTTACTTGCAGAAATTCGGCCATGACTTCGAGGAGGTTAGCGCGGCACTTGGCAATATTGTCCGGAAGCAGTTCGATCCCGTAAATGCACATCAGGCCAAGAAGTGCGTAATGCTTTTTGTCGAAGTCCGAGCGGCCATACTTCTTTTGAACTGCAGCCAGCTTTCGGCGAAGAACTTTAATGAGGAAATTTCCGCTTCCGCAGGCAGGCTCAAGGAAACGGGAATCGATCCGCTCCGTCTCATCCTTTACCAGATCCAGCATGGCATCCACCAACCAGGCAGGCGTGAAGACCTCCCCATGGTCAGCGACGCGCTGCTTGGAGAAGACTAACTGCTCTGCTGTCTCGTTCATGGGTTTCATACTATGGGCTTATCTCTGAATTGATGGCTTCGGCGAGGTCCTGGAGCGGCACAATGCGGGTATTCTCGTCTTTTTTTAAATCATCTCCATCGCCTTCCTCGTGGAAGGGGACAACGATGTAAACCAGATCGCAGCCAAACTGCTCCCGGATCAGCCGGGCTGAGATGAGAGATTTCTCCATGTCCCGATGGAGGTTGAATTTGCACTCCAGCGCGATACGCCGTTCGCCCAGTTCGAGCAGGAAATCCGTCGCCACCAATTTTTCAGTCACGTCCTGACGGTATCGGATGCCCGCTTTATCCAACTCACGGGCCACCGAACGCTTGAAAGCAATCGACTGTGCCTTCACCTCCATGAAACGACGCACGCGCTCCTCCTCGGCCTGTGCATTGGCGGCTTCCGACAAGAGCGGGGTCAGCGGAAGCTTTTCGGCGTCTTTGGACTCGTAGGCTGCGATCAGTGCCTGCTCCTCCTCCTTGGAGGTGCAGAGTCGCTTCATAAGCCTGGAAAGCGTGACCTGACGGGGTCTGGACTGCCCGGTAACAATTCGACTGACTGAAGCCGCGCTCAGGCCGATATCCTCGGCTAACTGGCTCCCTGTAAGCTCGCGCCGCTCCATGAGCTCGCGAATGACTTCACATAAAATTTGCACGCAAACATTGATGTTCGCGCATAGCAGGAACGTCAATGATTAAAGTTTTTAAAGTTTAAGGCTCTTACAATGAGCTTGGGTGCTTCGTGTGAAAAAGCCATTTAATATCCCTGCGTCCCTTGCCCGGAATCATTTTAGCCTTCTTGTTGGCGACAAGCTCAGGGAGTATATTTCGCTCCAAGTAGCCAGAGGTAAATTGCCCCTAGCTATGCTTCCGTTTAATAGTAAATCAGGCCGTTTTGAGGGCTTCCGGGGAATTTTATGCTCCGTTCTATGGTTGTCATTTTGGCACAATTGGGCCTTCTGGGCCTGTCATTCCCATCTTTAGGAAGCAAAATTGCCAAAATCCGGGAGTCACTATGATCTACGAAATGCGGTTTGGAAACGTTCAACTTCGCTACGTTTCAGCCCCATATTTCTGGCACATTTTTCCCACGTTTTGACTGCCATCGTCACCTCCTGAATGATGGCTTCATGACGGGTTTTTGAGAGACGAAAATACGGTCCGACACTGCGCACCAAATCCAGCTCACAGGCGTTGCTGTTTTCATCGATATTCAGTGCCAATCCGCCACCCCAGGGTTGGGAGTTCAAATCGTAGGCTGGAGAGAGCTTCCAGCCCTGGTCTGAGAGCAGGAATCCGTGGTTACGCAGGTGGTCATCGGTGTTGTTGACGCAGACGTTAAAAACGATCCTTCGCCAGAGTTCTTCGAGGTCCTCTTTGGGGATCGAGGACAAAGGGTTTTCCGTCCCTTAGCCAGGCAGGCTCATACTCAAATGAGAGAATCTCTTCACCCCGAACGATGCTGCGGTAAAGTGCTCCCATCAGGGTTGGGCCGCCCAGCCCCTGCCAGTCAGCGTAAACGTATATCCCTATGGTGTCTTGATTGGGGAAGAAACGGTCATAGGCATCCAGACGCAGCCCCGGGTGACAGGCTGCTGCGCGGGCCAGCAATAGACTACCAAGCCGACGGACCAAAGAAGCCGCCACTGGTTCATGGAATAGTATCCATACGTGCGCCCCGTTTCCCGACCGCGAGACCTCTACCAGGGTTTGAATTCCTAATCGCGAGGCTTCGTCACGGTAGGCCGCAGCATCCCGCTTCCATCCATCGCCGTCGAAATCAGCTGCCAGAAAGATACAAGTATCGTCTTTCCGAATAGCATATGTTCCAACAACAATCTGTCCACGCAAGTGAGCCTCAATTACAGCAGCGTCGAGTCGATGGAATTTACTGACGCCGTAGCGGGCGTAAATTTCCGTAGCCTTTAA